>LJDB01000001.1 GCA_001983455.1 Candidatus Epulonipiscium fishelsonii
TAGTTGCGTATATCTTGTTTTAAAACATATAAGCTAGGCATATAAATTTAAGTAAGTTGCTTGCACTCTAGAAGATTGTAACTAGCTTATAAAATCAACAAATGGGGGAGTACTATGAAAGAAATGCTAAATGAACATTTAATTAGTCTGTCTTTAAAAAGCACCAACAAGATAGATTGTATTAAAGAGCTTGCCTTGTTGTTAAAACAAGAAAATGCTATTGATAACATTGAGGAATATGTTGCCGATGTATTAAAGAGGGAAGAACAAGTTAGTACGGAGCTCGAAGATGGGCTTGCAATGCCACATGCCAAATCTTCAAGTGTATTAAAACCTGCAGTAGCTATTGGTATATCAAAAGAGGGTATTGTATTTGGAGAAAACAAAAGCTATCTTATATTTTTAATTGCCATGCCTGCAAATGCTGTTAATGAACATGTAAATGTATTAGCAGATATAACTGGAAAATTGATTGAAGATGGTGTAATACCTAATTTAATTAATGCTAATAGTACATCTGAAATTATCGATTTATTAACACAAGAAAGTGTAAGTTTAAACAATGTAGGTAATAAAGGGTTTTTAATAGGTGTAACTGGATGTCCAGTTGGTGTTGCACATACTTATTTGGCAGCTAAATCACTAGTTAAAGAAGCCATCAATATGGGGTATGAAATTAAAGTTGAAACAAACGGCTCCATAGGTGTGGAAAATAGTCCAACCAAAGAAGAAATTGAAAAAGCTAAAGCAATTATCATTGCAAGTGATAAACAAGTTGAGCTTGATAGATTTGCAGGCAAAAAAGTTGTATTTGCAGGTGTTAAAGAAGGCATTGATAATCCAAAAGGTTTAATTGAAGCAGGATTAAGTGATGCTACACCAGTTTATCAATCAGACTCGAAAAATGGTGTTTCTAGTAAAAATACTAAGACAAAAGGAAAATCTCAATTTTATACCGCCTTAATGAATGGTGTTTCATTTATGGTTCCTTTTGTAGTAATTGGTGGGTTGTTAATTGCTATTTCACTAGCTATTGGTGGTAAACCTACTCCTGCTGGTTTAGTAATCCCTGAAGGTAGTTTTTGGAACCAAATATTAAATATAGGTTCAGTTGGATTTACGCTGATGATACCTATTTTAGCTGGATATATTGCGTATGCTATTGGAGATAGACCAGCTCTTGCACCAGGTATGATTGGTGGATGGATTGCAAATAATGGTTCATTTTATGGAGCTGAAGCTGGTACAGGGTTTATTGGGGCAATTATAGCCGGATTTTTGGTTGGATACTTTATTAAATATTTAAAGAAATTTAAAGTATCTGATGCAATACAACCCTTAATGCCAATTATGATTTTGCCTGTTAGTGGTACATTATTTATTGGATTAGTATTTATATTTTTAATTGGCCAAGGACAATATGAATTTATGGGTGCACAAGCAATGGCAATCCCTGTGGCTCCACTGGGAATGGCACTAGCTACATTCCTAAGCAAAAAGATGGGTCTTTATGATGATGAAGAAGTAGCTAACGGTAAAGCAGCTCTAGCAATGGGATTAGTTGGTATCTCAGAAGGAGCTATTCCTTTTGCAGCAGCAGACCCACTAGTTGTTATTCCAGCTAATATGATAGGTAGTGCTGTTGCATGTACACTAGGGTTTATGTTTGAAATCACTAATACTGTGGCCCATGGAGGACCTATTGTATTGTTACTAGGAGTAGTGAACCATCCTTTTATAGGTTTAGGGTGTATGCTTGCAGGAACAATAGTAACAGCTTTAATTACAATATTGCTAAAAAAACTCAAGTCACATAAAATTGCATAGATAATGAGAAAAAACTCAAAATTTTTTTCTTTTATCATAAAATATTAAGGGATGAACATTGTTCATCCCTATAAATATATATCACAATTTAAACGGAGGGTGCAACATGTCAAATTTTAAATTAAACGGAGCACAAAATGTTGAGGTAAGCAAAAAATTACCTCCTGAAAAAACAATTGAAGAACAACTTATAATAATGGAATATTTTTCTAAAACACATAAAGCTTCCTTACATTTGACCAAAGAAGAAAGAGAAATAAACTGTTTAGAAACTCTCTATCCAGCACTATTTAGAAACATACAAGATAATGACTTAATAGCAGGAAGAATGGACTTTTTACCAATTGGATTTGGTTGTGTAACATCTTTGGGTGGTGTAGGTCATTTTTGTGTATTCCAAAAACTAGAGAAACTAAAAGAACAGTGTATAAACAACGAGCAAATTCAAAGGATTGACTATTTATATGACTATTGGAAAGAGCACGATACAAAAGCAAAATATTGCAAAGATATTTTAACTGAAACTACAATTGGACCTTTTATTGATTGTAACTATCCTCTTATGGCAACAGCAAGGCTTAGTGGTATGATGCTTGATTATCCTAAATTATTAGACAATGGTATTGATGGATTAAAAAATTTAATTCTAGAAAAAACAAAGAAAAATGGTAACTCTAAATTTTATGAATGCTCTATTAAGTCTCTTAATTTATTACAAAATTGCATAATAAGTTTAGTTGCTCAAATAGATAAACAACTTATACAAAAGGATGAAAATCGATGCAAAGAATTATTAATGATGAAAGAAGATTTACTTGTTATTTTAAATGATAAACCTGAGACATTCCACCAGTCTTTGCAATTAATATGGGTATATGCTCTATTGGCTGGAGTTATCAACTATGGACGATTAGATGATTACCTAGGAGTTTATTTGGTAAATGACTTGAAAACAGGTACTATTACCGAGGAGGATGCATACAACTACTTAAAATCGTTTTGGACTCTTATTGAAAATCGTAGGACAACTGTAAACGGAAGAATAATTGTAGGAGGGTATGGCAGAAAAAATCCCAATGAAGCAGACGTATTTGCAAGAATAGCAATAAAAGTTACTATGGATTGCAAATATGTTGAACCCCAGTTTACTTTGAGATTTAATAAAGATACTCCACAAGACATTATAAACTTAGCGTATGAGAGTTTGGGAACTGGTGCTACTTATCCAACACTGTATAATGATGATGTAAATGTTCCTGCTCTAATGTATGGAATGAGAGTTGACCAACAAGCAGCCGAACAATATGTACCTTTTGGATGTACGGAATTTGTTATACAAGGCCAAAGTGTTGGCACCCCAAATGTTCTTATTAATTTACTTAAAATTTTAAATATTTATATGAACGAAGGTATCGATACTTTTGATGGATTATACAAAGCTGGTGATTGTAAAATCCCTCCATTAAATAGTTATACTGATTTTGAAACATTTTACGAAGGATATAAAACATTCCTAGATTATTTTATTCAACTATCTATAAAATGTCAAACATATAGCTATGAAATTATGAACCAAGAAGTTAGTTTCTTGTTTACAAGTATTTTGATGGATGATTGTCTTGATAGAAATAAAGCACTACTTGATGGTGGAGTACGTTATTTAGGTGGTACTAATGAAACTTACGGCAATATAAATGCTTCGGATTCTTTATATGCAATAAAAAAACTAGTCTTTGAAGATAAAAAATATACTCTTGAACAAATTAATACAGCTGCAATTGCTAATTTTGAAGGATACGAACAAATCCGATATCATTTGTTAAAATGTGATAAGTACGGAAATGACTTTGAAGAAGTGGATGATTTGGCCAAAGACCTATATGAATTTGTGGCTAAAGGAGTAAGGCAAACTGGTATAAACAGCGGAATGCAATATTATTTAATTGTAATTAGTAACAACCAGGCTAATACTGAGTGGGGAAGAAAGACAGATGCATCCCCAGACGGTAGATTAAGAGGAATGTATTTAAATCCAGCTAACAATCCACAATCAGGGGCAGCTAAAAATGGCCCTACCGCTATGTTAAATTCACTCAGAAAATTTGATGCTAAATATCATGGTGGTAGTGTTCAAAATATTAAATTTACTCCAAATATGTTTAACAAAGAAAGAATTAAGATAAAAGCATTGTTTGATACATATTTTGAAAATGGAGGATGCCATTTAATGGTTACGGTTGTTGACAAAGGTATATTAGAAGATGCTCAAAAAAATCCACAAAACTATCCAGATCTAATTGTACGTGTTAGTGGCTTTTCTGCTATTTTTGTTAATTTAGATAAAGATGTGCAAGACGAAGTGATGAGTAGAGAATTGTATGGAAATTAATATTTAATTACTCTATGTGTTGGGCGAATAATATTTGCCCAACACAAGTTGTACGTTCACAAGATTTACCAATTCAAACCGTTTAAATAACTTTTATCCTATTCACGTTAGACTTCAATTAATTAGTTGGTTCAATTCTAATAGAAATTTGAAAACTACTTCGGTCTCCTCGATATCTTGCTTGAGAATATTCAATTATACTATTATCTTTCGCAAATCCTTTAGTTTTAAAATAATGAATTGCTTGGCCTTTATACACTTGTAATAGTCTTGCATCATATTTATTTGCAATGCTTGCTTCAATTGTTCTTTCTACCTTACAAATTACGGTTTCAGAATTTTGTGATAAAAGTTTATACAAGGCTTCCTTCTCTAAATTGTAATCTAAGATAAATTTACATTTCTCAAAAGGTAAATATGTTTCTATTAATACAACAGGTTCATTATTTACTAGGCGTTTTCTATGCAAAAAAATTATTTTGTCTCCTTTTGGAATTTGTAATATGCTTGATATTTCAGTTGAAGCGTTGATGCATTCAAGAGCAATTACTTCTGTACTTGGAGTTACTCCCAATCTTTGCATCTCATCTTGAAAGCTTTCAATTTTTTGAATAAAATTATGCATTAATTTATCTTCAGCCACAAAAGTACCTTTTCCTTTTGCCCTATTTAAATATCCTTCGTGAACAAGTTCTAAAATTGCCTGTCTAACAGTACTTCTACTAATATCATACATTATGCTTAATTCAGCTTCAGTAGGAATCATATCTCCAGTTTTATAAACTCCATTTCTAATGTCCGTAAGTAAAATTTGCTTTAATTGATAAAACATGGGGATTGGAATTGTTTTATCAATAAATTTTTTGCTTGGCATTTTAAATTTCCTCCCTTGCTTGAATTGTTGAGATAATAAACTAGTCTTTAATAACATTTTTTTTGCTATCAATTATAAAAAATATAGTCTTTTTTCTTACTGAAAATTATTATATCATAAATTTGTATGTTACATTTGGTATTTATAGGTAAAGTATTATATAAAATATTTTTATAAATTGATTACATTTTATGGTTATGATATTAATACTATTATGAATAATATGTAAAAGCAATTTAGCATGTTGTATAAAAGATATAAAAAATATAAAGTTCAATAACTTTAATTGACAATGTTGATGACTTAATATAAAATAATGTCATGACATTACAACAACTTGAGGGGAGAAGTTGATATGGGTCAAATAAAAGGAAATATTTTTAATATTCAAAGATTTAGTGTAAATGATGGGCCTGGAATTCGTACAACAGTTTTCACAAAAGGTTGTAATTTACGATGTAAATGGTGTCATAATCCAGAGTCATTTAAAAAACAACCACAAATATTATTTAATAAAGAAAAATGTACTTTATGCAATAGATGTAATAGTGTTTGCGAACAAAATATTCCGATTGATAGTAGGAATAAAAGTTCAGAATGTAAAATGTGTGGAAAATGTATAGACCAATGTTATTTTAGTGCATTAAGTATAGTTGGTGAAGAAAAAACACCCGAAGAAATTATAAAAATAGTTGAAAAAGATAAGTTGTTTTATGAAAACTCAAATGGTGGAATAACAATCTCTGGCGGAGAAGCAATGTTGCAGGTAGACTTCATAAAAGAAGTATTTCGTTTAGCTAAACAAAAAGAAATACATACTGCTTTAGATACAGCAGGAAACGTTTCTTTTGATAAGTTTGAACAAGTACTACCTTTTGTAGATCTTATACTTTTTGATATAAAATCTATGGATAATAAAACTCATATGAAATTTACAGGAGTTTCAAATGAACTTATTCTAGATAATTTAAAGAAATTATTATCTAGGGGAATTGAAATGCACATTAGGGTTCCACTAATTAAAGATATTAATGACAGTTTAGAAAATATTATAGATATGATGGCTCTGTTACAAGGGTATGAAAATGTTACAGAGATAAAACTATTGCCCTATCATAATATGGGCGAAAACAAGGCAAGCTCTGCAGGTATAATTCAAGAAGTGTTTGAAGCTCCAAGTGAAATACACATTAAGCAATTAGAAGATTTGATAAGGACTACGAGATAGTCCATTTTCTAGTGGAAGATATTGATAAGGGAGGCAAAGTGTTGTTAAGTGAACTATTACAAAATAAAATAGCCAATCTGTTTAAAAGAGATAATAGAGAAACCTCTATGGAAAGGATTAAATATACTTTTGAAAGTGAAACCTTATTTGAGCATGAAAGTGATGCTGTAAGATACGGACATACTCTAGAGCATATTTTAAAAAATATCTCTGTCATTATTGATAATGACATGCAAATTATGGGTAGAGTTGCAATGCGTATTCCTGACGAAAAAGAAGTCGAAGAAATTCTTAAAGAATATCATCGCTGGTGGGATATGTCACTTGAAGAACGCCATAAGATAGTTTTATTTTATTATAACAACGCATGGTTAAAGTGTAGGCCATATTGGTTTACAAGCTTTGGTCATCTTGGTTTGGATTATGAAGATATGATAAGCCTTGGTTACAAAGGCATAAAACAAAAAGCCATTGATAGACTACAAAAAAGTTGTAATGATAAGCAAAAAGAATTTTTGCAAGGTATTATGATTTGTATTGATGCTTTGACTATGTTTACCAAACGATATGCAGCTAGTGCAATGGAAGCTGGAAAAAAAGATATTTCAGATGATTTATATGAAATTAGCGAAAATCCACCAAAGACTTTCCGTCAAGCAGTTCAGATGATATGGCTAAATACTTTAGTATCACAAAAAATTGCTGGTTGTGGAGTTTTAAACTTTAGTCGTATGGATAAATATTTGCAACCACTATATGAAGCTGACATTAAAGCTGGTCGAATTAATAGAGATGAGGCCCTAAATATAATAGCAGAGTTCTTCTATAGAAACAATGAATTTATGGAGCAAACAGACCATATGTCTGATGATACATCTGGAACAACGGATACTTTAGAATTAGCGTTTGATGATCCGAACTACCTTACAGTTGGAGGATTAAATGCTGATGGAACTTCAGCAGTATGTGATTTATCATATATGATGGTAGAAGTTGCAAACGATATGAAACTAAGAAATCCATTTATGATTGTACGCTATCATGATGGAATTAATGAAGATTTTTGGAAACTTTGTTGTAGTGCTATGAAAAGCAATGCGACAGTAGTTGTTTATAATGATGACACTATGATCCCTGCATTAAAATATTTTAATGTTGATTCTCCAGAAGTTTATGATTATGGTTTTTGGGGTTGTAATGACCCAAATATTCCTGGGCATGAAGGAAGTCTAAGACAGCTGTGGATGAACATGGCTAAACCTTTAGAGCTTGCTTTAAACCGTGGAGATTATCCAATGGAACCAAAAAAAGCAGGCGAAGAAAGAGCATGTCAGTTTTCGCTTGAGGACCGAATGATGGGACTTATGATGGGGCCATATTACGGAATTAAAACAAAACCACTGGATGAAATTAAGACAATGCAAGAGTTTTTAGATGTCTATGAAGAACAATTCACTTATCTAATTGGAGAGTTCCGAAAAGGATTTGAAAGCGATTTAGAAATTGAAAGAAAATACACTTTTGGAAAGATGCGATTTGAAGATTGTTTCCTAAAAGGGACTATTGAAAATGCTGTAACTTGGACAGAAGGTGGAACTAAATATCACAAAATAGTAACACAAGGAAGTGGATTAGCTTCCGTTATCAACTCTTTATATGTTATCGAAGAAGTAGTATTTAACAAAAAAGAATTAACGTTGTCTGAACTGGCTGAAATGTTAAGAAAAAATTATGTTGGCTATGAAGATTGGCAGTTGAAATTTAAAAATAAATATGCTAAATTTGGTAACGATATTGAAGAAGTTGATAAGTACGCAAAAATCTTAACAGATATATTTATAAGGGCAGTAGATAAGTTTAATGGGCCAGAATATTTGTATCAAATGTGGGCAACATATTCAACAGATAGAGCATTTACTTTAATGGGAGAACAAGTTGGAGCAACCCCTGATGGAAGGTTCCAAAAAGACCCACTAAGTGAAAATCAATCTCCAGCAGATGGAAGCGATTTAGCAGGAGTTACAGCAATGTTAAACTCTTTAAGTCATGTACCATTTGAATATATCACTGGAGGGCCTCTAAATTTAAGACTACACCCATCTGCAATTGCTGGTGAAGCTGGCGTTGATACACTAGCTGCATTGTTTAAAACTTATATGCAAAACGGTGGAATGCAACTACAAATCAATGTTATTGATGCTCAAACACTAAAAGCTGCTTTAAAAGATCCAGATAAATATAGAAGTTTATGCGTACGTGTAACTGGATATAGTGCTTACTTTGTTGAAATGGGCGAAAAAGCACAACAGGAATTTATTGAACGTACTGAACACACAATATAACTTTGTATGGTAACTACGTATGCTCCTATATTATGGTAACTACGTATGCTCCTATATACTGGTACTCTAATTATGTATTCACCTCAGAATATCTTATTAGCCATAAGTTTATTAGTGATCAGGTGGAGTTGGATGTTACCATACAAATTTAATAGGAAATCACTATTCTAAAGAGTAGTTGTTTCCTATCTTGAACTTTATTAGAAAAAGGGAGAATAAACTCAATGAAAACTTTGTTAGTAGAAAAATCAGGAGATTTGAAAATTGTAGAAGTAGAAAAACCAGCTATTACACCACAACAAGCACTAGTTAAAACAATTGCTTGTGGAATGTGTGGAACAGATGTAAAATTAATTCACAAAACATTTAAAGGATTTCCTGAAGAAGTATATCCAATTATGCTTGGACACGAAGGTGTTGGTGAAGTTGTAGAAGTTGGTAGTGATGTAAAAACTTTTAAAATTGGCGATAAAGTATTTTTACCATTTGTAGACCCAATTGGAGATATAAATTCTGGATGGGGAGCAATCAGTGAATATGCCGTTGTTCATGACCCAGTAGCATATCCAGAAGGAGAAGCACCTGATTGTGCATTTGCTCAAACAGTAATTCCAGCAGGCATTGACCCAGTGGATGCAACAATGATAATCACATTTAGAGAAGTGCTTAGTAGTATTAGATTTTTTGGAGTTAAACCAGAAAATTCAATAGTAGTATTTGGATGTGGTCCAGTTGGATTAACTTATATTAAGTTTTTAAACTTATGTGGAATAAAAGATATTATAGCTGTTGATATTGTAGATGAAAAACTTAAACTTGCAAAAGAAATGGGTGCAACATATACAATCAACTCTAAATCACAAAATATCGATACAGAAGTTCGTAAAATATTCCCTGATGGTGTTGACTTTGTATTAGATGCTGTCGGATTACCATTTGTTGTAAATCAAGCAATGTCACTTATTTGTGACCGTGGAGCAGTGTTATGTTATGGAGTTCCTGAAAAAGAAGAAATTACAATCGACTTTAGCAAAGCACCATACAACTGGAGAGTAATCTATCAACAAATGCCTCGTAAAATTGAAGAAGGTGAAGCATCTGAACAAGTTTATGAATGGATGAAAGATGGAAGCATTAAAATAAAAGACTTTATTTCTGATTATTATGACTTTGAAAATTCAGTTCAAGCATATAAAGATTTATTAGACAAAAAAATTATGAAAAAAGGTATCATTAAATTCTAACGGGAGAATGCTTATGCCAAATTTTATTATAGCACACGATGTAGGAACTTCAGGAAACAAAGCAACCTTATTTTCTGAAGAAGGTAAACTTATTGCAAGTGTTACTGAACCATATAACACTCACTATTTTAATGAAACATGGGTTGAACAAAATGCGAATGATTGGTGGAATGCAGTTTGTACAACAACAAAAGGATTAATAGCAACAACTGGAATATCTGCTGAAGATGTTAAAGCTGTAAGTTTTAGTGGTCAAATGATGGGATGTTTGTGTGTAGATGAAAATGGTACACCACTACGTCCATCAATTATATGGGCCGATCAAAGAGCTATTAAACAAAGTGATGAACTAGGTGAAAAAATCCCTCAAGAAGAGTTTTTCCGTATAAACGGTCACAAAAATACTCCTTCTTATGGTATTCAAAAACTAATGTGGATAAGAGATAACGAACCTGAAGTTTATAGCAAAACAGCAAAAGTTTTAAACTCAAAAGACTATATAGTATTTAAATTGACTGGTAAATTTTATACTGAACCTTCTGATGCAAATAGCATGGATTGTTTTGACCTAGCCACATGGAACTGGTCAGATAAAATTCTTGAAGCTGCTCAAATAGATAAGTCTAAATTACCAGAAATAAAACCATCTACTTTTGTTGCAGGAACAGTTACTCCTGAAGCTGCAAAACTTACAGGTTTATCTACCAATACTGCTGTTGTTATGGGTGGTGGAGATGGTCTTGTTGCAAATATAGGAGCAGGTTCAATAGCTCCAGGCAAAACATATTGTTGTCTTGGGACTTCAGCTTGGATTGCGACAACTTCTACAGAACCTATATTTGACCCAGAAATGAGAACTGTAACTTGGGCCCATGTTGTTCCAGGATTATATTCTCCAAATGGTACAATGCAATATGCTGGTGGAAGCTATAGTTGGTTAAAAAATGTCATTTGTACTGCTGAAATTGAAGAAGCTAAGAAAAATAATACTTCTCCATTTATCTATATGAATGAGCAAATCGCAAAAAGTAATGTTGGATCAAACGGAGTTGTGTTCTTGCCATATTTGCTTGGGGAACGTGCACCACGTTGGGACCAATATGCAAAAGGTTCTTGGCTTGGAATTAAACCTGAAAATACTCGTGCGGATATGTTACGTAGTGTATTAGAAGGAGTAACCTTAAACCTTTCTATCTGTTTGGACATTCTTAGAAGCAAAGTTGACATAAACGAAGTTTTAGTCATTGGTGGAGGAGCAAAAGGTGAAGTTTGGCAACAAATGATGGCGGACATTTTTAATACAGAAATTCACATACCAGAGGTGTTGGAAGAAGCAGGCTCAATGGGAGCAGCTGTAATCGCTGGTGTAGGAGTTGGAATATATAAGGATTTTACTGCTATTGATAAATTTATCAACATCACAAAAACTGTTAAACCAAATCCAGAAGCGGTTAAAGCTTATGCAAATTGCAAAGATGACTTTGAATTGTACTATCAAGCTCTAAAAAATGTATATCGTGAAATTTCACTTAAAAAATAAACTATTAAAATTACTTCAAGGAGAGATAAAATTATGTCATTAACACAAAGTAAAACACGTGCGTTTGGTTCACCTAGTCGTTATATTCAAGGAAGATATGAAATAAATTCTCTAAAAGAATACACTGATGCTTATGGAGACAAAGTATTTATCATTGTTGATACTTTCTTCTATAAAGATTACTGCAAAAAATTTGAAGAAATGTATAAAGGTAATGCTAAAGTATATGAGTATAAAGGTGAAATTACAGCTGAAAGAATTGACGAAATAGCAGATACAGTTAAAGATTTTTCACCAAATGTAGTTGTAGGAATGGGTGGCGGAAAAACAATGGACACCGCAAAAGCTGTAGCTGACAAATATAAAGCTGCTACAATCATTATCCCAACAACAGCTTCAACTGATGCTCCAGCAATCGGTCTATCTGTTTTATATAATGATAAAGGAGAACATATTGGTGCTCGCCACTATGTAAAAAATCCAGACCTAGTATTATTAGATACTGATATTATTGCAAAAGCTCCAATTCGTTTCTTTGTAGCAGGAATGGGAGATGGACTTGCAACATATATTGAAGCACGTGCAAACTTTACTTCTTGCTCACCAAACTATGTTGGAAAAGGTTTCCGTCCAACAGTTGCTGTAAAAGCTTTAGCAGAAGCTTGTCATCAAACTATCCTTGAAAAAGGTATCAGTGCAATGCTTGCAACAAAAGAAGGTCTTTGCACAATTGATGTTGAAGACGTAATTGAAGCAAACACATTACTTTCTGGATTAGGAGTACAAAACTCTAGTTGTGCTGGAGCTCACTCTGTTGCAGAAGGAATAACAATTTTACCAGAATGTGCAAAATTACTTCATGGTGAAGTTGTTGCTTTTGGAGTGTTAGTTCAATTAATTATTGAAGGAAGACCAGCAGAAGAAATTGAAGAAATGTACAGTTTCTTTGATGCAGTAGGTCTACCTTCAACATTTGCAATGCTAGGAATTCCAAACGCTTCTGATGCAGACATCATGAAAGTAGCAGAAGAATCATTAAAATCTTATTGGGATACTGAACCATTCCCTGTTGATGCACAAATGATTTATGACGCTATTAAAATGGCTGACATTTTAGGAAAACAATACAAATAGGAGGATTATGTAATGACTGTTCAAGAATTAGCAAAAATGATTGACCATACTTTGCTTTCACCATTCGCAAAAGAGGCTGACTTAAAAGCTCATTGTGAGATAGCAAAAAAATATAACTTTAAAACTGTAGCAATAAACAATGCTACTATAGAATTATGTAAAGAGGAATTAAAAGACAGTGACGTTTTATGTGACGCAGCTGTAAGTTTCCCACTAGGACAATGCACTCTTGACACAAAAGTGTTTGAAACTATTGACGCTATTGAAAAAGGTGCCATGGAAGTTGATTATGTTGTAAACCTAGTTAAATTAAAATCTGGTGATTGGGACTATGTTGAAGAAGAAATGACTAGAATTGTTGCTGAATGTAACAAAAGAAATGCTGTAAGCAAAGTTATTTTTGAAAATTGCTATCTTGATGAATCTGAAAAACGTAAACTTTGTGAAATTGCAACTCGTGTAAAACCTACTTTCATCAAAACTTCTACGGGGTTTGGTACAGGCGGAGCAACTCTTGAAGATGTTAAGCTTATGAAAGAATGTGTTGGCGATGCAATTAAAATTAAAGCTGCTGGTGGCGTAAGAACTATTGACCAAGCTTTAGCTATGATTGAAGCAGGAGCAAGCCGTATTGGAACTAGTAACGGCGTAGCAATCGTGGACGCATATAAAGAACGTGTGTAACAATTAAATATAATAGCATGGATAAACATTAAGGTGTTTTCCATGCATAAATATATAACTCTAGACAAGTGAAAGCAATAAACTTTATAGATAAATAAATGAAGTACTCTTGATAAATTATATAAATTAAAAATATTATAATTTTACTCAAGGGGGTATTAAAATGGGGACTAGTGGTGTATCAAGAAAAGAATATGTGGGATATTTTTGCTACGGCTTTGGACAATGTTTTAACTATGGACTTGTTGGAACATTCATTTTATTCTTTTACACAGATGTTTTAGGTATTACTGCAGCAGCAGCGAGTCTTATATTTCTGATTGCTAGAGTTTGGGATGCGGTAAACGACCCAATCTGTGCAGGAATTATGGACACAAGAAGGACAAAAGAAGGTAAGTTCAAAGGTTATTTAAAAATTATTCCATTCTTTGTAGCTCTTTCAACCATTGCGTGCTTTATAGCACCAGATTTGCCAGTTGAAAGCAAAGTATTATATGCAGGTATAACATATATTTTATGGGGGACAATTTATACAATTTCAGATATTCCATTCTGGTCTGTTTCAACAGTTATCTCTGGAAGCACTAGAGAAAAAGCTAACTTAGCTTGTGTTGCAAACATTGGTGTTGCTGGTGGAATTGGAGCACAAAGCGTTATGATTCCAGTTGTTGTTCAAATGTTTTCAAGCCAAGGAATGGCTATGAGTTACACTATTTCTGTAACTGTTCTTGCTCTTACAGGTCTTGCTCTTATGATGTTTGGATATACAACAATCATTGAAAGAGTTGAACCTCAAAAAGCAGAAAAAGTTAAAGTTAAAGATGTTGTGGCAGCTTTAAAAGTTAATAAACATTTGTTTAGAATACTAGCAGTTTTCATCTTTAAGTTTTGCTATGACGTAGTGCAAAGTATAATAGTATATTTCTTTACTTATAATCTTGGAAGAGAAGATTTAATGGCAGTATTTGGAATGATTGGTACAGTGTGTGCTCTTGGTATTATTATACTACCAATGCTTACAAAAAAATTCCGCAAAAAAGACATATTTATTACGGTATGTGCAGCAGATATAGTTTTAAGGGTAGTATGGTTTGTTGTTGGATACGAAAACCTTTCTTTTGTAATGGTTATGCTTGTATTAACAGCATTCTTAAACGCTTTAACAATTCCTTGTGTTTCTATGATGTTACAAGAAACAATTGAATATAGTGAAGTTCAAACTGGAAGCAGATGTGAAGCAATTACTTTTAGTGGTCAAACATTCACTGGAAAAATGGCAGTTGCTCTTGCTGGGTCTGGAACAGGTATTCTTTTAACACTTGTACATTATGTGCCTAACCAAATTCAAACAGCTCAAACATTGCAAGGAATATTTATTGCAGTTTGTGTTGTTCCTGCAATTGGTTCTTTATGTAGATTATTACTTTTGCTAGGGTATAAATACACTGAAGATGTGCATGAAGCAGATGTTGAATATTTAAGAAAACAAAAAGTAGCATAAGTATAATTAAATATCATCTAGGCGAATTACGTTCGTCTGTATAACTAGTACGGGCGAATTATATTCGTCCGTATATTACTAGGAGGATTATTATGGCAGGTATTATTATTTCACCATCAAAATATGTTCAAGGAAAAGATGAAATTAAAAATCTAGGCAAATATATTGCTGGTTTGGCTAAAAAACCTTTAATATTAATAAGCCCATCTGGTGAAAAGCGTTTTGGAGCAGTAATAAGAGAAAGTTTAAGTGAAATGAAATATGTATTTAACCATTTTAATGGTGAAAGTAGTGAAGGCGAAGTAAATCGATTGTTAGATTTATTTAAAGCTGAAGGTTGTGATTGTGTAATTGGGGTAGGTGGAGGAAAAATCCTAGACAC
Organism: Candidatus Epulonipiscium fishelsonii; assembly: GCA_001983455.1. Taxonomy (GTDB): domain Bacteria; phylum Bacillota; class Clostridia; order Lachnospirales; family Cellulosilyticaceae; genus Epulopiscium_A. Next base: position 15,146 of record LJDB01000001.1, read on the forward strand.
TGCTAAAGCGGTAGGATATTATTCTAAAACCCCAGTTATTATTGTTCCAACTATTGCTTCAACTGATGCCCCATGTAGTGCACTAACTGTTTTATATACAGATGAGGGAGTTTTTGATAGGTATTTGTTCTTACCAAACAACCCAAATTTAGTATTAGTAGATACAAATATTGTTGTAAATGCACCATCAAGACTACTTGTATCAGGAATGGGAGATGCTTTAGCGACATATTTTGAAGCAAGAGCATGCTACAAATCTGGAGCGACTTCTTGTGCAGGTGGAACATCAACACTAACAGCGTTGGGCCTTGCAAAACTTTGCTATGAAACATTAATAAAAGATGGTTTTAAAGCAAAACTTGCGTCAGAACAAAAAGTTTGTACAAGAGCAGTGGAAAATATAATTGAAGCAAATACACTACTTTCTGGTATTGGATTTGAAAGCGGAGGTCTTGCAGGAGCTCATGCTATTCATAACGGATTTACTATTGCCGAAGAATGCCACCACTTATATCACGGTGAAAAAGTAGCATTTGGTACCATTGTTCAACTAGTGATGGAAGATGTCCCAATGGAAGAGCTTAAAGAAGTAATTAATTTTTGTAAAAGTGTAGGGTTACCAACAACTCTTGCACAACTTGGCATAAAAAATCCTGAGCCAAAATTAATTATGGAAATTGCAAAATTAGCTTCAGTTCCAGGTGAAACTATACACAACCTACCTTTCAAAGTAACTGCAGAAGATGTATATGCAGCTATCTTGTTAGCTAATTCATTAGGTAGTGCTATATAATGTTTATATATATGGGTGATTTTGTTCACCCATATATTCAAATGCAAGGAGGGAGATATATTGAGCGAAATATGCCTAGAAATGAAAGATATAACAAAAGAGTACCCTGGCGTAAAAGCTTTAAAAGGTGTACAATTTAAGTTAAAAAAAGGCACAGTGCATGCTCTTATGGGAGAAAATGGTGCTGGGAAATCTACCCTTATGAAAATTCTTTGTGGTATGGAAACCCCAAATAGTGGTCAAATTATTCTGGGTGGTAACGAAGTTTCAATCCCTGACGTTCGTACAGGAATAAAAAATGGAATTTCGATGATACATCAAGAACTTTCCCCAGTCTTAGAAATGTCTGTAGCAGAAAATATTTTCTTGGGTCGGGAAATCATAAAGAAAATTTCACGAAAAGTTGACCATAAATCTATGAACCAACAAGCACAAGAACTTTTAAAAGAACAAGTGGGAATTGAACTTAATCCTGCTCTTAAGATGAAAAATTTGAGTGTGGCTCAGATGCAAATGGTTGAGATTGTAAAAGCTATTTCTCAAGATGCTAACATAATTATAATGGATGAGCCAACTTCGTCTATTACAGAAAATGAAGTAGAGAAGCTTTTCGCTTTAATCAGAAAATTGACCTCACAAGGCAAATCAATTATCTACATATCGCATAAAATGGAAGAAATCTTTCAAATAAGTGACGAAATTACAGTTTTTAGAGACGGACAATATATAGGAACCGATTTAAGCTCAAATCTAGATGATAGAGCACTAATAAAAATGATGGTTGGTCGTGAGCTAAACGAAATATACCCAAAAGAAGAAGTTCCTATTACAGATATACTTTTAGAAACATCTAGCCTATCAAAAGAAGGAAAGTTTAAAGATATATCTTTTTCGTTAAGAAAAGGAGAAATCCTAGGGTTTGCTGGCCTTGTTGGAGCAGGAAGAACAGAGCTTGTTGAAGCTATATTTGGATTTAAGCCTGCTGATAGTGGAGATATTTTAATAAATAACAAAAAAGTAAATATTAAATCACCACAAGATGGCATAAAAAACAAAATCGCGTTCATATCCGAAGATAGAAAACAGGTTGGACTTAACTTAATTGCTTCAATTAAAGATAATATCACACTAGCTAATATGAAGAGTTATTGTATTGGAGGCATAGCAATTAACCATTCTTGTGAAAGACGACTAAGTGCAGAATATGCAAAAAAACTTAATGTAAAAATGTCTTCAATTGATATGGCAGTTGGCAAACTGAGTGGAGGAAATCAGCAGAAAGTAATTTTGGCGAAATGGATTTCTTGTGATCCTGATATAATCATACTAGACGAACCAACCCGTGGAATTGACGTTGGAGCTAAAGCTGAGATTTATAAAATTATGGTGGAACTTGCAAGAGAGGGTAAAGCTATAATTATGATTACATCAGAAATGCCTGAAGCAATTGGTATGAGTGATAGAATAGTAGTATTATCAAACGGAAAGATGACTGGAGTTTTTGACAGAAATGAATTTGACCAAGAAAAAATTATGCTCTGTGCATCGGGAGTAAATAAGGAGGAAATTTCATGACAAAATCAAAACACTTTCTTGAAAAATATGGTATTTTATTAGCTTTCATAATTTTATTTGCTATTATGGCATTTATGCGTCCAAGGACTTTTTTAACTGTTAACAACCAGCTAAATATTATTAGGCAAGTGTCTATTAACGGTATTATGGCAATTGGGATGACGTTTGTAATTATTACTGGTGGGATTGATTTAAGTGTTGGCTCAATGCTTGCATATGCATCAATTGTGGCTTGTAGTTTTGCTCATCCAGGGGAATATCCTTTGTATATACCAATTCTAGTCGCACTTGGTATAGGTGCAGTTTTAGGATGTGTAAACGGAACTATTGTAGCAAAAGGGAAAGTTGCTCCGTTTATAGCAACACTAGGAATGATGACGGTAGCCCGAGGACTTACGCAACTATTTAATGGTGGTAGACCCATAAATAACTTGTCAGATGAGTTTAACTTTATTGGCGGAGGCAGTTTAGCGGGGATACCACTACCAGTTATTATATTTGGATGTATAATTCTTTTCGGTTGGTTTTTACTTCATCATACTAGGTTTGGAAGATATGTTTACGCAATTGGTGGAAATGAGACTACCGCTAAAGTGTCAGGAATAAATGTTAACAAAATATATATTCAAGTTTATACTCTTATGGGACTACTGTCTGCATTATCGGGAATAGTATTATCCGCTAGGGTTGAGACTGCAACAGTTATAGCTGGAACAGGATATGAACTTGACGCAATTGCAGCCGTAATCATCGGAGGCACCAGTGCATCTGGAGGAAAAGGTACAATATTTGGTACTATAATTGGTGTTTTAATTATGGGTGTACTTAGCAATGGACTTGACTTAATAGGAGTTTCATCATATTACCAACAAATTATTAAAGGTATAATTATTGTTGGGGCTGTTTTATTAGATAAGAAAAAATAAACTATTTTAAAGGGGGAATTTTTATGTTTAAAAAATTTTTTGTAAAAGCACTACTTTTGGGAGTGGTTATGACTGGCTTAACAGGATGTTCAGAAGGCGGAGACAGCGACCAAATGACAGTTGGCTTTATGAATACTAATCTTTCAAACGAATATCAAGTAACTATGCTTGATGGTGCTAAGGCAAAAGCTGAAGAAATGGGAATTAAACTAGTGGAACAAGACGGTCAAGGAGATGCCGCAAAACAAATTAGCCAAATGGAACAACTTATTTCTCAACAAGTTGACGCTATAGTTATGGCTCCATATGACAAAGATGCTTGTGCACCAGCTGTTACAAAAGCAAAAGAGGCTGGCATTCCTCTAGTCATTGTTGACTCTACAGTAAACAATATTGAAGAAGCACTAACATTTGTTGGAGCTGACGAAACTATTGTTGGAGCACTTGCAATGGATACACTAGTGGAAGCAATTGGTGGTGCTGGCGACATAATGATGATACGTGGCCCTATCGGAAACTCTGCTGAAGTTGGAAGAAGTACTGGGGCACTTGATGCTCTTGCAAATTATCCAGATGTAAACCTAGTGATTGATGAACCAGCTGATTGGGACAGAGAAAAAGCTTTAAAACTTATGGAAAACAAACTTCATGGAGATTTTGATATAGTGGGAGTTTTGGCTCAAAATGATGAAATGGCAATTGGAGCTCAAAAAGCTATTGAAGCAGCTGGAAAACAAGACCAAATTAAAGTAATTGGTATTGATGCTATTCCAGATGCACTAACAGCAGTGGCTGAAGGTAAATTACTTGCTACAATTTATTCTTCTCCAGAATTAAAAGCAGCTACAGCAGTTCAAGTTGCGGTTGATGCTGCAAATGGTCAAGAACTTGAACGTGAGTACTATGTTGACTTTGTACTTATAACTCAAGAAAATGTAGCAGATTTCCAATAAAATTAGTTTTATGTAAGAAGATAGGATACAATTCTATCTTCTTTTTTTGTATCTGGGAGTTGAAGCTCTAGTTAATCCACTTGCAATAATATTTTATATTCATTTAAAGGACACAATTCTACCTTCTTTTTTTATATATGTAAGCTGAAGCTCTAGTTAATTCACTTGCAATAATATTTTATATTCATTTAAAGGACATATTTTTGTATCTAGGAACTGAAGCTCTAGTTAATTCACTTGCAATGATGTTTTGCATTCATTTAAATATAGTCTGCTGTCTATGTACAATTTTGTTGCTGACTATTACTTATAAATTTTATACCATTATCTATCTTACTTATATTGAAATGTGCACTAGTGAATTTGAAATACTAGGCTATTTTGTCAATAGCATTTTATACTTAATTGGTATATAATTTTAACAAATACATGTACAAGTTGATTTAAACAAACTCAATCCACCCGTATGCCACTATACCAAATGAAACCGTATATACCCATACTTAAAGGAGCGACATATATAAATGACACTGGCAGATATTTAAACTAAAACCTTTTATAAATAATAATACTATAAATTAATTTACTAGTGAACACCATTCGCTACTCAATACATAAATAATAACTTGGTTTACCAGTGAACATCGTTTGTTAACCCAATACTTATAATTTGATTTACCAGTGAACACTATTCGCTAACCTCAATATATAAAGAATAATGTGTTACAATCAATGCTACACAAAATATGCTTCACAGAATAATACCTAGAGTTTATTTCATTATGTTATACCTTTGAAATGAAATTTTACATTTTCTCAACATTAAAGATAAAAAAAAGACCAACGGCCGTGGACTTATATATCAGAAATGAAATCTGTTTATAATCTCTATAAAAAATAACCTTTGGATGATAAGAAAAAAATTGGTATAATGAACAGCCAGTTTTAAACTTTATTAATCATCCTACATAATAAGAATAAAAAATCTTTTTAATAATCACAGTGATTGTAAACAGATTTCTATATTTGATAATACATAGAGTACAAATTTTTATTTTGATACTATGTAACATTATCCTTAACTGAATATATTCTTTATGATACTAAGTAAAAAGTTAAAAGTCTTTTCCTAGTATTTATTAAAGAAACCATATATTATTGTTCCAGATACTATTAAAGTTCTCTATGAAACTAGTATCTGATTATTTTAATGTCTATTAGTAATAATAGAGAATCAAATAGTTCTCAGCATTATTTTGATGTCTATTAGTAATGATAGAAAGTCAAATAGTTCTCAATACTATTCGTGATAACGGATTTAGGAATAACGTGACTAAATTTGTTATTTGCTGTACACAAAAATAGGTCAAAAGTTTCTCTAGTTGTTACGTAGATAGCAATTAAAGTGCTTTTGGCCTATTCCCAGTGTAAATGTTCTTCCTAGTTGTAGTTATTTTTTTATGTTTATTGGAATATTTATAGATTTTGTACCTATTAACCATCAGTAACAGCTCTAGGAATAAGACTTATAATTCTAGCATTCATAGTTACAACTCTAGCACAATGGGTTAATAATGTATAAATATTTTTCAATAGCTTTGCCACTAGGTAATTTTATTAAATTTCTATCAAGCCTAAGTCAGGCCTAAGTGTTAATAATTTTTCGCATCTATTAGTAATTAAAAAATCTCCTATATTTTTTTGCACTTGTTAATACTATATAATATGCTTTTTTTTATGTTCATATTATCTCCCAAGTTAAAATTGTATCTTTTTCTATATCTTTTAGTACTTTTTTACCTATAATGATATCCATATATTTTGGAGAAATTCCTATTCCAGGTCTTTTTAACATGATATCTTCTTTTTTTATAATATCACCTTCTTTTAAATTATTATTTATAACGATGGATCTTCGAGCTTCTCTTCTTGGAATTACTTCACAATCTAATACAGTTTTATAACTTTTTCCTAATACGGTTTGCACTAAACTTAAATTATTCACTATTAAATTTAAATCACTTGGATCCATTGCATGATAATGATCATTTCCTGTTAAGTTTTTATTTAATGTAAAATGTTTTTCAATAACTTCAGCTCCTAGTAAATATGCTGTTGTTAAAACTGTCATAGTTGAGTCTGGTTGCGTATGATCACTATATCCTATTTTTAAATTCGGAAATATATTTTTTAAATGTGTAATCATACTTAAATTTGCATCTTCATTTTTAGTTGGATAAGATAGTACACAATGCATTATACAAAGTTCATTTGAATTTAAAGATTGTATTAATCTTACAGCTTCTTCTATTTCTGATATATACGAAGCTCCTGTAGATAGAAAAATAGGCTTATTTTTTTTAGCTATATATTCTATAAAAGGTAAATTTGTTAAATCTGATGATGAAATTTTATATATATCAACTAAATTATCCAAATAATCTACTGAAGCAAAATCGAATGGTGTTGACATAAACTCCACATCTAAAGATTTACAATATATAAATAATTCTTTATAATCATTTATATTAAATAAATCATGCTTTTGAAATAATTCATATTGAGAACGAGTGGGTTCTTTGCTTATATCCCAATATGCAGGTGAATTTTTGGATACAATTGTGTCAGCTTTATAAGATTGAAATTTTACTGCATTAGCACCATTTAATTTAGCTGCTTTTATATACATTTTAGCTGCTTCTATCAAACTAATATTAAGTTCTTTTGCTGTATCATAAAAATTTACTCCTATTTCTGCAATAATATATGGTTTATTCATTATTTATTCTCCTTATCTATAAATCATTAATTAAATTAATTACTCGTCTTTTGCCATTTTTTAAGTCAAAAGATGTAAGCTTATCTTGAATTTTTTGTCTAGTATTTATATCTAATGTTAAATAATTATCTAAGGTTTCTTCTATTAATATATCCGAAGGATTTTGACCTAAATAAGTGAATCCATTTTCAGTAGAAATGAATTCATGATGTTCTTCTCTAATGTTTTGAGCCATTGCAATTGTAGGAATTCCCATTATTGCTAATTCATAACCTGTTCTTCCTCTAGAAGTTATAGCTATATCACATTTAGACATATTTTCTGGCATATTTTTTACATCTAATAAAACCTCTATATTTTTATAAAAATTATAATCTAATAAAGTCTGTTTATTTTGTTTAGCTTTTCCTATTACTACAATAAAGTTATATTTTGAATATTTATCTTGGCAAATTAACTGTAAAACTCTATCAGTATAATTTTGAGGATCTGCTCCACCAAATGAAACAAATATACATTTAATATCATCTTTAATTTTTATAGGATTATAAAATTTAAATAATTTATTACATATATAATAACTTTGTCCCGTTTTAATTGAAGGTACATCACTATGTTGATATAGAGAATTTATAACTAAATCTGCTTTTAAAGCACCTTCTCCATTATCCTCAAAATTAACAATTTTTTTTACAGAATTGCAATTTTTTAAAGCAATCATATAATCTATACTTGTATCTAAAATATCATTAATAATAATATCATATTTTTTTAATGATAATATTGTTAAGAGTTCATTTAAACCGTTTATTCCAATAATGTTATGTGTAGTTTCTCCAAATAAACTTTTATCTGTTTGATTAATATCATAATATATATCAGGTTTAACATAAAAACCATCTGCTAACTCTAAACATCTATAAATATGACCCATTCCTCTAGAAACATTTCCATTTACATAAAATGCTATTGATTTAGAATTTATTATATTTTCACATATTTCTAAATCAATAAAATTATCTATATCTATGGACTCTTCATATGGTATTTCAAATACATCCATTAATTTTCCTAATCTAGATTCATTAGTTACATATATTTTTTTTGTAATGAAAAAAGCTCCTGTTTCGATTAAATATTTAGGTAGAAATTGTCTATTTAACCGGCTTTCATAAACGGGATATTTCATTCCATTATTTTCTCTCCAAGCTAAATGTGGATCATTAATAGCCGAAATCAAAGTATCTATGTTATTATTATTTAATATAAATTCAATAGCTTTATCTAATGTTTCTACTTTTAATGTAGGTGAAGTAGGTTGCAAAGTAATTACATAATCACACTCTATATTTTTTACTGCATCATAAATTACTGTATCTAATGTTATTTCATCTCCACATAATTCTTCTTTTCTCCAATGTACTTTAATATTCATTTGTTTGGCAATAATAGCTACTTCTTCCGAATCAGTTGTAACTATTATTTCATTAATAAATTTACTTTTTTTTGCATTTTGTAGAGAATAATTTATTAAAGGTTTATCGCCTAAAATTCTTATATTTTTATTTGGTATTCCTCTAGAACCAGCTCGTGCTGGAATCACTGCAATAATGTTCACAAAAGTATCTCCTTTTCTTTATTTATTATTTTAACTTAACAGCTCCATATCTATTATGGCATCTATTTCTTTTATCATATTATTTAAAGCATTTTTTTTCCAAAAATTTTCTGTTTTTATTTTTTTTCTATCATTATTTTTAGATATATTTTCTATAATTTGTTCTGAACTATTTATATAAGTTGCATAGCCTAAATCTATTAAATCTTGCATATTTTTACTATCAGAAATATTATATATTAATGTTATTAATTCAAATGCAAAACCTTCATATACAGCAGTTGAATTCACAGAAATTTGTACACTAGATTTATTTAAATCTTCATAAATTGGCTTCGTGGGCTTACTTATTTCAATTTTAGATTTATAACTCAATAGTTTTTTTAACTTGCTACTATGCAAATCATCACCTGGATGTAATCTATAAATTATTCTATAATTTGTATTATTTATTTTTTTTAAATATTCATAAAGATCTATAGCTAGATTACTAAGCTGATTACTATATGCCCATTGAGAAATAAATAAAATTACTTTTTTATTTCTTTTGCTATTGTTATTTTTAGTATAATAATTTACTTGATTTTCTAGAAAAGGAAATCCTATTTCTTTTACATTTTCAATAGGAAATCTTGTAGTATCATTCCAATATTTTGAAAATGTAAAAATATTATCTGGAAATGTCCCATATCTTGACTTAATTTTAAAATTATAAGAAATGTGATCAGGGCCCATAACACCATGTTGTAATTCTATTGTGGGTATATTTAATTCTTTAGACACTTCATTAATAATCATGTTGGTATATGAATAATAGCAAACTTCTATAATTACTTTCGGATTAATTCTTTTTAGTAAATATTTATAATATTTACTGCCTATTTTCCATATTAAATATGATCTTGAAATTAATTCACTTAGGTAATTTATATCAATTTTTATATCTAGTTCTTTTCTTATTAATTTTGCAATCCTATAAGTTATTTTTTTAAATTCATTTTTTATTTTAGTTAATAATAATAATTGCAAACTTTTATTAACAATCCATAAATCTACTCCCGTAATTGTATTTTCAAATAAATTTATAAATAATAATGGATTTTGTTCTAACACTATGTGACTTTTTTGTATTTCCTTATATAAAGGAGTTATAAAACTTTCACGATTTTTACTATTTGCTGGAATAGAAGGTATAAATAAAATATCATTATTTATTTCATTTAACCAAGGTATTTTTTTAATATTTTTAATTAAGCTTTTGTATCTTAAAGGATTATATTTTGAATATTCTACAACTTCATTTTTTTCCAATTGATTTTCCATAATTTTCAAGTGAGAATATAAAGTAAACCTAATATATTGCCAATACTTAAAACCTTTATATTCTATATTTAACAAATCATACTTAGCTTCTAAATTTAAAAAATTTTCTATGTTCATTTATATTGCTCCTTTAATAATAGTGTTTATATTATTTAAATTTATATTATTTAAATAAGGACTAATAGGTAGCGATAAAATTGTTTTACTAACCTGTTCTGTTATAGTAAACTTTGGTTCATATTCTTCACTGCTAAATGCTTTTTGTTTACTCATTGGTTTGTTATAATAAATCATGGTTGGAATACCTTGTTGTTTTAAATATTCCATTAAATTATTTCGTTCAGCTTCATCTTTACATTGAATGCTATATTGAGCCCAGCTTGAATAGAATCCATCTGGTACAACAGGGGTTTTAACTATTCCGTTTAATTCCTTTGTATATATATCTGCAATTCTATTTACTTCATCAAGTTCATATTCTACAAAAGCTTTAAATTTCTCTATAAGTATGGCGGCTTGAATTGTATCGAGTCTTGAATTCATTCCAATCCTCACATTATCATATTTATCTTTGCCTTTGCCATGAATTCTTAAAGATTTTATAATTTCTGCCCAATTATCATTATTGGTAAAAATCGCTCCCCCATCTCCATAACACCCTAGAGGTTTTGCTGGAAAAAATGAAGTGGTAGCTATATCTCCAAAACTACAAGCTTTTCTATCTCCAATACGGCCACCAAACCCTTGAGCACCATCTTCAAGTAACAATAAATTATACTTTTTGGCTATAGGTTCTATTTTATTATAATCGGCTGGTAACCCAAATAAGTCTACAGTAATTATAGCTTTTGGATTTAATTTTCCTTCATTTATAACTAGTTGAATGGATTGTTCCAGTTTATCTGGATCCATATTAAAAGTATCTTTGTCTATATCTACAAATATAGGTGTTGCTCCTTCAAATGACACTACTTCACCTGTTGCAAAAAAAGTAAAGTCTGGTACAAACACAGCGTCGCCTTCTTTTACTCCCCACACCATTAATGCCAAGGTTAAAGCATCTGTTCCATTTGCACATGTAATACAATGTTTTACTCCTACATAATCTGCAAGCATTTTTTCTAATTCATGTACTTGCCTACCCATTATGTAGCTACCTTCATCTAAGACTTCAAATATAGCTTTAGCTATATTATTTTTTAAAGCTTTATATTGAGTTTTTAAATCTCTAAATTCCATATATATCTCCTACTTTTTAATTAATCCAGTATCTACTTTAATATATTCTTGTTTACAATTGTTACACAAATTATCTTTAAGTATCTCTCCACATTCACAAACCCAACCTAAATGTTTTGCAGGCACCCCTCCCACCACTTCATGATCCATCACATCTTTTGTAACTACAGAACCTGCCGCTATTAATGCATTTTTTCCAATAGTGTTTCCACATATAATAGTTGCATTTGCACCAATACTAGAACCTTCTTTTACTAGGGTTTTTTTATAATTATTTGATCCCTTTGGATATTTACTTCTAGGTGTTAAATCATTTGTAAATACCATTGATGGTCCACAAAATACATAGTCCTCTAATTCTACCCCTTCATATATAGATACATTATTTTGCACTTTAACATTGTTTCCTATTTTAACATTATTACTTACATTTACATTTTGCCCAAATGAACAATTCTCTCCTATTATTACTCCAGACTGTATATGAGAAAAATGCCAAATTTTTGTATTGTTTCCTATAATAACATTATCATCAATATAACTACTTTCATGAACAAAATAATTTGACATTTACATTCACTCCTTAAAACTTAGTGTGCTAAGCTGTTCTAGAGGCAACTTAATAGGTCTATTTTCTCTAGAGGATTTATATATAGCAAGTATTAACTCTAGTGCTCTTCTACCTGCCTCTGCAGTTATATAAGGTTGCCTATCTTCATTTATTGCTTGTATAACATCTTTATATAGTGGTGTATGCCCAAAACCATATACATTTGGTGGGTTTTCATGATATTGTGCTTTCACTTGTTCTGCAATATCTTTATTATCTGCAAAATTCCATTCTTCGATGATATTTACAGAAGTGCCACCTGCTTTTACAGTCCCTTTTTCTCCAAACAAATATAACGTTTCTTCTAGGTTTTTAGGATATATATTTGTTGTGCCTTCCACTATTCCATATGCTCCACTAGAGAACTTTACTAGAGCTATACCCAAATCTTCAGCTTCTATATAGTCATGATTAAGATTACTAGTATATGCAAATACTTCATCTACATCATCTCCCATTAACCACCTTAAAAGATCTATGTTATGAATGCATTGGTTCATCAAGGCTCCACCATCTTGCTCCCATGTTCCTCTCCAGGGTGCTTGAGTATAATAACTCTTTCCTCTATTCCATCTTACATGAGCTGTTCCATGAAACATCTTTCCAAATCTATTGTCGTCAATTGCTTGCATTATTTTCTGAACAGATTTATTAAATCGATTTTGATGACATGCACATACTTTAATGTTCTTTTCTCTAGCTTTATCTATTATTTTATCTGCATCCTCTAAAGATAACGCTATTGGTTTTTCTATAATCAGATTAATTCCTTTTTCAATGCAATCCAAAGCTATATTAGCATGCTTTCCACTTTCAGTAGCTATCGCAATTAAGTCTATGGCTTCGTTGTTAATCATTTCTTCATAGTCTGTATATAACTTAATTTGTTTACTCAAATTAAATCGTTCAATCTTTTCTTCCATTGCTAATCTGTCTATATCACATATAGCTACTATGTTTAATCCGTTGTCTTTAGCAGCTATAATATGATTTGGTGATATCCTTCCACAACCTATTAAAGCATAATTCATATTTTATCTCCCCTATAAAAGTTCTATTTTATCTCTATAAGTTACATTTTTCATTACATTTTTAGTATCAAAGACGGCTACGGCATTTCTGGCTACCATTTCATAATCCACATTTGTATGTCCAGCTGTAACACACACTAGGTCATAATGTTGCAATGTATCTTTATTCAATTCTTGTATTCCTTTATATATTTTTCCTTTGCTCTTATATTCTTTTATATACGGATCATAAAAATCTATTAATGTACCAGCTTCTTTAAAGTGATGTATTACTTTTAAGGCAGGACTTTCTCTATAATCATCAATATCATTTTTATATGCTATTCCAAGTATTAAAACTTTTGATCCACTAAGAGATTTCTTAAGTTTGTTTAGTATTTTACTAGCTCTTTCTACTGTATATTCAGGCATCTTATCGTTTATCATCATAGAAGATTCTATCATTGATGTATGAAAACCGTATTCACGTGCTTTCCAGGACAAATAATATGGGTCTAGTGGAATACAATGGCCACCCAGTCCAGGCCCAGGATAGAAAGCTTGAAAGCCATAAGGTTTACTTTTAGCTGCTTCAATTACTTCCCAAATATTTATATTCATCTTATTGCACAAAATAGCTAATTCATTTATTAGACCAATATTAATGTTTCTATAAGTATTCTCTAGTATTTTTTCCATTTCAGCTATTGCTGGAGTAGACACTTCATGAACATCACTGTCCAAAACTTCTCTATATACTGCAGAAATAACTTTTAGAGCTTCTTTTCCTATAGCACCAACTACTTTAGGAGTATTTTTTGTCTTATAAATTAAATTCCCTGGGTCCACCCTCTCTGGTGAAAAACCTAAATAAAAATCTTCTCCACATTTTAATCCAGAACCTTCTTCCAAAATAGGCATTAATAGCTCTTCTGTAGTCCCTGGATAAGTTGTAGACTCAAGCACTACTATACTTCCTTGTTTTATATATTTAGCAATTTCTTTTCCTGAATTTTTAACATAACTAAGATTTGGCTGTTGATGCTTATCCAAAGGTGTTGGCACACAAATAGCTATAAAATCTACATCCTTTATAAAACTAAAATCTGTTGTAGCACTTAACATTCCAGTTTTAACTATTTGTTCTAGATCTTCATTAACTACATCTCCAATATAATTTTCTCCTCTATTCACCATATCCACTTTTTGAGATTGTACATCAAATCCAATAGTTTTAAAGCCTGCTTTCGCTTTTTCAACTGCCAAAGGCAACCCCACATACCCAAGTCCTATTACACCTACAGTTAAAGTTTTTAAGCTTATTTTATTAGTTAAAATTTCTATATTCATTATTTTATCAAACCTCACATCTATATTTAATCTCTAAATTTTTTAATTTGTTTTAATCTGTTAACATAATCTATCATTTTTCTTATGTTAATATAGTTTCTTTTAATTTTAAATATATTAATTTTATTTTTTTTAAATAATGCAAATATTGTTTGTATAGTATTTAGCTTCATTTTAGTTTGTATAGCAGTAACTAATATAGGTATACCATTAGGCTCAAATAATTCTAATTCTTTCTCTGATAAATATTTTCTTAAAAATTTATATTTTTGCAAATTAATTTTTAAACGGGTTATAAAATTTTCATCTGTTACTGTTGTTGTTAAACTTCCTTTATCTTTAGTAATACAATAAAATACTTCTTTTGTTACTATAAAATTTTTCATGTAATGACCTAATCTTATTGAAAATTTTACATCATTAGCTACATGTGTTTCAGCAAATCTCAAATTATATTTTTCGATAAATTTTCTTTTAATTAATCTTGAACAAGCAGAATGAAAACCATATCTTAAATACAATTCATTTATTCTATTTTGTTCATCTTTATAATTGTAAATAATTTTTTTGTAACTTGAATGTCTGTCTGATAATTTAGTTGTATACTCTTCTACACTTATTGGAGTAAAAAATATAGTGTCAACATCACAATCAAAATATTTACTTAGAACAGTCCAATTATTTTTCAAAAAATAATCATCAGCACCTACTAAAGTTATCCATTTGCCTTTTGCATGTTTAAGAGCTTTATTAACTGCTGATCCTGCTCCTTTTTTATTTATATCATTATCCATAAAAATAACATTATTTGCTTCATACTTTTTTTTAATCTTTTCGTAAATTTCATTGTTTAAATTACTATGGTCATTTACTACTATAACTTCTACTTCTTTTTTATCTATAGGTAAAGTTCTTAATAATCTATATAATTTATTTGCGTGATTATAATATGGTAGTATAATTGATAATTCCATTAAGTTACCCCTCTTTCTTTATAAATTATCTTTAAATTTATAGTATAAGTACAACACAAAATAAAGTCTAAGTTTTATTACTGAGAATAAAATTTTATGTTTAAACTTCGCATTTTTTACATCTAGTTTATCCACTATTGGTTCTATTTTCTTAAAGCTTGCTCTACAAAATTTAAGTTTGTTAATTAAAGATGTATTAGGATTTTTAAACTCATTTATTATTTTTACTAGCCTAGCATTAAATAATATTGTATCAAATCTATTCCCAAATTTATCTAATTCATTATCAAAATAAAATTTTTTAATTCTATTTTGATATATTTTTCCTATATGATTTATATTTTTATGATATTTATTAGTTGTAGACTCATCACGTTTAAGATAATAATATAATGGTTTATTTAAATAAGTTACTTTATTGGCTACTATATGTGCATTTAAGTTAAACAGTACATCCTGTGCTTTTATTAAGCCTTTGTCAAATTTAACCTTATTATCTCTTAATAACGTTGCTTTATATAATCCAGACCACATGGGTCTGCTAATTTTAATATATTCATAAGGCTTTGTATACCTTGGAGATAACATTGGTAATATAATTTCATTTATTATTTGTTGTTTTTCTAAAACAACTCTATTTATTTCATTTCGTTGTATATTCTTACCAGTTATATTAACCTCATAATGATCACACAAACAAATATCTGCATCATACTTTGTAATCTGTTTGTACATTTTCAAATACATATTTTTATCTATCCAATCATCGGGATCAACAAAACCAATATAATCACCAGTTGCTATTTCTAAACCTATATTCCTTGCTGAAGATACTCCTCCATTTGGTTTATCAATTAGTCTTATTCGATCATCATATTTAGTATATCTTTTACATATATCCAAACTGTTATCTGTGCTTCCATCATTTATTAAAATTATTTCAATATCTTTTAAGGTTTGATTTTGTATGCTTATAATTGATCTCTCCAGATATTTTGATACATTATAAATAGGTACAATTATGCTTACTTTTGGCATTTTGTAATTTTCTCCTTTCATTTTTATAAATTACACTAGATCTAATTTTAATAAAAATTTGTATAAATTAATTGTAAACTTTAAGTTAATCACTAGCATTAAACCTACAATTTTTGTAATTAACTTATGTTTACTAAGTAGATATATTTTAATGTAGGGCTTTATATTTAATTGAATATTTTTTACAAGCTCATAGTCATAATATTTTGCAGTCATCATTCTTTTTAATATTACTAAATTTTGCCTTACATAATTTTCTATAATATAATTACTACTAGCTGGATAATTTTGTTGAGCAAATTTTATCATATTATAGGTACTATCTATTAGACTTAAATCATTTAAAGAAAAACTTTTATTGAGAATACTATTTGGAGTATCTCTATAATAATAATGGCGTTTATTAATATATCCAATTTTATGGCATTTGTTGAATAACTTATACATTATAAATTGATCTTCATATATTTTGCCTTCAGGAAATTTTATCTTTTCAAAAAGTTCTTTTTTAAATATTTTTTGCCATAAAAATGATTGGATGTACGTTGATTTAAAAAGTTCTACTAAAGCCTGTTCTCTTGTAAATAATATAAATTTATCGTTTATTAGTTTAGTTGTATTTATCTTTCCAAATATCCCTGTAATAGCTATATCTAAATGATATTTACTAACAATTTTCATTAAATCTTTATACATATTTTTGTCTATCCAATCATCCCCATCAACAAAGCCAATGTAATTTCCAGTTGCTATTTTTAATCCTATATTCCTTGCAGAAGATACTCCTCCATTTGGTTTATCAATTAGTCTTATTCGATCATCATATTTGGCATATTTTTTACATATATCCAAACTGTTATCTGTGCTTCCATCATTTATTAAAATTATTTCTAAATTCTTATAAGTTTGATTTACTATAGTTTTAATACATCTTTCAAGATAATTTTCAACATTATAAATAGGTACAATTATGCTTATTTTATCCATTTAAAAACCCCTTTAAGATATTTACAATTCATATAATTTTAAATATTCTTTGTATAAATCTTCCTTATTAAAATTAATTTGCAGGATAACTTTCATATGGCTTATTTTTCTTGCCTGTTTTAACATACTTTTCCAATCCCCTTTATCAACAATTGCTCCGCAACTTTTACTTATAGGTTCAACACTTCCTCCAGTATTAAAAGTAACAACAGGAATTCCACATGCTAGTGCTTCCAAATTTGTGGTTGGATAGTTATCTTCCAAAGTAGGATTTATAAATATATCAGCAGCAGTATAAATTTGGGCTAGTTGTTTTGTATTATGAGTCCTTGTAATACCGACAATATTTCTAGTAAGTTCATTTTTTTGTTTATTGGTTACGCCTACCAAAACTATAGCTTCATTCTCTTTTAAATGTTTAGCCATTTTGAAAAAGTACTCATATCCTTTTCTTTTGTTCCAAACGTTGGCAACCCCAAGAAAAATACGTTTATCCTCTAGGTTGTAAAGTTGTCTAACTCTGCTTTTTGTAGGTTTAAATACTTTCAAATCAATCCCATTATTTATAACCTTCACTGGATAGTCTTTAAGAAAAGATTGTTTAACTAAATTTGCAAGCCAATATGAAGGAGTAACTATAGTCATATCTTTAAGACCAGTAAATAACTCTTTCTTTTTTACATAGTTTATACTAGAACTGTCCCAAAATAAACTTTTGGGATATTCTTGAGTTTGTGGACAATTATAGCAAAACGTCTTCCACTTATCACAGCCTACATAATCAAAATGAGGACAATGCCCTGTGAAACTCCAGCAGTCATGTAAAGTCCAAATAACTTTTTTATCAGCCTTTTTTAAGTATTTAAACAAAATTTCTATATTAATATAGTATCCATGAAGATTATGCAAATGGATAACATCAGGATTTAACTTTTCAACATCGTTAATAAATTTTTTGGTAACTATCGAGGAATTAAAACCTTGATTATCAAGCAGTCTACTTTTAATGCCATCAACATAAGTATTCATCTTGTTGCCGATTTTAATTGTGTTATCACAATTTCTTGGTTCATCTCTTCCATACGCAATACAACTTTGGTAGCCTTTATTAAGTAAAATTTGATGCAAGTCTGTAGCTATTCTACCTGTACTAGCTATTCCGCAAAATGTATTAATTTGGAGTATCTTCATTATTTCCTCCTTTTGTCTAGTGATTTGATTAGCTTAATATATTTGTCAATGCAGATTTTGCTTGTATACTTTCTTTCATATAAATCTCTACATCTTATTGACATATCTTTAATTAAATCTCTATCTTTGTCTAGTTCTAGGATGCATTTAGCTAGTTGTTTATAGTCTCCTTGCTCAACAACATAACCAATGTCATTTTCCTTAACTTCTTTAGCAATGTCTGTGTGTTTTCCCATAACAGCAATAATCGGCTTGCCAATTGCCATATAGTGATATGTTTTACTTGGGACACTTATTCCTTCTACACCTTTTTCCATACTTACTATACATACATCCGCTATTTTTAAGCCATCCTGAAAATCTTCTTTATTAGGTGCATCATGAAATTCTATATTTTTAAGAGTGTAGTCTTTGGCTTGATCCTCAAGATTTTTTAATTTGTAACCGTGTCCAACTAGAACAAAGTAGATTGATGATTCATCTTTTAAATATTTAGCACAATCCATTAACGTTTGAAGGTCTTGGCCTCTTGCCATATTTCCGCCATAAACTACAATTGTTTTATAGGTATTTCTTACATTTTGAAAGTGCTTATTTTTTACATTAGTTTTTAAACTTGGATTATCTGTGTACCAATTTGGTATTATAGTAACTTTTTCAGGTGGTACTTTTTTATTTGTAACGATAAGTTGCTTCATTTCATCTGATAGGGCAACAATATGGGTTATATTTTTGTAGATTATATTACTAATAAGTTGCATACCTGAGTCCAGTATATCTCCTTTTTTTATTACTCCTACTGCAAGTGGCAATTCTGGATAAATATCATATGTAACATAAATTAAGTTGAATTTAAATATTTTTTTTGCCATAATAGGAAGCAGTGGTAATACTGGTGGATTTGTAAATACAATAATGTTTTTATAATTTTTATATCTAGGTACTTTTAAGCTCATTACAGCCATAAATGATATAAAGTTTATTAAAGCGGAAACTTTCTTGTTCCTTTTTAATTGAATGTACTTTAGTCTGGAAATATCAATTCCATTTTTTATTTCTTTTGTCGGTGCCTTATTTGTCAAATTAAATTCTTTGGGGTATCCACAAATTACGTCAACGCTCAATCCTTTTTTTACAAATCTTTGAGCCATCTCATATGGTAAAACTGCAGTAGATACATATTCAGGATAAAAAAATTGACATAAGATTAATACATCTTTTTTCATTTTCTTCCTCCTTTGTTGCCTATAAATATAAACTTCGTTTGATTGAATCATGTCAATCTAATATTTTCCCAAATATAAGCTGATATAGACAAGATGGTATCTTGTCTAGTTATAATCAATATCTATAGATATGCTTGTAATACTAGTTTTATGCACATATTATAAAAACCTTTGTTCAATGAATAGCAAAAAGTCTATAATTCATTGTAATTCAAACGTAATGTCGATAGTATATACCTAGAGAGTAATGCATATAAATGTAAAAAGACAAGCTACAAGGGAGGAATTATATGAATATAGGATGGAATTTCCCCTCAAATAACAATGGGGAAATAATTGGTATAGGAGAAGCTGGTATTGAAACATTTAGAGGAAGTGTATTTAATTCTTTGGCACGTGAAATCTGTCAAAATTCACTAGACGCTAGAGAAAATCCAGATGCTCCAGTAAGGGTAGAATTTTGTTTACATAAAGTACCTACAAGAAATTTCAAAGGTATGAAAGAATTAGCCGAGGCGTTAAATCTATGCAGAAAATTTTGGAATAAAAATAAAAAGGCTACTATTTTTTTAGAAAGAGCTCTTAGTTTATGCAGTAGTGAAACTATTAGAGTTTTGCGTATTAGTGATTTTAATACAAGTGGATTAACAGGTTCAGATAAAATTAAGTCTTCGCCTTGGCAAGACCTAGTGAAATCAGCAGGAGTATCAAATAAATCTGCCGAATCTGGCGGAAGCTTTGGCATTGGAAAGTTTGCACCATATGCTTGTTCTGAATTACGGACTATTTTTTATTCTACATATGACAAAAATGGATTACAAGCTTGACAAGGAGTAAGCAGACTTGTATCTTTTCAATATCCAAATACAACTGAAATAACTCAAGGAAAAGGATACTTTGGAAATACTGAAGATAACTCTGCTCTTAAGACTACGTTTTCTTTTGGTGGATTTAAACGAACAGAAGTTGGAACAGACATATATATATTAGGATTTGCAAATCATGCTGATTGGAAACACAATGTAATAAAATCTGTTATAGAAGAGTATTTAATTAGTATCATTGATGGCCACCTAGAAGTAACCATTGATGATACTAATATTAATAAAGATACTCTTGAGGAATTAATAAATACTTATAAAGAAGACATTCCACTTACCTACAACTACTATGAGGTACTTACAAGCAAAGATGCTAAGTGCATTGTTGAAAAAAACTTTGAAAACATGGGCGAATTGGAACTACGTGTGTTATTAAAACCTGAACTTAAACGTAGAGTATTGATGTCTCGTAACAATGGAATGAAAGTATTTGACCAAGACCGTATTTCTGCGATAATCCAATTTGCAGGCGTATGTATTTTAAGAGGTCAAAAATTGAATGAATATTTTAGAGCAATGGAAAATCCTCAGCACACTCGTTGGGAAGCTGATAGATTTAGTGATAATGAAAAAGAGAAAAAGGAAGCTGAAAAAAAGCGAAAAGCTCTAGTTGCATTTGTTAAAACTAAAATTAAAGAACTTGGGGAACAACCATCTATAGACAAAACTGATGTTACAAGTATGATTGACCTTATACAAGACATAACTGCTTCTAATGATGATGGCAGTGACGGTGTAGAGGCTATAAAAGATGATATTAAATCTATTAATTCATTTAAAGTGAAAAAAGTGAAAAAAAATAACTCTAGGAATAAACTTGATCTTGCTGAAATTTCACCTGATATTGATGAAGTGGAAAGAACTTCTGGTGGATCCAGAAAGAAAAAGGAAAACAAGAAGTCTAACCCACCTACTGGTAATGGAGGACCTAGAACTAGTAAAGGTACTGATGGTACAGGCAAAACTGGTGATAATCGAGTAGTGATCAACGAATTTAATAACGAAAATGAGGTGGAAATAAAATCTCAACAATTAATTGAAACAAATAATATGCGTTTATTTATAAGCAATATATCTGATAATACGTATAAATTGTTATTTATCCCTACAGTTTCAGCAAAATTGGCTTATATCGATGTGGTAATCAGTGGTGAATCAAAAACAGAGGCAATTAATATTATCAATGCTAGTACTAGTAATAACATGATTAAAAATTTACTTCATTGTAAAAATAACAAAATTTACTTAAGTAACATTAGGGCTAACAGAAAATACACCGTACATTTTAAACTAGCATACGCCCAATCTTGTGCTATGGAGGTAGAATTATATGAATATCAAGTATAAACTTTATCCATATCCTGTTTTATGGAATGCAAATGATGATTATGTAAGTTCAAGTTTTAGCTGTAATATGAATATAGAAAATCAAAAAAAACAAGTTATAGTTAATGTAGAGTTCAACCTTAATAATTCATCCTTAGAAAAGCTTATACAAAACGGCAAAGCTGAATATGTTGTTCATATAGAAAGCTCTAGCTGTTTTTATCGAACATCAAAAAGTACTTCAGATACCAAAATGCAGATTACACTTGAAGATAGTAATTTATTAAGTAAAATCGAATTGTCTAGTTTTATAGTAGCTAAAACAGACATTGTTAATTATTCCGACAGGAATTTTAATGCAGATTATGCTTGGACTTCATTTAAAATAGAGAAAGGTTCCATATTAGCAATTGGCGAACAATACAGTGCTAACATAGAAAAGGAATTAGAAAGCTTCTCTAAAATAGAATCTATATTCACAATTTATAGAAAAAATGTAGATGACAATATGACTATGGGTATAGACTTAGATAACAATAAAATCTGTATAGAACTTAATATTAAAGATTATGATCACTACGTCAATCGTGCTTCTACATGTCCAAATATTCTTAATTCAATTTTAATTTTTCCAACACTAATATATGCCTTTGAAAGATTAAAAGAAAGTTTTGACGACTATACGGATTACAGCTGGTTAAAATCCATGCAAAATGCATTTAAAAAATACAATTTAAAACTTGACCAAAATACTGTGAATGAATATACTTCAATAGAATTAGCACAAAAAATAATGCAATTTCCTGTTAGTAAAGCACTTACAGATCTAAATTTTATAGGGGAGGAGGAATAATATGTATTTTATGAAAGATGAAGCCATTACCTATTTGGAGGCAAATATAGAGCAACATATAGACAACTATGCTGGTGGAAATAAAGATTGGGTAGAAGATGAATTTAATAATTATAAAGGTTGTTCACCTTTTATTAAATTTAAAACCAATATTAATATTGATAGTAGTAACATGGATATGTCAAAAGAAACACCCGCACACACTGATTATGGAAATGTCAAAATACTTTATATGGCATTAAAAAATATTTCAAACACAGAAGCTGCTGATAAACGATTTTGGATAGGCCTAGCACATAATGAATTTTGGGATTACATGCAATATAGAGCTAAACTATCTACGGTTAGATCTGATAAACAAGTTGCCAGAATATATAATAATTACTTTTTTTCCAAAGGTTCCAAAAAAAGTTTAATATTACATCCATTAGCAAGATTGTGGTGGGTTGGCAGATTGCTATATGATGAAACTTTAGATGATCCATTTCAAGCTCTTGAATATTTAAAAAATGATTTTACAACTAAAGTGTACACGTTTTTTTCAAGTAATTTTTCAAATAATCCTATTATAGCACGTGCAACTTTGAATGCAGTAAGCTATATTGATACCAATGTACAAAAAGTAAGCAGAGAAAATTATCAAGAAATTATACGTTATGTTAATATATTAAGTGGAACAACAATTTTAGACTACTTGCCTGAAGAAGAACTTAAATTAAAAATCATTCACCACTATTGTGCACTACATAATTTGTAAAAAATATAAGGGAGCGTTTGTGCACTCCCTTATATTTTCTATATTAAAATGTTTTAATTAAATTGAAAACTTGTTCAACAGTAGCAACCATATTTCTGTGTGCATTGGCGTTATCCATTGCGTCTTCTAAAGATATTGCCGCATTTACAATTGGAAAATATGCGTCAATTCCTTCTCTATTGCATTCAGTTGCATCATCTGCCGTACATCCTGCAAATGCTAACACTTTCTTACTATACTTTTTCCCTAGTTTTGCAACACCAATTGGTGCTTTACCCATAGCTGTTTGATTATCCAATCTACCTTCACCAGTAATAACTATATCAACATCTTTAATTTTATCTTCAAGTTTAATTTCTTCAAGAATAATTTGCACCCCAGACTTAAGCGTAGCATTTAAAAATGTCAAGAAACCAAAACCCAAGCCTCCAGCAGCTCCAACTCCAGGAACTTTTGAGTTATCAACTCCGAACGTTTTTTCACAAATATTTGCAAAGTTAATCATGCCTGCGTCCAACCTAGTAAACAATTCGGGAGTTACACCCTTTTGAGGACCATATATTGCAGTTGCTCCTCTTTCTCCATATAAAGGATTGTTTACGTCACAAGCAATTTTGAAGTTGCATTCGTCTAGTTCTTTAATTTTATTTTTAGTTTCTATAAATGCTATTTTTTCTAGGGCTTCTCCACCTTGACCAACTGGGTTTTTATTTTCGTCTAGGAACTCAAATCCTAGAGCTTGCAGCATCCCTATTCCACCGTCATTTGTAGCACTACCGCCTATTCCTACAATAAAATTTCTACAATTATGGCTAATTGCCTCTTTTATCATTTCTCCAACTCCAAAAGTTGTAGTTTTTAAAGGGTCTTTTTCAGCAGCTGAAATTAATGTTATGCCAGACGCTTCCGCCATTTCCATTATAGCAGTGTTTGAGTTTTCTAATATACCATAAGTAGCAATTACCTCCTTCAAAAGAGGTCCTTTTACTTTAATTTGTTTTTTTACTCCGTTCATTCCCTCAACTAGTGCTTCTACCGTTCCTTCTCCACCATCAGCCAGAGGCATAACGTCCACTTGTGCATCTTTATAAACTTTCAAAATTCCTTCTTTAACTGCATTTCCAGCCTCCATTGAACTTAGGCTTCCTTTGAATGAATCTACCGACACTAATACTTTCATTAAGTTTCCCCTATCTTTAATATTATTTTTTTAGTAAATATATTTTATCACTACATTAAGTATTTTATCCGTTATTTACTATATAATACTTAATCTTGCTCTGGACGTGGATGCTCTTGAAATTGGATAATTCTTGGCATATAATACGTTTCAGGATTTGGAACAATGTTACTTGCCTGAATTGTAGGTGTTGACCAACTTTGTACATATGTATTTGAATTACTTGGAAGTCTAACTTCAGATATAGATTCATCAAAATAATAATATACTACCGATTCTATAGGATATTTAATATCCTTTACACGTTGCAACGTAAGTGGATTAAGTGGCTCCCCCACTTTTATAGAGGTATCATCAACTTCATAATGCAAATGTTTGCCATTACTGCTTCCTGTGTTACCCATATATCCAAGATGTGTTCCTGCTTGTACTCTGTCCCCAACTTTTACTAGTGGTAAGTTGATCATATGCATATATTCATATTGAAGACCATCATCTCCTATTATACGCACCCAATTTCCAGCAGTTGATTCATACTCAGAGCGAGTAACTACGCCTCCAACTGTTGCTACAATTTTTAAATTTGGTGTATCACTACCCATTTTTAAATAATCACCAAAATCTATGCCGTTATGATTTCTTGTTCCATATGCTTGTGAATATCCTACACCAGCTGTTAGCAATATTTCTCCTTTTCCAAATATTTCATTTCCTTCAATAGGAAATGGTTGCAATATTGCACTTGGATCCATTTCAAGAAGCTGACTATATACTGGTTCATTAAGGCTAAACCCATTTACAAGAATTTCCTCATCTTCAATAACTTCAATAACAATGCGAGTCATATCATTGTCTAGATCGGCAGTTGCTTCAACATAATATATTCCCGCCTTATTAAGCTTTATGCTTCCGTATATAGGACCATTTATTGCTACTTCAAATATGTTCCACTCAATTTTTCCTTCTGTTTCCCATTCGTTTAATGTTTCTATATCTTCAATACTGTTCGGTATTTCTTCCGCACTATAAATTAATCCGTTATTTATATTTTCATATGAGATTTCTTCTTCTATGTTTAAGTTACCATCCAGTTCTCCTACAAAAAAATTATTCACTTCTCCAACAAGATTAATTTCTGTCCCCTTATATACTTGAATATATTTCGTCGGGATAGTTTCGTTAACAATATATATATCTATAGCCGAATTTGGAGCTACATCAGAGATGTACACACCAGTTTGTACATTATTGTCCTTAATAACATGAATATAATCACCTGCGGTATATCCGCTAATTGTTTTTATATTCGTATCAGCTTTTATATATTGTGACATTAATGTAATACCACCCACTATAAATAAATAAGTAGTTATCATACGTTTGTAGCTCAATTTCAATCACTCCTATGTTAAGTAAAATTTATTATTTTATGCAATTACTATGTTGTTAATACTACTTCATTTGTTACATTTTAAATTTATAAATAAGTTGTTAATTTTTATATCATGTATAATTATAATGCTAAAGTCCATAAATTTCAAGTTTTTATTCGCCATATCAATATAAATATAGAAATATTTTTTAAAAAACTATTAAAAATACTCCCCTCATCTGTATGCAAAAGAAACTACACATTGTTTTTTGACTTTCTATATATTTTTTTATTGTTTCGCTTGAAACTTCTCCCGAAGTAGAAACAAAATAATTTCTTGTCCATAATCCAGGCATTTTTGATAATTCTATAAATTCTACGCCTATACCTAGGACAAAATACAAAATGATAATTTATTAATGACACAGTTGTTGTAGTTATTCTATATTTATTCATATTTTGAGCATATCAGAAACAATGTATGTTGTCAAAATATAAAAATACAAAATAATAGGGCTTATATCCCACCCATAAATGAGTGGACTTTACGCCCTTTGGTGTAAAAAAGGCCTCCATTTTAGATAGAGGCTTTTTCATTATATGATTTAAGGCTTGGCAACCTTATTTTTTTGAATTTTTTAATTTTTGGCAAGCAGTCTGGCTATCTTTGTGATTTTCTTGACATGCTTTACAATTTCCATGATTAGGACAATCGTATGTACAAACACAATTTGGATTTATCATTTTAATTGCACCCTTTCAATTTAATAATATTCACTCATTAGTTTAATACATCTTTCGTATAAAGTCAACGACTATATTTTAAAGTTATTTAGCTGACATTTTAAATTTTCTGCTTCACTTGCAAGTTCTTGACTTATTGCTACATTTTCTTGTGATATAGCAGAGCTTTCTTCAACTCTAGCTCCTAGGACTTCTGTTCCATCAAGCAATTTTTGTATAAATGATTTTTGCATCGAACTATTTTGAGCAATGATTTCTGATACACTAGCAGTTTTTTCAATGGATGCAACAATTTCATCAAATGTCATTGATGTTAGCTCTACCATTTTTTCTCCTTCTCGTACAGTATTTAAGTTTTCTAAAAGTATGTCATCAATTAATTTAACAGTTTCTCCTGTTTTCATAGCTAATTGTCTTACCTCTGAGGCTACAACACCAAATCCTTTGCCAGCCTCTCCAGCACGTGCAGATTCAATGGCAGCATTAAGTGCCAATATATTTGTTTGTTGAGCTAATTCATCAATAACCATAATAACTTCAGCAATGTTCTTCGTTGTTTCACTTATACTGTTCATTGAAACTATCATTCCTTGCATAAATTCTTTTCCAGTGACTGTTTTTTTGGTCATTTCTGTAATAGTTTCACTAGCTTTAGAAATAGCATCTATATTTTCTGAAATATTATTTGTAATTTCTTTCGTAGTTAATTTAAAATCATCCAATAAAACTATTTGATCTGTTGTATATTGAGCCAAATTTTCCGCTGCTTTTACAAGTTGTATTGAGCCATGATTTACTTCTTGAGTAGATTGAGCACTAGTTTTTATTAGAGCAGATAATGATATAGAGATATTCTTCATAGAATCTTGGATAGGCTTAAAATCTCCAATATAGTCATAGTCTTCTTCATTATTTAAGGTAAAATCTCCTTTTGCAAACTTGTCCAATATATAAGAAATATCTCTAATATATATATTTAGAGTGTTTGAAATTGCTTCTACAGAATGTACTAAAATTTCTATTTCTTTAGTTTCTATAGGTACATTTATTTCATCAGTATGCAAATATCCATCTTTTAGGTTTTCCAAAATCATTGAAATATCATTTATTGGGTTAATATACCTATTGTTAACCCTTTTTATTAATATATGTATCAATAAAATTGTGGCTATAAATAATATAATTGCCTTGATGCATTGAGTTAAAATGTCATATGTTATATGTCTAGTTGGTTGAATAGAAACAATTCTCCAAGTTGTTTCATTAATCGGGTATTGTATACCATATGCTCTGTCTCCAGCTGAAGTTTTAACAATATGAATTGTCTGGAGCTCATTTGTTGCCAATGCCGTATAGTCCCCTTCATTGTTTGTTATATCTAGGACTTTTTCATCTGTGGGATTATATTGTTCATCAGGGTGCATTAAAAGTTGTAAAGCTTCATTAACCACAAAAACATACCTTCCATTATCTTCAGAATATGTTGAAAGCATTTGCGAAACATTTTCAAGCCCTATTTCACAAGTCAATACTCCAAGCAACTCTCCATTTTTATCCCTAATCGTACGTGAAGTGGTCACACTCATCTGGTTTAAAGCAGGAGAAAAATATGGATCTCCAAACACAACTTGTCCATCAGCCTCAACAGCTTCTTTATACCATGAACTTTGTGTTACTACATAGTCATCTTCAAGCAACGTTCCTATTGTATCAAAATATTCATTAGTAGTTTCTCTTACAAACCCAATATTTTCAATATCTTCATCCGTATATTTCATTAAACCAACTTTAAAAATTTCGTTATTATCAGGTATTCCTTTGCGTTCCATTTCCCTAGCTAGTATATCAACTAATGTTCTCTTTTCAGCCAGCCAAGTTTCAAATTTTGAAGCAGTTATTTGGGCAGACATATTTGCATAAGTCTTTGCTTCTTCAGTCAACAAAGCATTTGTATTTAATAAATTTGCTCCATTCTCTATGAGTAAAATCATACCTATAACACCAAAAAAAGTATTTTTAATTTTTTGCGATAATGGTTGTTTCATAATTATAACCTCCCTTGAAAAATAGTATAACACTAGATATCACCTATATCTATATTATTGGATATAGGTGATATACAAAAATCTATCTGTTTAAGAACAAAATATAAGTACTATACTTACTCCTTATATTTTAAATTGATTTAATTGATTTTTTAATTCATCTGCTTGACTTGCAAGCTCTTGGCTTATAGCTACATTTTCTTGAGATATTGATGAACTTCCTTCAACTTTTGCAGCTAAGTTTGTAGTTCCCTCAACCAGTTTCTCTACAAATACTTTTTGGCTTGCACTATTCTTTTTAATAGTTTTAGAAGCTTCTGATGTTTTGTTAACAGATTTCATTATATTTTCAAGGGCCTCTGAAGTGAACTCTACCATATCTTCACCTTTTTTTACACTCATCAAACTTTCTGAAATCATATTATTAATTTCTTTAACTATTTCTCCTGTTTTTATAGACAAATCTCTAACTTCCGAAGCCACAACTGCAAATCCTTTTCCAGCCTCTCCAGCACGTGCAGATTCAATAGCTGCATTAAGTGCTAATATATTCGTCTGTTGAGCTAAATTATCTATAATCATAATAACTTCTGATATTTTCTGAGTTGTGCTACTAATACTTTTCATTGAAGTTATCATATCTTTCATAGACTGTTTTCCGATTTCAGCTTTTTGAGTTACTTCTACAATAAGATCATTTGAATGAGAAATTTCAGTGATATTTTCTAAAATATTAGTAGTAATTTCTTCAGTAGTATTTTTAAAATCTTCTAATAAAGAAACTTGTTCCAACGTATAATTTGATAAATTTTCTGCAGAAAGTGCTATTTGTTTTGCACCGTGTTGAACTTCCTCCGCAGAGTTAGTACTGCTTCTTAAAAGCTTAGTTAATGCTGTTGAAATATTTTGCATCGAAGTTTGAATAGCTTTAAAATCTCCAATATATTCTTGATTAACAGCAAATGTAAAATCTCCATCAGCAAATTTACCAAGACAATATGAAATGTCTCCAATATATCCTTTAAAGGCTTCTGATATGCTTTCTACAGAATGCAAAAGTACGTTTATCTCTTCGGCATCACTTGAATTATTTGTTACATGGATTTGTAAATTTCCTTCTTTAATATTTTTTAAAGCTTCTGCTACTTCAGTAATTGGAACAATATATTTTTTGTTGAATATATTAATTGCTACCCATACCAATGATTGTGAAACTATTACTGTTATAATTAGTCTAATTAATTCCATTAAAAGTTGCACTGTAACGTTTTTAGTTGGATAATTTGAGATAAGTGTCCAATCAGTATTTGCTATTGGATACATTGCATTATATACTTTGTCCCCATCTCTAGTTACACATTTTTGTATAGTTTTTAATTCTGAAGTTAATACATCCTCATAATCACCTTCTAATTTATTAATATTATCTTTTGTTGGATTTGCTTCTTCCAATGGATGAATCAAAATTTCAGCATCACCATTAATTACCATCATATAACTTCCATCATCACCTGAAGAATATTGATTTATCAGGTTTCTCGCAGTTGTTAATTGTGTTTCACTAGTTAATACTCCTATAAGATTACCATTTTTGTCCTCAATTGTTTTTGAAACAGTCAGTACCATAGCATCCGCTCCTACAGAGTAAAATGGCTCTCCAATAGTAATGTTTCCTCTGTTTGCTACTGCACCTTTATACCAATCACGTTCAGATGCAATAAAAGTTTCGTCTGGTACAAAATTCCCAGTATAAATAAAGTTATCATTGGTTTCTCTAGCAAAACAAAAAGATACTAAGTCGGCTCCTAATTCTTCTTCTAATTGTTGTTGTAAATATGCTCTAAATTCAGCATTATCTTCTGGTATACCTTTAATTTCTAATTCATTTGCGAGAGTATTTACTACAGATATTTTTTCTTGTAACCATTTTTCAAATGATTGAGTAGCCGCTTCAGAACTCATATGTACGTAATCAGTAGCTTCCTCTTGAAATAAGTTGTATATACTTATAATTTGAATAATGTTGTTTATAAGTAAAATCACCCCCATCAATACACCAAAAATAATTTGGATTTTCCTAGCTAATTTTTGTTTCATAAATATTTCCCCCTTAAAAACTTTATCTATATATTTTTAACGTACAGTAATATTTTATAATATAATCAATTAAAATACAAGTAAAAAGATCAAGTAAAAAGATTATTTTTATATAAATTAAACTATGTAGTGTCCTAAATTTTTTTAGCATTGTATTATTTATCTAAAATAAATATAGTATTAATAGATATAAAAGCTAAAAAAAAGGACGGAAAATCTTTGACTTTCCATCCTCTTATCATATTATATTTTAAATTTATTTAATTGATTTTTTAGTTGATCTGCTTGACTTGCAAGCTCTTGGCTTATAGCTACATTTTGCTCAGAAATTGCTGAACTACCTTCAACTTTTGTAGCTAAGTTTTGAGTTCCATCAACCAATTTATCTACAAACACTTTTTGTGCTGAACTGTTATCTCTAATAATCTGAGAAGCTTCAGAAGTCTTGAAAATAGAAAGAATAATATCTTCAATAGCAGTTGATGTCATTTCTACCGTATCTTCACCTTTTTGTACACTCAATAAACTTTCAGAAATCATGTTGTTAATTTCTTTTACAATTTCTCCTGTTTTTATAGCTAGATCTCTAACTTCAGTGGCAACAACAGCAAATCCTTTTCCAGCCTCTCCAGCACGTGCAGACTCAATAGCTGCATTAAGTGCTAATATGTTTGTCTGTTGAGATATACTATCTATTATCATAATGACTTCTGATATCCTAACAGTTGTATTACTAATGTTTTTCATTGAAGTTATCATATCTTGCATGAATTTTTTCCCAGTCTCAGCTTTGCCATTCATTTCTTCAATAAGTTCACTTGTATGGATAACTTTGTCTATATTTGAAATAATATTATCTGCAATTTCATTAGTAGTCTCTTTAAAGTCTGATAATACGTTGACTTGTTCCATAGTATAAGAAGCTAGGTTTTCTGCAGAAATAGCAATTTGCTGTGCACCATGTTGAACTTCATTAGCAGAAGCAGTACTATTTCTTAAAAGAGAAGTTAAAGCTATTGAAATATTTTGCATTGAATCTTGTATTGACTTGAAATCTCCCACATATTCTTCTTTAGAGTCAAAAGTAAAATCTCCATCGGCAAATTTGCCAAGGCAATAAGAAATATCTCCAATATACCTTTTTAATACTCCAGAAATGGTTTCTACAGAATGCAAAAGTTTTCTTATTTCTTTTGTATTATTTGAAATGTTAGAGGTATCAATTTGTAAATCTCCATCTTTAAGCTTTTCTAAAACTTCAGATATATCGTTAATTGGATTAATATACTTTTTATTAAATTTACCAATTACTATCCATATTAATATATGTGACATCATAAAGGTTACGACTATTTTTGTAATCTCTATGAAAAGCTCAGTTGTTACATGTTCTGATGGATAATTTGAAATAAAATTCCAATGAGTGCCTTCTATCGGATACATTACACTGTAAACTTTGTCTCCCTTAGTTGTTTCAGATTTTTTAACTGTCTTTAATTCAGCTTCAAATATTTCTTCATATTTATCTTCCCCTAAAAATTTAACTTCTGTTGCAGTTGGATTAAATTCTTCTAATGGATGAATTAGTATTTCTTTATTGTCATTAATTATAAATATGTAACTTCCATCATCCAATGAGTAATCTTTTACCATATCAACAACATTTTCTAGAAATAAATCTCCTCCCAAAACTCCTATTGTATTTCCATTTGCATCACTAATTTCACGTGATATAGATATAACCATACTATTTGTTGCCATAGAAAAATATGGCTCTCCAAAAGTGACTTGTCCCCTGTTTTCAACCGCTAGTTTGTACCAAGGACGTTCAGTTCCAACATAGCCTTCACCTGGAACAAAAGTTCCTGAATGCACAAATTTTTCATTATTTGAGCTTACAAAATATAAACTGTCAAGGTCCCCACTTTGTTCAGATAATACTTGCTTTTTTAAGTATGTTTGAAAATCCAAATCGTTTTCAGGGATCCCCTCAATTTCCAACTTATTTGCAATTGTATCAACTAGCACAAATTTTTCTGTTAACCATTTTTCAAATTTTTGAGTAACAATTTGAGCAGTCATGTCCACATAATCTTCAGCTTGATCTTGCAATAAATTATTTATACTAAAAAGCTGAGTCATGCTGATTGTTAACACAATACCAGCCACCACTGTGCTGAAAATAAGTTGAATTTTTTTAGATAATGTTTGATTCATGAAATTACCTCCTTGTACTATTTATTCCATGCTACACCTTTAGCACATAGTATTATTTTATAACATAATTCATTAAAATACAAGTATAAAATTAACTATATAAAAACATATTTTTAGATGTTTTCATATTCTAAAATAAGTTAGTATTGTAATCTTTTTACTACTATACATAAAATATCCACATTTTGGGCAATATATTATATTCAGTAAAATGAAGTATTTGCTTATTTTACTGTTTAATTCATAATAAGGAGTTAGTAATAATGGAGAAATATATTTATGTTTTTGGGCATCAAAATCCAGATACGGATTCTATTTGCTCATCAATTGCGTACGCTCATTTAAAAAAAAGTTTAGGTGAGAAGAATGTAATTCCAGTAAGGCTTGGTAAAATCAATAAAGAAACACAATATGCTCTAAATTATTTTAATGTTGAGCCCCCTATAAAAATGGATCATATTAAACCTCAAGTATTGGATATGAATTATTATCCTGTTCATTCAATCTATACTGTGGACTCTGTAAAAAAAGCCTGGGACGCTATGGCAACAAGTGAAAAGCCAATGATACCAATACTATATCCAAACCACAGATTAGCAGGAGTTGTTACAATTTCAGATATTGCAAAAGCGTATATTGCACTTACAGAAAACACTGTGCTAAAAGATAAAAAAACACCATTTGTAAATATTACTGCAGTTCTTGAAGGAAGAATAATTCAAGGTGATTATCCAGACCCATATGTAAAGGGAGATGTATATACAACAGCTACCATAGACAAAGACACCAAACTAACAAAAAATGATATTGTTTTAACTGGGAGCTCTGAGACTTTAATCCAAATTGCTATAGATACTGGAGCTGGCTGTATAATTATAACAGGAGTAGATATGGATACTCCTGATGTTGTAATACCAAAAAACACTAAATGTGCAATAATGTTTACGGAATGTCCATTTTTTAAGGCGGTAAAAATAATTTCACAAAGTATCCCTGTCGAAAATTTAATTACAAATAAAGATGTAGTTAAGTTTGAGCTTGATGAAGTAATTGACGAAGTTAAACAAGTTATGTTAAATAGTCCTCACAGACATTTTCCAATATTAAATAAAAAAGGTCAAGTTGAAGGGATGATTTCAAAAAGGCACATTCTTGATATAAAGAAAAAACGAGTAATTTTGGTTGATCACAACGAACAATCACAAAGTGCCCTTGGAATTGAGGAGGCTGAAATTCTTGAAGTAATTGACCATCACAGAATTGCAAATGTGGATACTCAAATTCCAATACATCTTAGGGCAGAACCAGTCGGATGTGCTGCAACTATAATCGGAAAGATATATGAAGAAAAAAACGTGATGCCTCCAAAAGAAATTGCAGGACTAATGTTGAGTGCAATCATATCTGATACTTTATTATTTAAATCGCCAACTTGCACTTCACAAGATAGAAGAATGGCAAAACGACTTGCAAAAATTGCAGATGTTAATATAAATAAATATGGAATGGACTTGATAGCCGCTGGAACCTCGGTAAAAGGTCTTAGTGCACGAGAACTTTTAAATATAGATAGAAAAGTATTTGCTATAAATGGTATAAATATAGCAGTTTCTCAAGTAAATACTTCTGACTTTAAAACTATATTTGATATGAAAGATGATATTAAAAAAGAGATGGAAGAAGATATTAAAAAAGACAGTTTAAGCCTAGCGATATTTATGATTACAGACTTAGTTCTTGGTGGTTCTGAAATTATAGCTTACGGTGATAATATGCCAGTTATTGAAAGAGCCTTTAACCTTAGTCAAGGTGAAAATAGTATATTCCTTCCAAACGTATATTCACGAAAAAAACAAATTGTTCCTCAAATTACAAAATCCATGCAAAGCATATAGTTGCATAATGGTATTTTTAAAAATACAAAAAGAAGAAAAGATTTATAGTCCTTTCTTCTTTATTTTTTTTACAAACCAGTGCTAAGGAATAGTCCACCATCAACTCCAAGTGGAATATTAAATTGCATAAATATCACTAGTTGAATTATCCAAACGATAAAGAATGCAATAGAA
Source organism: Candidatus Epulonipiscium fishelsonii (assembly GCA_001983455.1). GTDB lineage: Bacteria > Bacillota > Clostridia > Lachnospirales > Cellulosilyticaceae > Epulopiscium_A. The sequence continues at coordinate 50,279 of LJDB01000001.1, forward strand.
TATGGTAACATGTTTGCTATTATTGAACCCATACCCATTTTCTTATCATATTTTCTTGCAAATGCAAGTAACATTGGAAAATATGGGAATAATGGTGTAAGAGGATTTGTAATTGAGTCTCCAATACGGTATGCAATTTGAGTTAAAGCTGGTGAATATCCAAGAAGCATAAACATTGGAACAAACACTGGTGCTAAAATAGCCCATTTTGCTGAAGCTGAAGCCATAAACAGATTTACAAATGCTGCAAATATTACAAAACTTACAATAAGTCCATTTCCGTCAAGTCCCATTGCTTGAATAGCCTCTGCTCCTTTAATAGATAAAACTATTGCAAGGTTTGAAGCATTAAACAAATATATAAATTGACTTGCTGCAAAAGCTAACACAATGTACATTCCCATATCACTAAGAGAACTTGCCATTATTGCAGTCATGTCTTTATCTGTTTTAATTTTTTTAGTAACAACCCCAAATACAATCCCTGGAACTAGGAATAACATTGTTATAATTGGTACTAAACCAGCCATAAGCCCTGATGAACTTGATAGTAAAGAACCAGTCGCTGGGTCATTTAAAATTGCATTGTCTCCAATACATAATACAACAATAACTAGTATACATCCTAAAAGAGTTTTTAAAGCAAGGTTTAAACCTTTTTTCTCTAGTTCTGTTAGAATTTTATCATTATGTTGAGCATCAGTTTTTTCAAAATCAGAATTTTCAAACCTTGGAGCAATAACTTTTTCTGTTACAAATCCACCAACTACGGCCAATACTATAGCTGAAATAATTAAGAAATACATATTCATTGCAGGATTTCCAACATATGAAGGGTCAATTATTTGTGCTGCTGGCACAGTAAATCCAAGAAGTAAAACATCAATTAAACTCACCATAATGCATGCTGAGAATCCTGCTGCAACTCCAGCATAAGCTGCAAACATACCTACTAGTGGATGTCTTCCTACTCCTAGGAATATAATAGCTGCAAGTGGTGGAAGAACAACATATCCAGCGTCTGCTGCAATGTTTGCACAAATACCAATAAATATTATTCCTGTTGTTAAAAATGCTTTTGGTATTTTTGTAACACTTTGTTTCATTGCAACTTCCATAAACCCAGTTTTCTCTGCAACACCTGCTCCAAGCATAACAACTAATACTAATCCAAGTGGTGCAAAACCTGTAAAGTTTGTAACCATTTTACTTAAGAATGTTCTTATTGCATCTGAGCTAAGTTGATTTACAACTGTCATAGTTTCACCAGTTGATGGATGTACTGCAGTTAACCCAGTTAATGATGCAACACAAGATATAATTACAACTAGGACACATAATATTCCGAATATACTTACTGGATCAGGAAGTTTATTTCCCACACGTTCAATTTTATTAAGAATTTTGTCTAACATTATATTCCCCCTTTAATTTACAACAAAAGAATCTATCTTTTATGCCAAAAAGTCATACGCAATTTGAGCCATACATTTTGATAATGTTAACGTTTCCTTACTATCCCAACAAAAATATGGATTGTGATGTATAATAGGTTCATCTTCATTTTCTGTAATTCCTAAAAAGAAGAAAGCACTTGGAACATATTTGCAAAAGAATGAAAAATCTTCTCCTCCCATAGATATTTCTTCTAAGGTAGCCACATTTTTTTCACCTAGAACTTTTGTAGTAGAATTTTGAACGAACTTAGCCATCTCAGCATCATTTACTAGTGTTGGATATATAACTTTAAGATCAAATTCATATGTTGCTCCATAAGCAGATGTTATTCCTTTTACAAGAGTTTCAATTTGATTTCTAACTCTTTCAGCAGTTTCATCACTAATAACTCGAATGTTTCCTTCTATTTCAAATTCATTTGGGATAACATTAAAAGCAGCACCAGATCGAACTTTACCAATACTTACAACTAAAGGTTCAAGTGGAGTATTCATTCTACTTACGATGGTTTGTAAACTGGTTATTATCTCAGCACCAATTATTGTTGGATCAATGGTTTGGTGTGGCATAGATCCATGCCCACCTCTACCAATTATTTTAATATTAAAGATAATTGGTGAAGCCATTATTGGCCCTGGTTTTGTGAGTAACTTTCCAGCTTTTACCCCTCCCCACAAGTGTCCGCCAAATGCTACGTCTACTTTTGGATTTTCAAGAACACCTTCTTCAATCATTGGGAGTGCTCCACCCTCCAGTTCTTCTGCTGGTTGAAATGCAAATTTTACATTTCCATGAAGCTCATCTTTTAATTCATTTAAAATCATAGCAGCACCTAATAATCCAGCAGTATGCCCGTCATGCCCACAAGCATGCATCATTCCATCAACTTTAGATTTGTAAGGTACATCAACATATTCTTGTAATTTTAGTGCATCCATATCAGCTCTTAAAAGGACTGTCTTGCCTTCGTACTTTCCTCTTATAAGACCAACAACTCCGGTTCTAGCAACATTTTCTTTAACTTCAATTCCAAGCTCTCTTAATGTATCTGCTACAAGTTTAGATGTCTTAAATTCGCTATATCCATCTTCAGGATACATATGTATAAGTTCACGTAATTCCATTACTTTTGCCAAATACTTTTGTGCAATTAAGTTTATATCTTTTGCCATATTTCATTGCCCCCATCTTATTAAAAAAAGTTGTACCGACTATTACTTATCCATTTCATACTAGTAAAATTTAATAAATTGACATAGTAATAGTTGCTAAAAAACAATACACACGATATAATGTATGTACCACCTAGGATAAATAGAACAAAAAAATTTTTGCTACTAGTTGGAATAAGATAAAAACTAATATGGAAGGTATGAGATTATGACAGTTTCAAAAGATATGATGATTAGCCAAATAGTACAAATGGGAGATGCAGAACTAATTAAAATACTTATGAATGTTGGAATGCATTGTTTTGGGTGCCCATCAGCACAAATGGAAACTTTGGGCCAAGCATGTGCTGCACATGAAGTTAATGCTGATGCAATAGTAGAACAAATGAATAATTATCTTGCAACAAAATAATAACTGATTACAATTTGGGACATTATTCATTATAATGTCCTTCTTATGATTAATAAGAAAGCAGGAACATAATGTGTAAATTAACAGAACATATTTTGCATAGCACCATAAATTTTTGTAAAAGCTTAGGTTTAGATACGGTTGGCTGGTGCGAATGGAATAATCAAACAGTCTTGTCAATTGCTTTTCCATACTATGACTTTAAAAATAACCACAATGGTTTTTCAATATACGCTCAACGCTCAGATTATCATAAAGTCGTGCATAACTACTTAAATCAAATTCGCTATTACCTAGAAATAGATGGAGAATGTTATGTCGACAACAATAACTTACCAGAGCGGTATATTGCAACAATAGCAGGAATTGGATTTATCGGAAAAAATAATATGCTTATAACTGAGAAATATGGCTCATTTGTATTCTTAGGGGAAATTATTTTTAACAAATCTTTAATAAATCTTGATCAACAAGATAAATTGCTAGAGAATAAATGCAACTCCTGCACAATATGTGTTGACCGTTGCCCCACTAATGCACTTGGACAAAAAAATATTAATATTTGTCTTTCTCATTTGTCTCAGCAAAAAGTTCTAACTCCACACGAGGAAACTTTATTAAAACAATATAAAAATATATTTGGTTGTGATATTTGTCAACTTTGTTGTCCTTATAATAAAAATGTGCTTCCATCTCCTTTAAAAGAGTTTGAAACAATTAATATGGATAAAAATCCTTTAATTTTTGCTAATATGACAAATAAATATTTTAAAGATAATATTAAACATACTTCAGCTGGATGGCGTGGAAAAAATGTTATAAAAAGAAATGCCCTTTTTTCCTGCTAAAAATTATGCAACTTTTAAAGCGGGGAGTTGGAACTTATTCTCCCCAAAATCCATACTATAGTATCATAAAGAAGTATATCATAATATGAAGAAATTTCATTGGTTAAATGTACTAAATTATTCAACAGCTTATTTATAATTAAATATTTAAAAAATAGGTGAAATTTTCATAAAAATTTGCTATAATAGTCTAGTGGATAATTTTTATTAAATGTTATTTTAAAAGGAGAAAATATGAAAATTGATAACACTTATATGTTAAGGTGTTTTGAAGAACTTATCAACACACCTAGTCCTGTTGGATATTACGCAAAAATAAATCCAATTGTTGAAAAACTTGCTAAAGAATTAGGATATGAAGTTACATATGATAGAAGACATACTGCTTATATTGAAATCGAAGGTAAAGATAATTCGAAGACCGTACTAATAGGAGGACATCTTGATACGTTGGGAATGACTGTGCGTAGAGTGGAGAAAGACGGAACAATTTTAGTTCGCCAGTTAGGTGGATTAAATCATGCAAGTCTTGAAGGGGAAACTGTGACAATCCATACACGTTGTGGAAAAGAATATACAGGAATATATACTTGTAAATCTCACTCTGTACATGTTTTTGATGATGCAAGAACTCTAGAAAGAAGTATAGAAAGTATGATGATACTAATTGATATGCCAGTAAAGACAAAAGAAGATGTTTACAATTTGGGTATTCGTAACGGAGACATAATATCTATTGATCCACATTTTAGTGTTACTCCCAATGGATATATCAAATCCAGATTTATAGATGATAAAGGAGCAGTAGCTACAATTTTTACATCGTTAAAATATCTGGTTGATAACGGTTTAAAGCCAAAATATAAAACTTTATTAGCATTTCCACATTATGAAGAAATAGGGTATGGTGGTTCATATATACCAAGTGAAGTAGAGGAATTTTTGGCAATAGACATTGGACTAATTGGACCTGATTATGAAGGAAATGAATTTAGTGTATCTATATGTGCTCAAGATGCAACTGTTTTTTATGATTGGGATTTAACAAATAAATTGATTGAATATGCTAAAGAAGTAGAGTGTGAATATGTAGTTGATACTTATTATAGATATGGAACAGATGCTGGAGCTGCAGTTAAAAGTGGACACAATATTGCTGGAGCAGTTTGTGGAATGGCGGTATATAACACCCATGGGGTTGAACGTACCAACATAAAAAGTTTTGAAAACACAACTAAATTAATAATAAGTTATTTGATAACTGAATTAAAATCCTGAAATTTGATATAATACTTATAATTAAAATATGTTAGACATTAACTTGTATAAATATATAAAAAAATTCTGTTAACTTTGTGTAAAACTACTATTGCAAAAAGAGCACATAATGAAATTAGATAATAATTTTACAAGGCTCTTTTTGTTTTACAAAAAACACTTGACAAATCAAACAAAAAAATGTAAAATAGACCAATTGAACTTTATATTGTGAAAGGAGGATATGTATATGAATATAGAACTTATTTATGAGATTATAAAAGATATGCAACAAAATGGAACAGTTTTACCATCATATATTTTAAACAAACCATTGCATTGGACATCAAGAGTATACTTGGCTAATTTATTAAATCAAGAAACTGAATGTAATAAAGTTTATAATATTTTAAAAGACATTTACGAAGAAAACACTTTTAGATATCATAAAGACATTCATGGTGCTTACGAAACTTATATTGAAGAAAAAGTACAGTTTTTACTAACACTTGCTAGTTTAAACATAAAAGTAACAGGAAAAGCTAAAGGAAGTATTAAATATTTAGATGAGGCTTTAATGATGTTGGATGCAGCAGAAAGTGTAAAACCTTATATAAATTTAACAGAAGTAAAAGAACTTAGGACAACTTATTTAGACATGCAAAAAGTTTCAAATGTATAGTTTATGCATTAAAATTTTTTGCACATAGACATTCCTATTGATTTTCATAGTAATAGGAATGTCTAATATTTATATATGGGCAAGTCTTGTTCTTTCTTGATAGTCAGGCTACTTCAAATTGACTATTATACAGATCAGCATAAAACCCATTTTTTTCTAATAACTCAGCATGACCTCCACTTTCAATTATGTTTCCATCCTTCATAACCAAAATTATATCTGCATTACGAATTGTAGATAATCTATGAGCAATTATAAAAGAAGTCTTTCCTTCAGACAAATTATCCATAGCCTTTTGTATTAAAAGTTCCGTTCTAGTATCAACCGAGCTTGTTGCTTCATCTAAAATAAGTAGCTCTGCATTTTTTACCATAGCTCTAGCAATTGTAAGAAGTTGTTTCTCTCCCACAGACATAGTCGCTTGGCTTAAAACTGTATCATATCCTTTTGGTAGTGTCTTGATCATATGATGTATTCCTACAGATTTGCAGGCATTTATAATTTGTTCATCAGTAACATCCGTTTTATTGTAAGCTATATTTTGTTTTATAGTACCTTCAAAAAGCCAAGTATCTTGTAACACCATAGCAAATATACTACGAAGTTGTTCCCTTGTAATTTTAGAGATTGGTATTCCATCAAGAAGGATTTCACCAGCATTTAACTCATAAAAACGCATAAGTAAGTTTACTAAAGTTGTTTTTCCAGCACCAGTCGGTCCAACAACAGCAACTTTTTGTCCTGCTTTTATAGTTGCACTAAAATTCTTAATAATAATTTTATCTTTGTTATAGCCAAACTCAATATTTTTAAAGGTTATATTTCCCTTTATAGTGGCTTCTAGTTTTTGATCAGATATCTCTGGTGAAAGTTCTTCTTCTTCTAAAAGAGCAAATACACGTTCACTTGATGCGACTGCAGATTGTAAAGTAGTCGCAGCTTGTGCCAAAGTAGAAAGTGGCTGTGTAAATAGACGAATATATACCATAAACGCAACAATTGTGCCAAATTCAGTCTTTCCTTCAAGCACTAAAAATGCTCCTATTATACAAACAACAACATAAGATAAGTTACCCACAAAGCCCATAACTGGCATCATAAGTCGTGAAATATATTGGGCTTTCCAAGCACTCAAAAATAGAGTATTGTTCATTTGTTCAAATGTATTAATTTCTTGTGCTTCTGCATTATATGCTTTTATAACGGTATGTCCTGTGAATGTTTCTTCAATATGTCCGTTTAAAATCCCTAGTTGAGCTTGTTGTTGCCTAAAAAACTTTTGAGAATTCTTTATAATCATTCCCATTAACATAAATCCAACCCATGTTGCTATAAATCCGCCAATTGCCATAGCCCAGTTAGTCCAAAGCATAAGCACTAAAGAACCTACAAATGTCAGAATGCCACTTATTACAGAGGATAAACTTTGATTTAAACTAGTGCCAATGGTGTCAACATCATTTGTAACTCGACTCAATATATCGCCATACGTCCTAGTATCAAAGTATGAAAGTGGTAATTTGTTCAATTTAAGTACAATATCTCTTCTTAAAGTTTTAGATATTCTTTGTGATACGGTTGTCATAATAAACGCTTGAGCATATCCAAATATTAAACTCAACGTATATATACTCATTAAAAACATCGCTATTTTTACAATCTCATGAGTATCAATAGTACTATTCATTCCATGTGTAATCAGGTTAGTCATTTCACTTAATTTATTTGGACCAATAAGTGAAAACATTACTGCCATACCTGACAATATTAAAGCAATAATTACTGCAGGAATATATTTTCTCGAATATGCAATCAGTTTATACAAACCTTTTTTAAAATCTTTAGGTTTTTCTCCTACTGAAATTCTTCCTCTACCACCCATTGGTCCCCCGTCCATATTTTGCTGTGGCTTTTGCTTTGTTTCATTTTGCTTGATCATAAATTCCTCCCTTTTTATGTAGTTAATATAACGAATGTTATAAGGGAGTAAATTATACTCCCTTATACTATAAACTTTCTACCACTTCTGTAACATGTTCAATAGAAATGTCTAGTTCTTCCGCTATTTCAGGTATACTAAGTTTAAATCTTTTATATAATAACTCAATTTTTCCTCTTTCAAGGCCTATTTCAATACCTCTTTCAATACCTTTTTTTTCAATCTCAGTATCATATAAAGTTTTAGTCATCTTTATCACCTCAACATTTCTATCGTATTAATTAAAACTTTTCACTATCTCTGTAACATGTTCAATAGAAATGTCTAGTTCTTCTGCTATTTCAGGTATACTAAGTTTAAATCTTTTATATAATAACTCAATTTTTCCTCTTTCAAGGCCTATTTCAATACCTCTTTCAATACCTTTTTTTTCAATCTCAGTATCATATAAAGTTTTAGTCATCTTTATCACCTCAACATTTCTATCGTATTAATTAAAACTTTTCACTATCTCTGTAACATGTTCAATAGAAATGTCTAGTTCTTCTGCTATTTCAGGTATACTAAGTTTAAATCTTTTATATAATAACTCAATTTTTCCTCTTTCAAGGCCTATTTCAATACCTCTTTCAATACCTTTTTCAATACCTTTTTCAATACCTTTTTTTTCAATCTCAGGATCATATAAAGTTTTAGTCATCTTTATCACCTCAACATTTAAATTTTCTTCTTTTATAAAATTATGATTTAAATATTCTGTCAAATTTGTTATAGCCAGTAATATTCCATGTATATCATTGTCACTAATAGTTTCATTATCTATAAGATCTTTTAAATCCATATTTAATTCCTTAATAGTATTTTTCAAACCTTCTGTTAGCTGTGATATTTGTTGTTCTTTAAATATAGCATTGCGTTTGCTTTTTATAATAGATTGCAGCTTTTTTCTATATTTAAATATAATTAACGGTAACAAATTATACATTTGTTTATCTATTAACTCATTACTTGAATATTGCCATAATCTTATTGTTGGTATTTCGTACATTATACTTTCACCATTCGGATAAATAATTCGAACTTTTTGATTTTTAATATTTTTGTTTTCCTCAAGAAAGATTACTGCTTGCTGTGGTATATGAATGTTCATTACCTCATCTTCATCCAGATAAGCGTTCCCTTTACCAATGTATAGACCATATTCAAATATTCTAATTTGCATTTTAGTATCATTTAAAGTTTGTATTTCAATATGATACTTTACTTTGTTAATACTTAATAAAATATCTGCGTCAATTTCATCAAAATTAAATTCTGCCCTAAGAAAATTATTTGATAATATTTCTATGCTCACTTCTTCAGGTTTATAATTTCGATTAAAGAATTCATTAATTGATCCAATAATTGCTTGTGGGGATAGCTCAAATAGTGTTTTTACAATTTTATCAAGTTTAATTCTTTCATCTTCATTTGTTTGGTTTTCAGGTGTTTCTTCTAAAATAAGATCAACTCCTTATTATTTATCAGATACTGTATTTATTTTTCACTACTACTGCAACATGTAATATAAAATCCTAGCTGTTTTTATTATGTCCAAATTTAAAATTTATTCTTTAACAACTAAAAGTTTATGCTGAAAGTTCATCTTGAGATAGTTGTGACTCAGCTATTTCACGGTATATATCGCAATTAAATAATAAATCCGCATGTGTACCTTTATCAATAATTCTTCCTTTGTCTAATACTATAATTTGATCTGCATTTTTTACAGTGCTAATTCTTTGTGCAACAATAAGCTTTGTAGCATCACTTGTCTTTTCTTCTAGTGCTTTTCGCAACATTCTATCAGTCTTATAATCTAATGCAGAAAATGAATCATCAAAAATATATATCTCAGGATTTCGATATATTGCTCTAGCAATGCTTACTCTTTGTTTTTGTCCCCCAGACAAATTTGTACCGCCTTGAGAAACAGCTCCCTCAAGCCCCAGGTGTTCAATAAATTCTTTTGCTTGTGCAGTCTCAATTGCATTCTCTATATGTTGCATTTGTGGATTAGTTTGAGCTCCATATGTAACATTTGAGGTTATCGTTCCGCTAAATAAAGTTGCCTTTTGTGTAATTAGCCCAATTTTTTTTCTCAAATCTGCTTGCTTATAATTTTTAACATTAATTCCATCAACTAGAATTTCACCGCTTTGAACATCATAAAATCTAGGAATAAGATTTATTATTGAAGTCTTCCCGCTTCCTGTTGCTCCAATGAATGCCACGGTTTGCCCTTGTTCTACTTTAAATGAAATATCTTTTAATACGGGTTCTTCACCATTATTATAAGAAAAACTCACATTTTTAAATTCTATGGTACCTTTTTGAGTTGCTATTTCGGTACCTTCTCCATCAACAATTTTATTTGATTTATCTAGGACTTCTAAAATTCGGTTGGCTGCAACTGTTGAGCGAGGCAAGATTGTAAATGTCATAGTCAGTATCATAAATGCCATTATTATATGCATTGCATATGAAGTAAATACAACCATTTCTGAAAATATTACCATTTTAGCTTCTCCAGCAACTCCATTAATAAGAAAAGCACCAATCCAATATATGGATAGTGTTAATGTTGTCATCAGAAACATCATAAATGGCTGAATAAATGCGGTTACTCTATTCACAAACAAATTAGCAGATGTTACATCGTTATTTGCCTCATTAAATTTGTCTTGTTGATATTCTTCTGCATTATATGCTCTAACAACACGAACCCCGTTTAAATGTTCCCTTGTAACTAAATTTAGTTTATCAGTAAGCTCTTGGATTATCTTGGATTTTGGTAGTGCTAAAACTAAGATAATTGTAACTACTAGGAATAAACACGCTACTGCTCCAGCCGTAGCTAAAGTAAAAGACATGTTTTTTCCAGCAATTTTTATTATTGCCCAAGCTGCTGAAAGAGGGGCTCTAATAAAAGCAATCATTCCAAACATAATAAACATTTGTACTTGGTTAATATCATTTGTTGAACGTGTAATCAAGCTTGCTGTTGAAAATTGATTTATTTCTTCCATAGAAAATCCTAGTGTTTTATTATATACTTCACTTCTTAGATTTCTTGAGAGAGTTGCAACTATTTGAGCCACAAAGTATTCTGATGAAAATGCCATAACCAAACTTCCTAATGCACACGCTAACATTCCCATTCCTGCTATTGTAATATCTCTAATTGCTGAATTTGGTGTTTGCACTAACATTGTTATGTTGCTCATGTAATCAGGTAGTTTTAAGTCAAACCAAACTTGAACACATACTATAATAAAAACTATACCCATAAATCTTTTTTCTCTGTTGCTTAAATATCTTAATATCTTTACCATATTCTCCTCCTATAAGTAATAAAATCGGAATAAATATAATTTATTCCAACAATTAAGATTTTATTCTAACAACCTATATATAATTATTTTGAATTATATGCCATTATTAAGCACATCATCAATATCCAAAACTTGTTCTGTTGTAATTGATTGTTTTGGCGAGGAAAATTCACTCAAAACATCTTGCTGCATTGATTTTGTAGAATCAAATACAATTTGAACAACTTGGTCTGTTGAAAGAAGATCTACTCCTTCTACTCCTTGAAGATAAATTTGGTTAGTTAAATCTTTTACCTCAAAAGCTACGTCTAAAATTTCCTTTGTACTAGGTAAAATCTTTTGATTTAGTTGTTTAATAAGTATTGGAAACACCAGTGCTGGGTTTGAAGTTTGTTCTAGACTAGTAATCACATCTTGCACAATAGTAACAAGTTCTACATATTTATCAAAAAACTGTTGTGTACCTTTAAAAATTGGCTCCATTATTTCATCTTCAACAGCAATTGTTCCATACGTATTATCAAAATCACTAGCTATTTTAATAACATTGTCTTTTATAGGCTCAAAGTCATATTCTTTAATATTACTTAAATCTTTTAAAGGTTCCATAAGTGGTAGCAAACTATCAATAATATATACTTCCATTTGATGAGCCCATTTTTTACGCTCTTTTAAAATAGGGTCTTGTTCTTTTGTATAATACACATATCCGTCCAAGAAATAATTATCTACTAGGTATTTAGCAATATTATATTTTGATGAGGAAGCATCCTCGAATAACGACTCTAAATTTTCAACTTCTAAAGTTTGTTCTTCTACTAATATGCTGTTATTTTCGACTACTTCTGTATTATTAGAATCATTTTCTGGCAATATTTCTAAATCTTGTTCTTTTGTCTCTATCTCTAGAGGTCGTGTTGGTGCTGAATCAATAACAGACTCTATCTCTACATAAGTCGTATTTGGATCTACTTCAACAACTTCTTGTTGCAGGTGTGCTTCTTCTGTTTGTATAGTAATATCTTCTTGTTCCAAAACAATTTCAATTTCTTGTTCAATGTCTTTCATTTTTTGTTCAACTTGTTTTTTTACAAGAGCATCCACAATAGTCTGTTCTCTTACCTGTACTTTCATAACCATATGGTTTATGGATACACTTGCAATTTCAAGGGATGCAATTGTCACTATCAATAAAATCCCAACTTTTAATATGTTTATCAAATAAATCCCCCATTCTTAATTTTTTTTATAATTATAGTACTTCAAGCGGGTAAATAATATTCACCCGCATAATATTTATCTTAAGTTTTGTAATCTGTTTTAAAATTATTAAAACTTAAATACTGACAATTTAAAACCTAGTATTATATCGTTGATTTCTTTGTCAACCTTAGACTTATTCTTATTTTATACCCATAGCTATATTACAGAAGTTCTTGTTTAATCTCTTTAATTTTTTCAATAGGAATATTTGTACTACGTGAAATAATGTCGATATCTACATTATTTATTAATAAGTTTTTAGCTACTTCATATTTACCTCTTTCCATTGCTGTTTTTTCAACTATAGGATCGTATAAACTTTTGGTCATCTTAATAACCTCCTTATCCAATGTTGGACTGTGGACATATTTTTTATTCATAAATTCAGATATATTAGTCATCGCTAAAGAAATTTCATGTAAATCATCTGTTTCCAATATATTGTTATTTATAATCATTTCTATCTCTTTTTTTATACTTTCAATTGTTGCCAAGAAATTTTCTTCTTCTTTCTTCATTAACTTCTCTTTATTTTTTCTTTTACTTTTTAACAGGCTTGAAAATTTCTTTCTATAGCTAAATATTAATAATGGTATTACATTATACATTTTTTTATCGATTAAATCATCTAGAGTATATTCCCATAATTTTATAGTGTTAAATTCTAACAGAAGTTCTTTCCCGTTTGCACTATATATACTTAGTTTCTGGTCTTTAATATTTTTGTTTTTTTCAACAAACATAACTGCTTGTTGTGGCATTTGCAAATTCCACTTATCATCTTTATAAACTGCACTATCTTTTGCAATTTCTAAGCCATATTCCAGCATTCTTATTGGCATTTTTTTATCATTTAAAGTTTGTATCTCTAGGTGATGCTTCTGAATGTTTATCAACAGCACTAAATCTGAATCAATTTCATCATAATTAAATAATGCTCTATGAAATTTTGTATCCAAATATTCTATTTTTGTATTTATATCGTAATTAGTCTTGAAACATTCATTAATAGTAAATATAATTGCAGAATTACTTAATTTAAATAATGATTTTATTATAGCGTCTAGTTGATGACTTTCATGAGATTGCAACTTCTTGAGCTGTACTTTTCTTAGCTTGATTTTTCTATATCTTAAAGGTACATTTCTAATCTTAAGATTTTTGTTCATAGGGAGCCTCTTTTCTAAACTTATAAGATTAACATAGCTATATTACAGAAGTTCTTGTTTAATCTCTTTAATTTTTTCAATAGGAATATTTGTACTGAGTGCTATAATGTCTATATCTACATTATTTATTAATAAGTTTTTAGCTACTTCATATTTACCTTTTTCAATGCCTTGGTCAATACCTTTTTTAATACCTTTTTCCATTGCTGTTTTTTCAACTATAGGATCATATAAACTTTTGGTCATCTTAATAACCTCCTTATCCAATGTTGGACTGTGGACATATTTTTTATTCATAAATTCAGATATATTAGTCATCGCTAAAGAAATTTCATGTAAATCATCTGTTTCCAATATATTGTTATTTATAATCATTTCTATCTCTTTTTTTATACTTTCAATTGTTGCCAAGAAATTTTCTTCTTCTTTCTTCATTAACTTCTCTTTATTTTTTCTTTTACTTTTTAACAGGCTTGAAAATTTCTTTCTATAGCTAAATATTAATAATGGTATTACATTATACATTTTTTTATCGATTAAATCATCTAGAGTATATTCCCATAATTTTATAGTGTTAAATTCTAACAGAAGTTCTTTCCCGTTTGCACTATATATACTTAGTTTCTGGTCTTTAATATTTTTGTTTTTTTCAACAAACATAACTGCTTGTTGTGGCATTTGCAAATTCCACTTATCATCTTTATAAACTGCACTATCTTTTGCAATTTCTAAGCCATATTCCAGCATTCTTATTGGCATTTTTTTATCATTTAAAGTTTGTATCTCTAGGTGATGCTTCTGAATGTTTATCAACAACACTAAATCTGAATCGATTTCATCATAATTAAATAATGCTCTATGAAATTTTGTATCCAAATATTCTATTTTTGTATTTATATCATAATTAGTCTTGAAACATTCATTAATAGTAAATATAATTGCAGAATTACTTAATTTAAATAATGATTTTATTATAGCGTCTAGTTGATGACTTTCATGAGATTGCAACTTCTTGAGCTGTACTTTCCTTATCTTGATTTTTCTATATCTTAAAGGTACATTTCTAATCTTAAGATTTTTGTTCATAGGGGCCTCTTTTCTAAACTTATAAGATTAACAATTCTAATACTGTATAGATACATATTTAGTCTAAAAGAGGACGTTTTTTAATAACTAGCTCACTATGTCTTTTTATTTAATATAAAATCTTTTTTCTGGACTAAAGCTATACAAACTTTAATCAACAAGATTAATATACTTAAAAAAACTATATTTTGCAAGAAGATAAATTCTAGGGCCCTTTTAGATAAAATCAGATTAATAGCAATTCCAATAAGTAGAGTTATAAATAAAGTTGATGCTTCTTTGTTTGTTAGTAGTGCAATGAATATCGACAATATTCCGAGAAACAAATATACTATAAAAAGTGATACTATTTCCAAACTTATAGTCAGTAGAGGAGAGTACTTAAAATTTGATACACTTTGACCAGTCATAACTTGAACATTAACAAAGTCTGAGCTCCAATTTATGCTATATTTAAATCCAGACAAAGTTGCGGAAAAATTAATCCATATTAATAATATAAAGTATATAGCTGTATAAAATGTTAAAGTAATCATTTTTTTTCCTAGCCAGTTTGTACGGGTTTTGCATCTGAGAATTTCTATTCCACCAAAATTATCATCAAACATCATTCCACATATTAAAAACAAATATAAAGGCAAATATATATATGTTATATTTGTTTGGTCATTCAAAATAAGATATAGATTTTCTAAAGCCGAAAAAGTAACAGAAGTTGTATCTGCTATTTGGATGTATTTTGCAACACTTACAACTGCAACATATACAATAGTCACAATAAATGTACACCATCTTATTAGATTAAAATGTTCCCATATGTTATATTTTATCATTTTATCACCTCATATTCAATTGTTAAGGATAAGTTGTTAATCCTCTGCTGTTATTATTTCAATATTTCATGTAAAATAAATTATACAAAATACCATAAATTACACCTAATATACCAAGTCCAACTAAGATTACAAATTGTATTAAGATGGATTGTATATCAGATTGGTATGCTAAGAGCCAAGGAGCATATGATAAGGGTGGATAAAATTTATCTAAGTTTAAGTATGGCAAAGAATAAGTTAACAGCAAATATACTACTTGTGGAACAATATTTGGAATATATCTTTTATTATTAAAGAAAGTTAGCCCATAAGCAATTGTTGAATAACTTACGCCAAACCCAAAGTCTAGACATATAACCTTGATTACTTCACCTAGTTGTGAATACGGTGAAATAAGTCTGCATATCACTAGTAAAATAAGCAAAGGAAAGGCCAGAGTAACACCACCAACAAATCCATTGCTTATAAATCTCATTATTACATATTTATTGTATCCTATTCGATGAACTATTAACCTTTTATATCCACTATCTTGCTCCAGCATATTCATGCTACTATATGGCAAACACACTATAATAGGAGCAACAAATGGAATAATTAACGACTGCATTGTAATAAAAGCTGTGTCCGCATTATACATATTATTTTTAGAAAAATAATATATTCCTGATATTGTTATAAGACACAGTAAAATCAAATTTGAGTGAAAAAACGTTGGTTCAGTAAGTCCTCTTTTTATATCATTTAATAATTTTTTCATATATCATTCTCACTTATATTTCCAGATTTAATATAAAATATTTTATCACACAAAGACGAGATATCTTCTTTATTGTGACTAGCCAAAAGAGTAGTCACTTGTTTTTGCTTAAGCGAATTAAAAAATTCTCGCATTTTCAAAACACTATCTTCATCTAAGCCATTCATTGGCTCATCTAAAATAAGTAGTTCTGGCTCATTCATAATTGCTTGGGCAATCCCTAGTTTTTGTTTCATTCCCAAAGAATATGTACGTAGATGTTTCCTGTTTTCAGGGTCAAGACCAACAAGAGACATACTTTCTTTTATTTTTTGGACAGAAACTTTAAAGTCAGATAGGTCATTTAAAATCTTTAGGTTCTTTAATCCACTATAATGAGGGATAAATCCAGGTGTTTCAATAAGTATTCCCATATTTTGAGGAAACTGTTTGGTTTTTGTTAAATTAACATCATTAACATAAATATTTCCCGATGTAGGTAAAATGAGCCCAGACAACAACTTAAAAATAACTGTTTTCCCAGACCCATTTCTTCCCACAAATCCATATGTTTTTCCTTTGTCAATTTTAAAGTTTATGTTTACTAAAACTTCTTCCTGCTTAAACTTTTTACTTACATTTTCAAATTTAATATACATATTTCCTCCGTAATTAAGTTTTTTTAAAAGTTTTCAGCGGATATTTCTTTCCCTATGAGAGCCCATTTACTATATTTAGCTCAAACTAAGAAAAAATACTCAACAAAAAAACTTCTGCTCTATTATTATATAGTCAAGTAGAAGTTTTTTATACTAAAATATTTATACTAAATTTATCCAATACAGAATATCAATAACTACTGCTCAATTAATACCAAAACCCTATTAACCAAATAAATAGTTTTTAATTATGACACATGCATTTCTAATCTTAATTTATCTGCAATTAAAGCTATAAATTCACTGTTTGTTGGTTTTCCTTTTCCGTTGTTTACAGTATAGCCAAATAATTTATCTATAGTATCCATTTTTCCACGGCTCCACGCTACTTCAATTGAATGTCTAATCGCTCTTTCAACTCTGCTTGGTGTAGTGTTATATTGTTTTGCAATAGAAGGATACAGTTGTTTTGTTATAGAGTTTAAAATATCCATATCATTTATTGCCATGATAATTGCATCTCTCAAATATTGATATCCTTTAATATGAGCGGGAACGCCAATTTCATGAATTACACTTGTAACTTCAGCTTCTAATGCATATTTACTTATTGGTGATTTATAATGTTTAAAGATTGATTCTTGATTTAATATATTTTGGCTTGGTGAAAGTCTTGCACTATTAAAGTCATTTTTCAAGTGTCTTATACGCATTACCAAAGTTTCCATATCAAAAGGTTTAACGATATAATACTCAGCTCCTAAGCTTAAGGCTTGTTCAGTAATTCTGTCTTGACCAACAGCAGAAAGCATAATTACCATTGGTCTTTTTTCAAGATTTAATGCTTTTAACTTTTCTAATACAGCTATTCCATCCAAATGTGGCATAATCACATCTAAAATCATAACATCGGGTTGTTTTTCTATTATAAGTTCCACTGCTTCTTTTCCGTTTGAAGCAACACCCACAACTTCCATGTCGCCTTGTTTATCAATGAATACCTTTAAAATTTCTCTAAAATCTCTGTTGTCATCTGCCAATCCTATCTTAATTTTTGACTCCATTTAATTTCCCCCACAATCATTTTCAAATTTATTCCAAAATATAATATTATTATACTTAATTTTTGAATAAAACGCAATGTATTTTTTGTAACTTTTCTGTAAATTTACAATTGGCTCTATTTTGTATCAAGATTAATCATATTTTCTACAAAAATTCCATATCCTTTTGTGGGGTCCTGAACAAACACATGGCTTACTGCCCCAATGAGTTTATTATTTTGAATTATAGGACTTCCACTCATTCCTTGGACAATTCCTTCGGTAAGATTTAACAACTCTTGGTCAACAATTTTTATTACCATTCCCTTCGACGGTTCAGATGTGTATTTTGCTACTTTTTGAATTTTAACTTTATAAGACTCCACCCCTTCGCCTTCCAAATCAGCCAAGATAAGAGCATCTCCTTCTTCAACTTCATTTTGACAGGCGATAGGAATTGCTTGGCCATCCATATTATTTAAATCATCTTGATCAATTGTTCCAAAAATGCCTCTTGTATTATTTTCTTTAATATCTCCAACATGTTCTTTTGCATTAGTATTAATTACTCCGCTAAGCTCTCCAGGGTCTCCCGCCTTACCCTTTCTTATGCTATCAATTTTAGCAGTCATAATGTTTCCAGTTGATATAGGAATAATTTTTTCAAATTCAGAGTCTGTAATGCCATGTCCTAAAGCTCCAAAAGTACTACTTTCTGGATCAACATATGTTAATGTTCCTAATCCTTGAATGGTGTCTTTTATCCAAGCACCAATTTTATATGCATTTTCTTCATCACAGTATTTAGGCAAAACTTTAGCGTCAATCGTTTTTTCATTTCGTTTTATTTTTAAATTTATAAATTTTTCTTGATCAACTTCAATTGCCTTTTTAAATTCTTCTTTTGAATTTATTTTTACTCCGTCAACCTCTACAATTCGATCACCTTTTTTTAAGCTATCTTTGCAGGGGTTAACTTCTTTTCCATTTGAGTTAAAGCTACCTGTTCCAACGACACATATTCCTTCAGAATGAACTTCAATCCCAATAATTTGTCCTCCAGGAATAACTTCTTTATAGGGCATTGAAGAAACAGACACTGTCTTTAACGGAATGCCTCCAAGAACAGATACTTCAAGTTCTGCTTTTCCTTCTTGTTCCAAAATTACAGACATTGGTTCTTTAATTTTTATATTTTCTTTTGATGATACTTGCACTGGCAAAGGTAAATTTAAATCTAAAGTTTGTTCTTCTCCAACTATAAGTTTAATCTCATCTGGTAAATTTGAATATGATACCCCCAAAAGTCCAATTGGCAATATTATAATCATTAAAGTTAAGCAATACCAAAGAATTTTTACTAATTTCTGCACCCAATCACATCCCGTCTATTCTCTTAACTTGCTTATCTTTAACCTTTCCTTTTTATATGTTGTTTATGCAGTTTAAAAGGCGGTATTATTTACAAAAAAAATACCATATACCAAATTTGTTAAATATTGGTACACAAATAAACCCTCCCTAGTCATACGGGAAGGTTTATTCTTATATTTTTAAATTTTTATATTCTTACTTATCTCCAGCCATTTCAAATTGTGGACCGTCATCTTCTTCCTCTTCACGTTCTGCCTCTTCACGTTCTGCCTCTTCACGTTCTGCTTCTTCACGTTCTTGTTCTTCACGTTCTTGTTCTTCACGTTCTTGTTCTTCACGTTCTGCTTCTTCACGTTCTTGCTCTTCACGTTCTGCTTCTTCACGTTCTTGTTCTTCACGTTCTTGTTCTTCACGTTCTTGTTCTTCACGTTCTTGTTCTTCACGTTCTTGTTCTTCACGTTCCTCTTCTTCTCTTTGACGTTCCTCTTCTTCTTCTCTCTCACGTTCCTCTTCTTCTTCTCTTTCACGTTCCTCTTCTTCAAGTCTTTCAATCTCTTCTTCACTCATCATTGAAGGCATAGCTCCCATTGAGAAGTCAGCAACTGGCATATCACCTATTGGCATTCCATCAACTCCCAATGTTGAAACACCCATTATTGTGTCTGCAAATGGATCTGTTCCTGCGGGTTCAATATCAGTTCTTCCAGAATGATATTCAAACCATTTAGTTGCTGAATAAAGTTCTGCTCTTATACCTTCATTAGTTGTTGCACCAATAGCACCAAATAACTTATTGTCTACAGGTTCAGTTGGGTTGGTTTCTGTCACGTTACCATCTTCCTCATAAGTATACATTGTACCATTTACAGATGAGTATTTACTGCTATAAATCGTGTACGCTTTATCAATTATATTTTCAAAAACTCTAATTGTAAATGGAGATAAATAATATTTTCCACCTTGTTCACCACTAATAGTTGTGCTTGAATAAGTGTAACGTTCCATAGCTTTTGCTATATCAATCTCTTTTTTAAGAGTAGCTTTTGCTATTGTTGTTTCTTCTTTGTTACCTTTGGTAGTAAATGTAGCTGCTGTAGTCATAAATGTTTGTAAATTGTCTACTGCTTTTTGTAAATCTTGCTGTGCATAAGCTCCAATTTTACCTCTACTCATTGAACTTGCAGTGTTATACGCAGCAGTCATTTCTTCTAAGAATGTTTTTCCACTTGCTCTATCCAACCTACTTACTAGGGTGTATTGATTTGAAATATCTGCACCTGAGTCAAGAGGCGTTACTTTTAACGTAGCCATAGTAGTTTTTGCTTTTACAACAATAGCTCCTAAATCTTTAATAGTTTGAGCAATTGCCTCTGATCCTCCAGCATCATAACGTTGTGGTACATAGTCCCCTCTGTCTGTATAATCACCATCCGCATTTGCATCAAGCCCTACAAACTTATCTTTTGCCAACTTTAAAGTAGCAATTGCTTTTTCTAAATTAACTTTTGTAATATCCACATCTATCATAGCTTTAATTGCATTGTTAATTGCAGTTTCAAATGATCTAGTATACGAACTAGTTGCCCAACCTTTAGTAGAAGGTACATCTGTTCCTTTTTTATCACTAGTCTGGAACGTACCATCATCTGTAGTGCCATATCCTGTTGGGGCAGTGCTATCTGGGTTGGCTGTTGCTGTCTTTCCAATTAACGCATAAGAGTCAACAATTAAATCATTCATAGTAGTTCTTAAAGCATCTAAATAATTTTTAGTTCCAGCTCCAGATTTTATAGCTGTTGTTAACCAAGATGCAATACTTTTTTCAAGAGTTTCAATATATTTTTTCATAGTAAGTTCATTATAAGCTGGGTTTGAATAATATCCTCTGTGTGTTTTAAGAGTACTTTCTATACTGTTAACTGCAGATTCTGACATCCATAAATAGTTGGTTGTGATATCAGTACCATTGTTATAAAGACTTTTTCTAATGCCTTCCATAGACTCAGGAATTGTAGCTTTAACTGTAGCTGTAATATAGTCTTTGTCTGCAAACGCTGCTTTTAAATCAGTAACAGCCGTTCCAGCCGCTGTAGTATAGTCTAAAGCAGTTTCAATCTCACTATAATTTGCTAATCCCAAAATATCATTTACAAAGTTCATTGTTTCAAGATACTCTAGTTTAGTTGCTTCAAGTGCATTTGTTCCATATGTCCCTGGTGAAGTATATTGAGCAAATACATCATAAGCTTTTTTCAAGTTAGCTTGAGCACTGTTAAAGTATGACATATTAAACTTACCAACATAGGTATATTCGGTCTTTAGTGCTCCTCCAGATGTATTTCCTGTATATTTTGTCAATACAGCTTGTGCTGTTTCAATTGCTTTTTTGAAAGTATCATAATAAGTTGATTTAACCCATTTATCAGTTGTTGTAACATCTTGACCTTCTACTGCACTGCGTTGTACACTGTTAAGCAAATTAGTTGCTGTTGTAATATAGGCAACTAGCTCATCATCTTCAACTGTTTTATATCCTGTTTGCAGTTTTCCTTTTACTGCTGTAGGATTACCATCAGCATCTTTTCCAAAGAATACCTTATATGCTTTTTCAAATATTTCATAGGCATCTTCAAATTGCTCATAAGTTATTTTATTAATTGCTTCATTATCAATTGCAGTCTTAGCAGCTTTTAGTGCATTGTTTATAACACTAATTGAGCTTGAATCAGTCCACTCCTCAGTATTTGGAACCTCTGCTCCATAATACTTTGATACTTTAATTTTATAGTTTTTGCCCCAAACAATTGCACTTGGAGAAGTGAATACCTGTGATGCTGCATCATTGTATAAAGTTTCAAATTTTGTTTGTAGAGATGCTGCTGATGTTGTACCAGCTGCAGTTTTTGCTGTTACATTTAAGAACTTATCCATATCTGCCTTCAAAATAGCAGTTGCGTTTGCTATAGAAACTTCTGATGGCTTTGTTGATTTCCAAGCAGTTTCAGCAACTAAAATTCTTGCCATAAATGATTTTATTTCTGATTCTGTTACCCATTTTTGTCCCGCCTCTAGTGCTACTTGAGTAGTAATTTTTGTTCCATCAGAAGATGTAACCACTGTAATTCTATTTTTGCCGTTATCTTTACTTGTATAAACAGCAGTTGGAGTAGTAGACGGAGTTTTATTGTCAATATATTCAACCACTAAATGCTCATTTGGTTTAATAATAGCTTTAGCTTCATTTATTTTATCTGATAATTCATACATTTGTGAAACAATTATGCCCAGTCCATTTTGCCTTATAAATTTTTGTTCTGCATCCTTCAATCCCTTAATTACATATTCAACAGTTCCAGATTTGTATACTGGTCCAGGATAAATTTTAGGATTATTCAATGAAGCAATCGCTTTAACAACTGCTGATTCAAACGCTTTTTTAACTGAAGATGGTGCCCAATATTTATCAGTCGCAACTTCAATTCCGTTTGAGTCACTTGCTTTGGTATCTCTTAAGTCACCCGCATATCCACTGTTTCCATCTTCTCCGTAAATCAATGTAAATAGTTCATATTTAGTCTCGGATGGAAGTAATATTGCTTCAGTAAAGTAATCAATTGCTTTATTTAAGTCAGCTATTACTTTTTCAATATCACTTGGTAGAGCAGTTTCAAGTTTTTCCGCTTTAAAGTCTTGTGCATCAAAAATAGCATTAATCATAAGGTCCATATCATCTTCTAGAACGTATTTCTTCACATCATCTGTTACCTTATAGTCATACACAGAAGACGTGGTTCCATCAATATTAGTTACATCTGTTGTCGTTGTAAGTAAGTCAAGACCTCCATATATACTAAATACCACTGGTGTTGTTATAGACATTGCTTTTTTAATTAATTTATCCAACTCACCTTCTGCTGCATCCGCTGCAGCTTGATTTGAATCTTTACATTCTCTTTCAAAGCTAACAAGTGCATCATATAGAGTATCAGCTGTTTCTTCAATATGCTCCAATCTACCTTTTAGGTCATATGTTTGACCAGAAGTATTAAGTGGTATTATAGATTCTTCTGCTTTCATTTTTTCAGCCAATTCAACTACTTCAACAAACTTTTTATAATCTTCTGTTGCTACCCATTGTGCTGGAGTAGCTACGTCTGTACCTCCCTTAGAACTTGGTTTTACTGTAAATGTGGATGAAGTTGTTGGCCCAACTAACACTCCATTTTCAATCTTAGCATCACCAATTGCAGCTCTCGCTCTCGCAATTACATTGTATAGTGCTCTAGATTCTGGATCAGTAGTGGCGTCATCTGTACCTATTACTTCTTCATAATCTTCTCTAAATCCATCTTCAACCTTGTCTCCAAATTCAGATGTTGATTTTTCAATATCTTCAACACCTTGTTCATATTCTAATAGGGAATGTGCTCCTGTTGTAGCATCATAAAGAGCTTGTGCTGATGTAATAGCATTCTCAAATTTAATCCAAACTTCTGTTGTAACCCATGAATACTCTACAGAAACATCTGTACCATTTACACTACTTTGCTGTACTTTAGCTGGAGTGGCATTTGCTGCACCAGCAGTTGTGTATTCTCTTTCCTCTTGAGCATCATAAATTGCATTAAGTAATTTTACTTTTTCTTTTTCAATTGCAGCTAATTGACCTTCTTCATAAGAAGCAATAAACTTATCTAGTGCTCTTTGAAGAGTAGTAATTGCCCCATCAATAGTAATTGCTGTTATATCAGTTGTTTCATCTTCATTAAGTGGATCGAATACTGAGTTAATGATTGCGTCATTAGCTTCCAAAATAAGCTGTGCAGCAGTTGTAGCAGCTAATAACGTATCCAAGTCAGCTTGCTCTACCCAAGATCCCCATAAATCTATTCCTTCACTAGTACTTACTCTCACATAAGTAACACTTGCTGTTGTAAAATCAGCAGACCCAGGAGAGAATGTAGCATCTGCTGCATCATCTGCATCTTTAATCATAAAGTAACCTGTGCCTGGATCTATGTAATATGGATCACCACTTGTGTTATACATATACTTAGTATTATCCTCATCCAGATCTTCACTCATAGTGCCACCACTAACAGAGTCAGTTGTTGTAACATTATCTACCAAGTTTTTATCCGCAGTTGTAACGTTTGCATGTAGCTTTGAAACTGCTATTAAACTTTCAAGACCTTCTCTTGCAACAACAATTTTACCATCTTCTGTTTGTGTAGTAAATTCACCTATAAATGTTAATGCTGCTCCAGTAGCAGTAGCTACGTCGTTTGCTATATAAGTGTCTCCAGAAGTTTGAACTCCATACAACTTATTAGCCATTTCAAGAAGTTTTTCACGGGAAATCTCAGGTTTTGCAACAGGTACCCCGCCTATAGACATTGCTCTTGCATTCGTTATGTCTGCAGAAGTTGTGCGATATGCTTTATCCAAAAGAGTATTTGCTTCATTAATTGCGTCTTTAAATGTATTGTATGCATCTTTGCTTACCCAAGCGTGACCTTTTTCAACATCTTTACCATCTACATTACTTACAGAATATTCTCCATTTGTAGTCGCATTTGTGATTGTGCTATCTGTGGTTATAAGAAGTTCTTCTGCTGCAAGTATAGCTCTATATAATCCATCTACATACCCTTGATATGATACAGCAATACCTGTTGTACGACTCAAGTCAGTGTTAATTGGAGTAATTAATTTAGAACTTACCGCTGCCATAGTTGTTCCAATAGTTGAGTCTGTTCCTTGAGTAATGGAAGATCTTGTTGTGCTGACATCTTTGTCTGCATAGTTGTTATTCAATGCAACCAACGCATCTTGAGCTTTTTTAATAATATCCAGAAGTTCATCAACTTTATTATCATAGGCAGTTTTCATTTCTGGAGTAGTCCAATGGTACGCTTGACTTGTTACTGTACCATCTAAGTCTGCACCATCACTAGTACTTGAAATTGTTCCATGTTTAAGATTATATGCATTAATAATTGCATCTTCTAATTTTCCAAAAGCACCACTATTTACACCATTTATTTCTAAAATATCTGTATGGGCCTGGTTTATTGTACCATCAAGTGCTGCTGCTGAAGTCATCATTGGTGTTGCAGTAGTTATCATTGCCATTGCTAAAGATAAACGTTCTCGAAATTTTTTATTTGCCATTTTTTAAATTCCCCCTAATGTTACGAATGTTCCAAAGACATTATGGATGTATAACAGCACAGTGTACTCCCTACTTTTACGAGCATCATGTGCTCTTTTACATTTAGATGTATCTTTGCTACAAACTTATTTGTGATAATGCAGAAAATATTTAGATATGAAAGCTAAAAATTCATCCTTTTTATAGTAAGTAAAAAAAGAAAAGGTTTTAAGCCTTTCTTTGTTTATCTGAAAAGACTCACAAAATGTTTATATAATTATTTTAGACATTTTAGTAAGTTCTAGTTTATGTTGGTAAATATTATATTTTTATCATGACAAGCAAGATTATATCATAGTGCTTGAACACTAGTCAAGCACTATTTTTTACTATATATTATTTTTATTCAACTAGTTAAATCTTGTAATTAGCAAAAATATATGATAATATAATTAAATAATAGTTATTTTTATGAACCTGTTAATTTAAAATGAAAATTTATTTTATTAAAAGATTATAGTAATTTGTATGATTTTTAGTGGAGTCTCCCAAAAATAAAGTACACTTGATAAAAATTAAATTAACAGAACTATTTTGATATAAAGGAGTAAATTTTAATGAAAATACTATTAAGTTTAATACTAGGTTTAATAACCAACTATAGTGTTGTCCAGGCAAATACAGATATTTTAACATATGAAGAAACACCTGTGATAGCTCAAGATTTAAATAGCGATAACATACTACATAATGAAAATTTACAAAAGTCTTGGTATTTTCTAGAAAATCAGCTATATGTTTCTTATGATAAGGGAAATACTTTTAAAAAATTATACACATTTTATTATGGAAACATCATAGATCTTCAAATTGTAGGTGACCAAATACTTGTTGCAACTATTGAATATTATGATGGAAATAGCGGAATGAAATATTCAACAGACTTCGGAAAAACATTTAATTCATTGATAGATGTTCAAGCTACTGCTCAAATATCATATGAACAAGTCGATAAAATACCTGTTTTATTATATCATGACTTTCATCCTACTAACTTGGATTATGCTACTTTGTTATATGAAGATTTTATTCAACAATTAGATTATTTAAAAACTGAAGGTTATAGTACAATAACTGTAGATGATCTACATAAAATCTCTACTGGAAATCAAATCATGCCAAAAAAGCCTATTATTATATGTGCAGATGATGCATATCTAAGTAACTATACCTTTATGTATCCCGAATTGCAAAAAAGGAATATGAGTGCTACAATTTTTGTAATAAGTGATACTGTTAATCGATCTAGCCGTAATGAATACATTAGTGAAAGAGGTACAATTTCATGGGAGCAGGCCAAAGAAATGGTACAAAACGACGTGATTGATATACAACTACATACTTTTGATTCACACTATGAAATTCAAAAGAATAATGCACCTATTGGAATTTTTGCAACTCCACTTGAAAATGAAACAGAAGACGACTATCGAAAAAGAATAGCGTTAGACATCAAAAATAATATTATGGATATAGAAAATCATCTTGGATATACTCCTGTTGGATTTGCTTATCCATACGGAAGCTACTCAGAAATTGCCGAAGAAATTTTAAAAGAAAATGGCGTAAAGTTTACTTTTACAACAAAATCTGGATTTTTGGAGCTAGATGAAAATTTCTATTTAATTGATAGGTTAATAATTGGAGGAACAGAATCATTTGAAAGATTTGTAAATCGATTAAAATAACGGATAAGGAGAAAGGATATTTTATGTATAAAATAGAGACGCATTGTCACAATATTTATAGTAGCATTTGTGGGCATTTAAATGCTAAACAAATACTGGATTTATATGAAAAAGAAGGATATGACGCAATTTGTATTACTGATCATTACAATATGGAAACTTATGAAATGAATGATGTTGAAAATGCAGAAGATAAAGAAAAAGCTATGTTTAAAGGCTATTTTGAAATAAAAGAACTTAGTAAGAATTATAATATAGAAGTTATCCAAGGTGCAGAAGTTCGGTTTAAGGAAAATAGAAACGACTATTTAATATATGGTATTACACCAAATATTTTTGCTAATCCAAAGGAAATATTTGAAATGGGAATTGTAAACTTTTCAAATTATGCTAAGCAACATAATCTTATAATAATTCAGGCACATCCTTTTAGACATCATAAACAATGTATACCTGTTTCATCTGAATTTGTTAATGGTTATGAAGGATATAATCATCACCCTAGACATGAAGATTTTAATGAGAAAGCTTTTGCTCTTTCAACAAAATATAACCTTATTACAACTTCTGGCTCAGACCTTCATAGAGATATTGATGTTGAAAGCATGGGTGGAATAAAAAGTTATGATTTGCCAAAAGACAGTGTTGATATGGCTGAAATACTATTAGCTCGTAATTTCATATTGTATCATAAAAATTAGGGGAGGCTTTCGCTCCCCCATCTACATATATAGATTTTTATTCCAAAGTTTGATTAGCTGTCCATTCCCATAGTGTCTCACCATTTGCATTTATTGGCATATTTTTAGCAACATATATCCAAGCAGAATGACCACTATAATAATTTCCTCCAACAACTACATTATCATAAGCTGACAATTCCGCTTTTGGTAATATTTTTTTTATCCAGCTAGTAGTTTGCTCAAAATTTACTACAGGGTCATTTTTTGAATGAATTAGCCAAATATTATTGTCTTTTAATTTTTGTAAATCAACTTTAGAGGTTTTAACTCCACCACTTTTTGCAGCAAGGTCAATGGCTGGACAAATTGGTACAACTGCTGCAAACATATCTGGATATGTAACAGCCATTCTTGTTGTCATATATCCTCCTGCTGAAGCTCCATATACATAAATTCTATTTGTATCAACGTTATTTTCTAAGCAATATTCGTCAATTAAATTTTTCATAGTTTCCAAATAACCTTTGTCATGTGCATAATACCAAGTGTCTGGAACTTGTGGTGCAATTACATATGCTCCATTAAAAATGTCTTGTGCTTCCTCTGTTACAAATCCTATAGCTCCTCTATTTGCTCTAAGTTGAGAAGTATTATTTTGAATGTCTTCATATCCACCTTCTCCATTTCCATGAAACCAAATAACTAAAGGATGTTTATTTCCATCATCTGCATTTTTAGGTATGTAATGTTAATATTTTAAAGTATTTCTATCGTCTGTAAAACTGCTTTCATCAAATAATTCTATTTCTTTATTTATAACTACATCACTTTGTAAGTATGATGTTTCTTCGTCTATAATATCACCAGATATTAATTTAAAATCTTCTACTTGATCAACTTCATATACTAGATCTATAGAAAAATTTCTTGAAACATTTCCATCATAATTTAAAGTTCCTTGTCCTTTTTGGCCATTTTTAGTCTCAAGCAAAAGTATTATGTCCATATTATCATCAGATACCAAAATATCCGTAATATTTCTTTCAATATGTTTTTTTGTATCAAATGCCTGGCTATATACCTTAAAGGTATCAGGACTTAAACTTGTCGCATCCACTTGTGGTGTAATAATACCTGCCTCTACTAAGTTATCAACAGAGATATTTATTTTATCAATCGCCTCGCCATAATCATATACATTTGCACTTAAATCAAACTCTCCAATAGCTTCAGTTGTAGTTTTAATTTCCGTATTTGCATAGGTTACCCCTGATAATATTACACCACCACTAACCACCGTAGCTACTATATAACTACTAAACTTTTTACTTGCCATTTGACAATTCCCCCTTTATACAAAAATTATATCACGAGTAAAATTTACAGTCAACGCAATTTAAATTTGATGTATATCCAATGACGGTAGGGTCAGTGGCGGTATAGTTAGTGCCTATGGGGGACTAGGAAAGTAGTTTAAAATTAACTGAAAAGAAAATAACTTTTTATTTGCTGATATATAGTAATACTTTCTTTCTGAACCTCCCACACCCTTTAATTGTGATTGGAGGTTGTCGTTCAATTAGAAACGCTACTTTCTAACCAGTTCTCTTATGAACTTCTTTATATTTCTATAAAGCACAGACT
>LJDB01000002.1 GCA_001983455.1 Candidatus Epulonipiscium fishelsonii
TTATATTTTTATATTCTAAATCATCATCAACTTTTATATTATTATACTTATCTATCCAAGCGTTTTCACATTTATATACCTTTATAAGTTTTTTTAATAGAGGAATACTTAGAAATTTTATTTTGTAGTTTAGACTGTTATTATCTTCGTCTATAATTTCTATTTCATACCCACCAATATAATCATTATTTACAATGATGATTGCAGTTAATTTATAACGCCAATTTGTTTCAATGATTAAAGAACACATTTCACTACATAATTTTTGGCTCTTTTCTAAATCCTTAAAACTATACTCTAGGGTTTGAGTAGTATCATTATGTATAGATTTTTTTTCTTCTAGTTCCTTTATTTCATTGTTTGGTTCTAGCTGGTTCTTTTCTATTCCTAAACTTTTAAACTTGTTCATTATTTTTTTTAACTCATTTTGTGATTTCTTGTTCATTCTATATCCTCCTAATATTTAACATCATAACTGCCTATTCATTATAAATATATTAGGATGTTTTTTTGCTTATTCCATCTAATACATCTTAAAAATATACTTATAAGAAAATGTTTTAGACGATACTGTATTACAAATTTTATGGTAATAAAATAGGCTTAAAGTAATTTCTTTAGACCTACATTGGTTGTATCAAAGTTGTTTATATATATAGGTTTAGTGCAGCATGAAAAGATATTGCTTAAAAAAATATCTCTTTAGTAATTATTATAATGAACCTTACTTGCGTCATACCTATCAACAAATTTATTAGCATCAGCTTCTTTTGGATACCCTACAGCTATAATTGCAAATGGATTTATATCTTGTGGAACGCCAAAAGCATCTCTTAAGAAATCTTCTCTTTCTCCTATTGCAACGCCAATCCAACAAGCTCCAAGGCCTATGTCTGCTGCCTCCAAAAGAAGGTTCTCTATACAAGCCCCTAAAGACTGGTGTGAAAAATAAGGTACTTGGCTATCTGTTTTTTCCAAGACAACTATCATAAGAGGAACTTCTTGTAGCATCTTAGCGTTTGGAAAGTGATTTCTTATTTTGTCTAAAGCTTCTTTGTCATTTAAAACTAAGAATTCCCAAGGTTGTTGGTTCATACCACTAGGGGATTGCATTGCATCTTAAAATTTTATCTACCTTTTCAGCTTCAACCTCTTGAGTAGAGAATGAGCGGACACTTCTTCTGATATTTATTGTTTCCATAATCAGACTCCTTATTATTCATAAATTCAGGAGAATTGTATCATTAACATTAAACATTTTCAAGGACTAAAATTCTCTTGCATCATAAGGTTTAAAATCTTTTGAAATTGGGCATACATATCCATCTGGAATACGTCTTTTATGTTCCGCTTTCATTTCTTCAGCTAATTTTGGATTTTCATAAACTTTTATTGCTGTAAGTGCCATAGCTTTTGCAGCACATACAATAGCCTTAGTATTTATAGAGCTGTTTGATAATGCTGTTGCTTTCCAAGAATGAGCAAGCACCCCTATTGCCCAACTTGCCAACATAAATCCTGTTGTTGGAACAACATAGCTAACGTCACCAACATCTGTTGAACCCATCAAATAATAATCAGGGTTATAATTAAATGGTGGATATGAATCTGGAAGACCTTTTTTACTAATTTCAATTGCTTCTTCTTTATTGTTAATTCCTAAAAACGATGTCATTCTTACATAATTTCCTAATTTTTCATCTTCGGACATATCTTCTCTAAATAATTGTGCTAACTTATAATCTTCTTCATCATATTGTGGAGGCCCAACTTCAACTAAGCTTTCATACATTAATTTATCTAGTGATTCCATTGGCATGGTATCACTCATGCCTTCTTTTTCAATAATAGTAAGTTCTGTTTCTGTCATTAATGCTGCACCTTTAGCAACTTTTTTAACTCTTTCTGCAAGTTCAAGAGTTTCTTTCATTTTTGGTGACCTTACAGTATAGCTAAGTTCTGCAAAATCATGAACTATATTTGCAGCTGGTCCACCAGCATTAACATAAGCATAGTGTATACGTGCTTCTGGTATCATATGCTCACGCATATAATTAACTCCTACATTCATAAGTTCACAAGCATCCAGTGCACTTCTTCCTAAATGTGGTACAGAAGCTGCATGAGCCGCACGTCCTTTAAATTGAAACTGGTATCTTTTATTTGAAAGTGTTCCAAAACTCATCATTGCATTAAAATCATTTGGATGCCAAGTTAAGCAACAATCATCATCATCAAATACCCCATCCCTAGCCATAAATGCTTTACCTGAACCATATTCTTCACCAGGACAGCCATAATATTTTACAGTTCCTGATAATTTATTTCTTTCTAGATAATCTTTTATAGCAAGTGCTGCTCCTAAAGTTCCTGTGGCAATAGCACAATGTCCACATCCATGCCCATTTCCGCCTTTTTCAACTTCTTCTTTTGTTGCACAAGATGCTTTTTGAGATAAAACTGGTAAAGCATCAAATTCTGCAAGCAATCCAATTATAGGCCTACCGCTTCCCCAAGTGCCAACAAAAGCTGTTGGAATACCTGCAACTTTTTCTTCAATAGAAAAACCTTCTTTTTTTAGTGCTTCTATTAATGGAACTATACTTTTTGTTTCCATAAATCCTAATTCAGGATTATCCCATATATAAGCATTAATATCCTCTAACATAGATGTGCGATTGTCTACACTTTCAAAAATTTGATTTGTATTCATATTTAACTCCTTTTAACTAATATTTTTTTTATTGAAAGATTAATAAATAATAGGCAAATACCTATTATAACTCCAAAGAACGCCATATAAGCCATAGGCAAGCGAATATAAATCGCTATACATACCCCTAAAAATGTAAAAATGGATAGTATAGGTCTATATCTGAAAGCACTATAAGCTAGTATACCAAAAATTGCTGGGGAAACATATGAAAACGCTGGTTGAATAGGTGGCCAACTGAGAATTGGCTGAAACACTCCTGAAAATAAAATTATGATTGTTAATAATACTATAACTAGTAAAGAAGCCACAGCAGTTATAAAGATGCACAACACTTCTTTCTTTTCGCTTCCTTCTTCCACTTCAATAATATTAAATACTGCTTCCATTGATGGAATTTTCATATTAGAAATATTTCCAGTTATAAAACTTAAATATGTAGCCCCAGGGCCAATACGAGGCAACCATACAAAGAACTCTACTATTCCTATAAGTAAAGCATATGTGAAGATTGAAATGGTAGCAGTAATAGTAGCAGGTATACTTGGCCAAATGTCTAAAGATTGGCATATAGAAATTCCTACTGCTGAAAAACCTAATATACAAATAATACTTGTTGTGCGTCCGACAAGATGAATTTTATCATGAAAAGTTTTTTCTTTTTTCATAGAATATGTCCCCCTTCAACTATGGAATAATATTAAAATAAACAATTGCAGAACCCATACCAATTAGCAAAGAAATGGAAAAACCATAGTTAATAAGAGCCTTTAAATTGTACTTTTTAGCTAAGATTCCTAATACTCCAACAGAACATAAAGATGTTAAAAATACCAAGGTATATTTAAAGTCAATGTAAAAAGGCACATCGGTTCCAAGTTTAAATATTCCTGGTCCTATTACCCCAATTATTAAACCTGAAAACAGAACATCTGTTATTTGCTTTGTAATGGAAGAATTTTTTTGACGTAATTTTTGAAAACTTTGTGAGTAAAATTTGTTACAGAAAAGATTTAAAACTGTTCCAGCACAAACTCCAATGCTAATTGATAGGGTCAAAAGACCAAAAGCTTCAGCTGGAAGTACATCTGGCAATAGTTCAGTATAGCCGTCTGCTAGAATTGCCATGTTTGCAACTATTAATTCCATTGCAGCAGAACCAATAACTGAAAGTCTAAGCCAACTCCAAGCAGAACCAAGCACACTTATTAGTGCAAACAAAGGCACAAGTATTGATAAAGCTGGGCCAAATGAAACAGATATAGTAGTCTTAACAACCGTCATAAGTTCTTGATTTGTAACCCCAAGTGCTTTAGCGTGTTTAATAGAAAATACCAAGTAGTATAAAATAATTAAAGTTACTAGTAATACACCCAATCCACAAAATAAAAAAGTTTGTGGGCTATTTATTGCATCTCTAAAAGTCATAAAATCCCCCCTATACAATGTTAAATATTAATAATTTTTTTAAAAAATATCTTCAATTTCTTTTATACGGTTAATTAAAGGTGTTTTAATAAAATTACCTTGAGCAATTACATGTAGTGGATTTTTAAGTACATTTAAATCTTTTGCAGGGTTTCCATCTAAAACTATAAAGTCAGCTGATTTGCCTTCGTCTAGTGTTCCTGTAATTTTTCCTAGTCCGATTATTTCAGCACTATCTTTTGTAGCTATTTGGATAACGTCTATTTCACTAAGAGTTTCACAAGCGTCATTAATATATATTAGTTCTTTATAAGTGTTGTATTGAGATACATAAGGCACAGCCGCATCGGTTCCAACACATACAGGAATGCCATGTTTAATAGCAGTTAACAGTCCTGACTTACAACCTTCTGCTATTATTTTACAATTTTCAAATACAATAGCATTTTCTTTACTTGAAGTAAATTTTGCTTGAGATTTAATTAATGCATCAGGAGCAGAAATAGTTGGACACAACGCAGTGTATCCTCTTAATGATTTTGGATTGTCTAAGAACAGTGAAATCATATCGTCTTCAATTGCTCCACCATGTTCAATTGAGTCAACTCCTGCAAGTAGAGCTTCACGCATTCCTTTTGTGCTTTGACAATGTGTAGCTACCATAAGATTACGTCGGTGAGCTTCGTCACAAATGGCTTCTATTTCTTCAAAAGTATAGTGAGGCTTTCCTGCTTCTCCAATATACCTTGCGTCTGAAACCCCACCTGTGCTGCATATTTTGATCCAGTCAACTCCACGTGCATAGTTTGTTCTCACAGCTTTACGACCTTCCCAAGGACCGTCTGCAATATGCATAGTTGGGAAATAATTTCCATGGCCTGCTGTTGGAACAATAAGAGAGCCACTTGCTACGACATGTGGTCCAACTCTTTTTCCACTTTTGATTTCATTACGCATAATAATATCATGGTTATATACTGAACCTACGTCACGGATAGCAGTTACACCTGAATTGACTAGTGTATCTATACAGTTTTTAGCAACACCTAGTAAATACTTTTCTCCTTCTTCGGTGTGAAGCATTTTGATATATTTATCCATTTCTTCACCCACCATTTCTTTTCTTGGAGAACCATCATAGAAAATATGTAGGTGTGTATTAATTAGTCCAGGCATGATGTATTTTCCGTTAAGGTCTTCTACTTCATACCCTTCAGGAAGATTAAGTTGATCCATGGAACCTGTTTTAAATATTTCTCCGTCTTCATTCACTAGTATAAATCCTTTTTCAATTATAGGTACTAGTTTATCTCCGTTAATGATTGTTGCATTGATGTATGCTCTTTTTTTACACATAAAACATGCTCCTTCCTAATCTCCCAGTTTTTTATAAATTTATACAAAATCATAAGCAGGATCCCTCCAACAAATAATATTGTCATCACAATAAATATTTCTACATAACTATTTGTTAAATCATACGCATATCCTACTATAGGGCTTGAAACTCCCATAGCTGCAAAAAGTGTTGCGTTTGAAAATCCCGTTAATTTTCCTGCTGTTTCTTTAGAAAAGCTATCATATAGCATTAATGATGGAGCTATTGAACTAGCTGGATATGCAATGCCCATAAGAGCTGCCATTAAGACCATAGCGGGGTACGATTTTGGTATAGCTAAAAGTAATATGCATGCAACTAAAAAGAATATCGCTGTCATAATATAAAATGTAAATGCTGAAAATTTATCTGTTATATATCCACTTAATACAGTACTTATAGCACCGAATACCATCAATATAGATAATAATTGAGACGCACTTTGTAATGAATGTCCCATAGTTTCCATATATGCAGGAATGTACAGTTGCAATGTTGAAACTATACTGTTAATACAGAAAAATACTATTAGCAAATACCAAAACAGAAATTTCTTTTTGGCTTCCTTTGGAGTAACATTTAATGTCGTGGTTGTTTTTTTCGCCTTTTTAATATCCTTGTCTTTTTCAGGAGCAATATAAATTTCTGCCCCAATTTCACTAGGGTCTTCTGCAACTAGAAATTTAAGTGCTAAAAATCCTATAAAAAATTGCATTGCTGCCATAACCCAAAGAGTATATGTAAATCCAATTCTTGGAGCCAATTCTCCATATAGCAATGACATAGTTGATGTTCCTATTGTCATTCCAGTATATACAAGTGATATTACTAAAGCAAAGTTTGTTTGATACCATTTAGATAAGACTATAATAGCAGGAGTATATCCAGCCAATATCATAGCTATACCTATAATAAAGAATCCCAAGAAAAGAGCAATAGGACTTTTAGCAATAGATAGAATAAATGTTCCTAAAGATATAAATAATATACCGAGGCCGACAACTTTTTTTACAGAAAACCTTTCAAGGAGTTGTGCTATTAATAACCCTGAAATAAATCCTGCTACTGTGTTAAGACTAGTTCCTACTCCAAATATTGTCATAGAAAATCCTCTATCAACAAGTGCAGTTGCATAAATAGACGTACATCGCATTCCACTTCCAACTAAAAATATAATCAGAAAAAAACCCAGGGGAACTTGCAAATATTTTTTCAAAATTGTATTCTCCTTTCTTAAAATTCAATAAAATATAGTTTAACTTTTTGCTTTGAATTTGTCAATAAAATAATCTAGTATACACTTTAGGATGATTGTATATTTTTATGACGTTCTATATTTTTATGGTAAATTATTTTGCATTAATATAA
>LJDB01000003.1 GCA_001983455.1 Candidatus Epulonipiscium fishelsonii
ACCATTAAAATTATTCCCTCGGAGGCTTACATAATATACTTAAAGCTATAAGCTTTTTTGAACCCCAGGCCTAGCCTGGGGTTTTCATTATACAATAAATCAATACATTATAATTAATTATAATGTATTGATAAAATATATTGTTGTACAATTTGGAAAATGTTGACAACTTAGTTTTTACTATGATATTATTAAGTTATAAGGGGGAGGAGTACATGAAAAATTTAAGAATTAGATATAAGATACTAAGTTTATCAGCAATATTAACTTTATTAATGATTATTACTGGAATAGTATCATTAATTTTTACAGCACGAATTAATGCTGGAACAAAAATGATAGCAGAAAATTGGGTAACATGTATTATTATTGCGGAAGAACTTACTGCTTCAGCTGCAAACTTTAGGATTGCTGAAAATGGACACGTAATTGCCCAAGACGACCTTTCTATGAGTGAATATGAAGAAACAATGGCTACAAAAGAACAGTCTATCGAAAAGATGTTTGTCGATTATAAACAATATATTACTAGTAACGAGGATCAAAGACTAATTGATGAAGCATACTCATATTGGAATCAATATATAGACCTACATGAGGAAATGATTCAAGCTAGTAAACAAAGTGAGACAGAAAAAGCATATGAACTATTAAGAGGAGACTCAATTGGTGTATTTGATAAACTGTCTGCGGCATTTGCTGAGCTAGTTGAGTTTAATAAAGCAGGGGTTGACAAAGCTACATTAGATGCTAATAATTTATATATCAGTTCTTTAATTTCTATGATTGTTATGATTGTTATTGCAACAATGATATCTATGTCGGTGGCTTTTTACATTAATAGACTTATAGAAATACCAATAAAACAAGTAGAATTAGCAGCAGCCAAAATGACATTAGGAGATTTAAATATCTCATTTGATTCAAAAAACGATGATGAAATAGGTGTATTAAGTGACACGTTTGTTAAGATGTCTAATATTTTAAGAAATATTATAAAAGACATAGAAAGTACATTAGCAAGTATGGCTCATGGAGATTTTACAGCTTCATCTAGAATTAAAGCAGACTATGTTGGAGAGTTTTCCCCAATAAGATTCTCTTTAATTGAAATAGGAGATAAGTTAAGTAGTACCTTAGCTAATATAAGTTTAGCTTCAAACCAAGTAAGTAGTGGAGCAGAGGGAATTGCTGTTGGTGCAACTAGACTAGCAAATGGAACAGCTGAACAAAATGAAGTTATTCAAAAATTTGTTGTTTCAACTCAAGAAATTGCAGATATAGTTAATGCGGCTGATGAACAGACAAAAGAAACAACAACGATTTCTAAAGAAGCTATGATTAAAGCTAATCAAGGTACAGAAGCTATGAAAAACATGTTACAATCAATGGATGCAATTAATGAATCTAGTCATACAATTTCATTTGTACTTAAAACGATTGAAAGTATAGCATCTCAAACAAACTTATTAGCATTAAATGCGGCAATTGAGGCAGCCCGTGCGGGTGAGGCTGGAAAAGGATTTGCAGTTGTTGCAAATGAAATTAGGGATTTGGCAAATCGTAGTAGTGAGACTGTTAAAGAAATTGATGAAATAATTAAAACAAGTATTGATAATGTATCAAAAGGACAAGAAATGGCTAATAATACAGCTAATAGTTTAAATGAAATAGTAAAAACAATCGCAAAAACAGGTGATTTTTCAGCAAATTTATTGGTAGCAATAGCTACGGAGCAAGAAAGCATTAAGGATTTGCTTGCAGGAACTAAAAAAATTACAAGCCTTATTGAAGAAACTTCATCAACATCACAAGAAAGTGCTAGTGTAAGTCAAGAATTAGCTGCACAAGCACAACATTTAAACAGTATGTTACAGTCTTTCAAGTTTGATTAAACTTAGTCGTATACAAAATTTTAGATTAAAAAATCATATTTTGCTAAAAATAATAAGAATAGACCGTCGGCCTTTTCTCCTTATCAATAAGTACCCATCTCGTGCAGAGTGGGTACTTAATATTTCCCTTATCAGATTTCAATTATATAATAATTAAAAGCATTTACAATTTGAATATCTTTATACGTTAAACATCGGTTGGTTTTATTAGAATAATTTAAATGCTGATGCCCATAAAAATGATGTGATATATTAAACTTTTCATAAATATCATAAAAAGCTTGAAAACCTTGATGACATAGATCTTCCCCATCACCTAAATTTTTAGAAGGAGAATGCGTTATTAAAACATCTATTCCACCTCTTCTCTTGCCCAATTTAATAAGTTTTTTCACTCTTTTATTCATTGCTTTTTCAGTATATTGTAAAGGCCCACCACTATACTCCATGCATCCTCCAAGTCCACCAAATTTAATCCCTTTATATGTAAATACATCATCATCGATACAAATACATCCTTCTGGAGGATTAGTGCTATATCGAACATCATGATTTCCATGAATATAAATAACAGGAACAGCAAGCATAGTAACAATAAATGAAAGATATGAAGCTTTAAGATCCCCACATGAAACTACTATTTCTACATTTTCAAAATTTTTCTTGTCAAAATGATCCCATATATATGGACTTTCTTGGTCCGCTATAATTAAAATATTCATTTATTCCCCCTCTATATTATTAAATAACACAATGACTTATATTGCTAAAGAAATTCTCTAGTCTTTTATTCTTTTATATAATTATATTTGATAATATACAACTTTTATTCGTGATAAAGAGAAAAGGCTAGATAACTTTTAATGTTATCAAACTTTTATATCGCAAATCAACATTACTTACCCAATAGCCTTAAAGTTGACCATAAACTTCACTAAATTATCAGATTTAATGAATTGTACTATGTATTGACAATAAAGAATATATTAATATTAAATCTATTAATAAAGAAAGTAGAGATGACATGTCAAAGAAAAAAAAATACACGCAAAATTATTATCCGCCATATGCTCAGCCAAAAGTTGGTTCTTATAAAAGAAATAATGAAAAATTATTATTTCAAAAAATACAAGGAATAACCGCTATATTAATAATTATTGCTATAGTTGGTGCAATCTATATACAACTTGATGAAGAGGTATTGCCAACTGTTATGGCTATGGCAGAACTAGAGACAACATCTATTGCAACAGAAGCAATAAATGTTGCTATAACTGAAACATTACTTACAAATCAAATAACTGTAGAAGACTTATTAACATATGATTATAATGATGATGGAGAACTTATATCTTGGAATGTAAATTCTATCTTAATTAACAACCTATGCAATGAAATAGTATCTAAATGTAATAAAGAATTAAAAAACATAGGAAAGATAGTGTTTGATATTCCTTTGGGAAATGCTACAGGAAGCAGATTGTTTGCAAACTTGGGTCCAGACATTCATGTTGAAATTATGCCAATAGGAACTGTAACTGTAGATTATGCAAATAATATAAAGGAAACGGGAATAAATCAAATAAATCATACTGTATGGCTTGATATAAAAACCACTCTTCAAGTAGTATCTCCTCTTTTTGCAAATCAAATTAAAGTTGACAGAAAAATAATGTTAATAGACAAGATTTTATCAGGAGCAGTGCCACCAAATTATGTAAATATTCCAGAAGAAGACTTTTTAGATTTTGTTCCAGATTAAGAGTAAATTTGAGCCTAAAGAGATGAAATTTTCATCCTTTAGGTTCTTTTATTAATTATTACTTGACATTCTCCAAGTCCTAAATATACAATGGATTTACACACTAATTTAGTAGGGACGTGAATTTATGAAAGCAGTAATATTTGATTTAGATGGTACTTTAGTTGATTCCATGTGGGTATGGGAAGAGATAGACAAAGAATTTTTAAGAAATTTAAATATAGACCCATCTGTATTTAATAATGAAGAACTTGGTGGAATGAGCTTTACAGAAACTGCTTTATACTTTAAAAATAAATTTAATTTAACCCATAGTGTTGATGAAATAAAAATCACTTGGAACAAGATGGGTGCTACTATTTATACTGAAAAAGTAGAGATAAAACCATTTGTGAGAGAATTTTTAAAATTTTTAAAACAACATAATATTAAAATGGGTATTGCATCAAGTAATAGCAGAGAACTAGTAGAGCTTATTTTAGATAGATTTGAAATTATAGATTATTTCGATTGTATAAAAGTTTCTTGTGAAGTTGAAAGAGGAAAGCCATTTCCGTTTATTTATATGGAAACTGCAAAAGAATTAGGAGTGTTGCCTGAAGAATGTCTTGTTTTTGAAGATATTCCTGATGGAGTTATGGCTGGTAAAAACGCTGGCATGACTGTTTGGGCAATAAGAGATAGGCAAAGTGAAAAATTAGTAAAAGAATTAAAAACCATTGCTGATAAATGGATTTTAGATTATGACGAAGCTAGACAAATTATTATTAAGGAGATTTTATGTTAGTAGAAAAAAATAAGAATTACACAATTATAATAAAAGACATAGGAACTAACGGCGAAGGAATTGGAGCCTATGAAGGTTTTACTATTTTTGTTCCTAATTCTGTAACTGGAGATGAAGTTGAGGTAAGAATAATTAAAGTAAACAAAAAATTTGCTGTTGGAAAAATAATTAAAATAAAAAATTTTTCTGATATTCGTATACCTCAAAAATGTAATTTTGCCACTCAATGTGGGGGCTGTCAATTTCAACATGTTAAATATGAGTATCAACTTGAATGGAAACAAAATAAAGTTAAGAATGCCCTCTACCGCATAGGGGGTGTTCAAGCTGATATAAACCCTATAATAGGGATGACAGATCCTTTTTATTATAGAAATAAGGCTCAATATCCTATTCAAAAAATTAATGATGAAATCCAAATAGGATTTTATGCAAATAAAAGTCATAATATCATTAATATAGACAAATGTATAATACAAAATGAAATTAATGAAGACATTATCGCAATTGTAAGAGAGTTTATAATAAAATATGATATATCCATTTATAGTGAAAAAAATCATAGTGGATTAATTAGACATTTAGTAATAAGATCTGGTTATTATAACAAAAATATAATGGTTTGCCTTGTCATTAATGGGGACAATCTTCCTCATCAAGATAAATTTATAGAAATGCTTCGTAAGGTCACCCAAATTACTAGTATTATATTAAATTTTAATAAAAATAAGACAAATGTTATTTTAAGCGATAACTTTAATACTATATTTGGAGCTGATACTATTCAAGATAATATCGGAGAACTAACATTTAATCTTTCTCCTATCTCGTTTTTTCAGGTCAACCCTATTCAAACAAAAATTTTATATGACATAGTTGAAGAATATGCTGATTTAAAAGGAAATGAAACTATAGTAGACTTATATTGTGGGATTGGAACAATAACTTTAACTTTAGCTAAAAAAGCAGGAAAGGTTTATGGAATTGAAGTTGTTGACCAAGCAATAAAAGATGCTCAACAAAATGCCTTGCAAAATAATATTGATAATGTAGAATTTATTACTGGAAAAGCAGAAGAAATAAACTTTGAAGCACACCCAGATATTGTTGTGCTGGACCCTCCCAGAAAAGGATGCGAATTATCACTAATAAAAACATTGCTTACTATGTTGCCACCAAAAATTATTTATATATCATGTGATCCTGCTACGCTTGCTCGTGATATATCTTATTTGAAAGAAAATTATAGTATAGAAAAAGTTCAACCTGTTGATATGTTTCCGCATACTAATCATGTTGAGACAGTATGTCTTTTATCCCGCAAAGACCCACAAAACTGTTTCTCGTCATAATAAGAAAAATCCCTAATCACTAGATTGATTAAGGATTTTTTTTCTTCATATTTTAATATTACTTTATAAGTTGTTTAATCACAAATTTTGGTAGTGGTTTTGCAAGAATTGTGAATGTATCTATAAAATCATCTTTATCTGCAAGGCCATTAAATGACATAGTTTCAAGCAGTTGCCCTAGTTCTTTTAACGAATAATCATTTTTAACAAATCCGTTTTTAAGGTAAAACTCTAATCTCCTCTTTCTTATCGAGAAATCCTTATATTTTTCTGAAACTTCCTCAATGGATAAGAATACAGTTTTGTCATTATAGCGTTGCTTTATGATGTCTAATACATGACTCCCATAGCCTTTGGAGCGAACATTTGTGTCCATTGCAAGATACAGAATATAAACTTTGTAGGCTGTCGAAATCAAATATGTTAAACCTATGAAGGTATTCCCATCATAAAAGGCCAAAAAGTCTATATTGCTATTAAGGCTTTTTTTTAAGAGAATATATACCGGCAATCTTTCTTTTTTAGGGAAAGACGTGAGATACAGTTCAGGATTTTGCGAAAAATACGAAATCCTATTTATATTAAATATTTCTTAATATCGGCGTACTGTACACCTCTATGCAGTCAGAGAATATTT
>LJDB01000004.1 GCA_001983455.1 Candidatus Epulonipiscium fishelsonii
ATTTATTATAGTTTTCATGTAATTATTAACTCCTTTGAGCATATTTAATCACATTTAACGCTCATTGTCAATGTTTTTAATAGCTAAGCCTCCTCTCCTTTAGTTGTAATTAATTTACCAGGCGAATATTATTCGCCTGTACAAGATTAAAAATGTAATTCTGTTCTTTGAATTAAATCTTTTTGTAGCGGTTTTCCTAATTCAACAAAGTATGCACTATAACCTGCAACTCGCACAAGCATATCTTTATAGTTATTAGGATTTTTTTGTGCTGCTTTCATAGTTTTTGAACTCATAATATTAAACTGTACATGCATTGGACCTTTGGACATATATTCGTCAATAAAACTAATTAGATTATCTCTACCCTCAATTCCTGAAACTGCTTCTTCAGGAAATCTAACGTTTAATAATGTTCCATTTGACGCTAAAGAATGATCCACTTTTCCAACGGAATTAGCAAGAGCTGTTGGGCCCATTATATCATGTGAACCACCGTCTGTATGAACAGGTCCCATGTTATCTGAAATAGGCTCATATTTTTTCCTGCCATCAAGTGATGCATTTGTATTTAGTCCCATTGCAACGTTTGCATTAACTGAATATACTCCTGGGCTAAATTTTCCACCTCTGGCATTTGGCACATCTTTAATGTTTCGACAATAACATTCAAACATATATTTAAATAGTTCATCCGCATAGTCATCATCATTTCCAAAATGATGAATTTTAGAGCTATTTACTAGTGCATACAATTTTTCATGCCCAATCCAATTATCTTTTATTGCTTGTAGTAACTGAGCACCTGTATATTTCTTTTCATCAAACACTAGTTGTTTAATTGTAGCTAATGAATCTGCACAAGTTGCCATTCCACTTGCTTGTGGTCCTGTACCATTATATTTAGCTCCACCTTCTGTTACATCATATCCACTCATTAAGCTTTCTTCATAAAACGCTGATAAATATGGTAGTGGTTTTAGCTGTCTATGAACTTTATCAATAATATTTAAACTAGATATCATTTGATCAGTCCAATATT
Organism: Candidatus Epulonipiscium fishelsonii; assembly: GCA_001983455.1. Taxonomy (GTDB): domain Bacteria; phylum Bacillota; class Clostridia; order Lachnospirales; family Cellulosilyticaceae; genus Epulopiscium_A. The sequence continues at coordinate 1,043 of LJDB01000004.1, forward strand.
TAAATTGTCCATCCACCGCCTCCAAAACTTGTTCAAAACTTTCATAAGTTTCAAGGCTCCCAAGATCTGGTCCCAGTTGTTTTCCTGCATTTGGTCCATCAAGTATACGTCCACCATTAAATACCATTTCCATCATTTTTGGAGTATTCATATATGCTGCGTCATGCCAGCCATATTCTTTTCCTGGTAAAGTTGGTTCAACACATCCAACTACAGCATAATCCCTAGCTTCTTCCAAAGTCATTCCTTTTGAAAGCATACCTTTAATAGTTGGAATATCATTAAATAGTTTTGGATGCCCATATCCACAACGAATACATTCTGCTGCTTTAACTTTTAATTCATATGGGGTATTTTCATGCATACGTACACAAATCCAAGGATTCATCATACGAGTGTGTGCAGAGGCTTCCAGAATTAACATTGTTAAATCGTTTGTAACATCATTTCCTTCAAAATCTACTCCACCAATTGTCAAACTTTCTCCACCAAATCCACGTCCATTACGAACAGCAACTGTACCTTTGTCTTTTAATTTAGTTGGATTATTCATTTTTACATACTTTACTTCAAGCAGTTCTAGTGCTTTTTCTTTAGTAATTCTGCCTGCATCTAAATCTGCTTTTAAGTATGGATATAGCCATTGATCCATACGTCCATAAGAAATAGAATGTCCATTGCTTTCTATTTGAATTAGAGTTGTTGCAATATTAAATAATTGTAAAGCTTCCCAAAATGTGGTTGGAGGGGGTCCAGCTACAGCATAACAATTTTTTGCAATTTGTTCAAGCTCTATTTTTCTTTTTTTATTGTTTTCTGTTTTAGCCATGTCTTCCGCCAACTTGCCATATCTATTTAAATATGTTTTAGCTGCTTCATGCATAATAATCATAGCTTTATAGAAATCTCTTTTTTCACCATAATCAGGGTCTCTTTTGCTAAGTGCTTCAAGACGTTCTTTTGCTTGTTTCAATAGTCCATCATATCCAACTCGCATAAGTTTAGCATAGTCAATTGCTAAATGACCAGCTCCAGCATAATGGTATAGATTAGTTTGAAATATTTTTTCTCCCATTTGTGAGCCTTTAGTTTGGTCATACTCTAGTCTTTCGTTTATAGAGTCTTCAACAGATTTTCCTTGCCAATATTTACATAGCTCAACAATCTCTGTTCTTTCTTCATCATTTCTAATATAAAATTGGTCATTTGCCCTTTCTTCAAATGGTGAGTTTAATATTTCATCAATAATCCAGTTAACGGAGAACTCTGGGTATATTGGAGATGCCTTTGCAGGGGCTGCAATTTCACCACAAATTAAATCATCAGGGTATATATATAAAGTAGCATTGTTTAATATATTCTCAAAAGCATAAGCTACTTTTAACTTATGTGGCTTTCTTTCATGTTCTTTATATGATTGTGTAATAAGACGTAATCTTTCAACATCAATTTCATATGGTCTGTCAAGAAATTTCTGTCTCAATCTATTAACTCTTGGAAATGGTGACCAATCTTCATGATTTACTTTATATCCGATTCCATAAGAATAATCAAATGGTAATGTACCAGATGCAGATGTGGTTTTTTTACTCATTAAAAACTCTCCCTTTTTTTAGTTATAATTTTTTACTATTCTTTTTCCTTCGTACCAACTAAACAATGAATTCCTCTATCATTAAAATATTGGGCAAATTTCTGAACATTTTTTTGAAAAGAAACTCTTTTTATTTTAACAGCTGCCATTGGATATTCTAAATTAAGAGATTTGTATTTTTCTTCTCCTAATCTCATAAAACTTAATAGTTGTAATGTTCTAACTTTTCCATGGAGTTCATTTAAAATAAAGTTTGCTGTTTCTTCCATGTTTTGCATATTATCATTGACATCAGGTATAACTGGTATGCGTAATATTAATTCTTTATCAGTTTCAGAAAATTTAATTAGATTTTCTAATATCAACTTATTATCTATTCCTGTAAATTGCTTGTGAATTTCTGGGTCCATATGTTTAATATCAGAAATAAATAAATCTGTATAAGGAATGACTCTTTCAATGTTTTCCCATCTTGTTTGAAATGCACTTTCAAAACAGGTATGAATGCCTTCTTCCTTACAAATTTTAAATAATATGGCAATGAATTCACTTTGCAACATAGCTTCGCCACCAGAAACAGTTACTCCTCCACCAGAACGTTCATAATACCCTTTATCTTTGCGGATAATTTCCATACATTCATCGACAGTCATTGTTTCTCCCCATTTTTTTATTGCATCTGCGGGGCAAGCTTCATAGCATGCAAAACACTTCTCACAAAAGTCTTTATTAATTGAAATCAAATTTCCACGAAAAAAATTCAAAGCTTTTGTTTGGGGACAAACTTCAATACAAGCTCCACATTTATTTTTTGAAATACACTTTTTAGAATATACGCCTAATTCAATAGTAGTTTTTAAGCTCTCGGGATTTCCACACCATTTACATTGTAAAGGACATCCTTTAAAAAACAATTCTGTTCTCACTCCTGGTCCATCATGGATCGTAAATCGTTGAATATTAGAAATAATGCCTTCCAATATATTCACCTCCTTGTAAATAATAAAAAAGGTGTTATCCTTCTTTAAATTATTAATATTACTTATTATATCAAACATTAATTAATTTTGTATATAGGTATACTATACATAATATGTAAATAATATTTCCTATTTTTCATACAATAAAAAAGTCATAGCTTAATAACAACCATGACTTTTTTTAAAATTATATATTGAATTCTTTGTGTAATTCTCCAATTGCTGTTGAAATTTGATCTTCAGGAACAAGGCAAGCAATTGTTGTAAGAGAGTCTGCTGTTTGAAGAATATTAATATTGTTTTTAATCATAGCTTTTATTATACGTGCCATAACTCCAGGAACACCTGTCATACGCTCGCCAATTGCAGTAATTTTTGCACATCCAGTAATCTTTGTGTATACATAGTTTCCGTTTTTTAACAATGTTTCCATTTTGTCTTGTGCTGATGTATCAATTGTAAACACTTTATAATCTGGGAAAATATTAATTAAATCTATACTTATATTTGCTGTTGCAACTGCTTCCAGAAGATTATATTCATTTAAAATAGTATCTTCGATAGTATATTGAACACGTCCTGAACGATGTGCAATTCCTGTAATAACCTTAAATTCATCTTTTTTAGTATATATACTTCTTATATCTTGAACAATAAATGTTCCAACGGCATCTGAAAAAGTATTCTTTATCACTAGTGGAATGTTAGAACGCATTGCGTATTCCACTGCTCTTGGATGAATTACTTTTGCTCCGCTATCTGCCAGCTGAAAAACTTCTGAATAGCTTATAGCTGGAATAATATGAGCTTCATCACAAACTCTTGGATCTGCTGTCATAATTCCATCAACATCCGTATATATTTCAATTCTTTTTGCATTAACTGCTACACCTAACATTGATGCAGTTGTGTCACTTCCACCTCGGCCAATTGTTGTGATTTGCCCGTTTTGTGTCATTCCTTGAAAACCTGCTACCACTGGGACAATTCCTTCTTCAACACATTTTAAAAGATATGTTGGGTCAGTATATAAAAGTTCTGCTTGCTTAAATTTATCATCAGTAATAATTCCACTTTGGCCACCTGTTAATGCTTGAGCTCTAATTCCTTTTTGATTTAATAGTGTTGCCATTGTTACACAAGAGATTATCTCTCCACAAGAAAGTAGTAAATCATACTCTCTATCTTTCATTTCACCTGCATTCTCTTCAACAAATTTTAGCAATGTATCTGTTGCATAAGGTGCACCTATCCTTCCCATTGCTGAAACAACTACAATGGGGATTTCGTCATTCCTTAGTGCTTTTTCAATTTTTTCAATTACTTTACCTCTTGCTTCTTTTGAAGCTACTGAAGTTCCACCAAATTTTTGAATTATAACTTCCATAAAGCAAAATCCTCTCATCTTTATGATTACTATACCATGTTATGAAAAAATCTGTAGAATTGTATATTAAAAATAAAAAAAAGTAAAATTTATTACCTCTTATCTCATTTTACAGCTTTTTTCTTATATTTTTCTAAAGCAATTGACAATTGGTCTGGACAAGATGTTCCTTTGCCTCTGCAATCAATACCTTTTAAACGTTTAATGGCTTCATCTATTTCCATACCTTCAATTAAAGCTGAAAGTCCTATTGCATTTCCAGCACATCCATTAATAAAAGATACATTTGTGATTTTATTATCCTTTACGTCAAAATTAATTTGTCTTGAGCAAACTCCTTTAGTATTAAATTGTTCCATTTTAAATCCTCCTTAAATATATAAATATAAAATACATTATACCATGTTATTCAAATCTATACGAAAATTTGTATAGATTTTATAAATACATTTTATGGGTGTAATTCAACAAGGAAAGGTTATATTTGGTTTGTACATAAGTGAGATACTTATCATGAATAAAAGAATATTAAGAATTGCTTTATTTCAAATAACTTAAATTAAAGCATAATTGGTAATAATAATTTTTCCATTTTCATATTAATTAAAGATAAATATAGATAGGAGGTATTGCTTATGCAAAAATATAGTTTTGATTATTACATAATCTGTTGCAAAAAAGACAACTTTTCTACTAATATTAAGCCTCTTATGCAATTTGAAAAAGATAAATACTACCCAATATTGACCTTGGTTCCCGATAAACATGAAAATATATATACAAACAAACCTGTTCATCTTATAAATGAATCTGGATATAAAATTCTTTTTACCCCTGTGCAACTTGAGGAATTCTTTGATACCGATAGTGTTAAGTTTGTCAAATTTAAACTTTTAATATGATACATATTTAACACTATGCACAAAACTATATATAATGCTTTGGAAATAATATTTTTGTTGGATTGCAAGTACTATGAAGTACAAATCTACAATATTGTATAAATATCGAAAAAATCCCATTTCAACTTGAAGTGGGATTTTTTCTTATATAATACTATTAAGTATATCCTAGTGATTTCTTATACTTCTTGTGGTGTTTCATTGAAATCAGTATGTTCAATAGTATCTATTTTCATTTGTTCCATAGCTAATTTTTGTTTTTTCAACTCGATTGAAAGTAGTATAATTGAAACTATTACAGTTATAACATCTGCAAGAGGTTGAGCATACCAAACTCCGTCTAATCCAAGATATTTTGGTAAAATAAATAATGTTGGAATTAAAACAATTACCTGTCTTAGCAAGGCTAATACTATAGATATTTTAGCTTTGCCAATAGCTTGCATATATTGTGAACTAAGCATAGAAATTGGAACAATATACAAAGTTATTGTATATTTTTTTATACCATTCACTGCTATTGAGGTCAATTCAGGGTTATTCCCAGAGAATAGGCCAATTAGAACGTCTGGAAATGACTGAATAATTATTGTTAAAAAGCTTAAAAATGCTATTGTACATGTCATTGCTATTGCTAATGTTTTAGTAGATCTGTCATATTGTTTTGCACCATAATTAAATCCTACAATTGGTTGTGCACCTTGACTCATGCCCAAAACTGGCATTATACTCATCATTATAATTGAATTTATTGAAGACATCGCTCCTATAGCTAAGTCTCCACCGTAAATTCTTAATGTGTTATTACAAACTGCCTGAACACCACTTGAAGCAACTTGCATAGAAAATGGTCCCATTCCTATAGCTATAATCGCTAGTATTAAATTTTTATGTAACTTTAAATTTGATTTTTTAAGACTTACATTTGATTTTCCTTTAAGATAGTAGCTCAATCCCCAAATTGTTGTCATTGCTTGTGAAATAATTGTTGCCAAAGCTGCACCTTTAATTCCAAGCCCAAATCCAAAAATAAAAGTTGCGTCTAAAATTATATTCAATCCACAGCCTGCACTCATAATTATAGCTGAGAGCTTAGGGTTTCCGTCACTTCGTATTAAAGCAGTGCATGTATATCCTAAGATATTAAATACAGCACCTAGTAAAATTACATTTATGTATTCCTTCGCATAAATTAAACTGTCTGGACTTGCCCCAAATAAAGTAAGTATTTGATTTACGAAAATAAGACCCAGTACACTCAAAGAAATTCCTATAATAACCGCCAAAGCTATAGCATTTCCCAAAATTTGTTGAGCTACTTCGGGTTTTTCTTCGCCCAACTTTATAGAAATGTTTGACGCTGCCCCAATTCCTATTAGTACTCCAAAAGCAAATAAAATTGTCATAATAGGCATTGTAACACCTAGTCCTGTAATTGCTAAATGCCCAACATTAGGTATGTTTGCAATAAACATACGGTCTACTACATTGTACAGTCCATTTACCATCATTCCTATAATTGCAGGTAAAGAATATTTAAGTAATAACTTCGTTATTGGTGCTGTTCCCAAAATCTGTTGATTGTTCATTCATTCCTCCTATTTATAAACGCTAAACACAACATTTTAAATTTTCAACCGTTTTCTTTGGTAGCCCCGTATACAAAATAACTTTATCAATTGATCGTCCATCACTAAGCATAGCTTTTGCAGCTTCTACTTTTCCTTCTTGTATTCCTTCTTGTTTGCCTTTTTTTTCAGCATTTTCAATTATATCGGTCGTAATAGTTTTATCTTTTAAATAATCCCCTTCATAATTCTGCTTAACTTCAATCAGTATTTTACGGTCCGAACTATCTTTTACTAGTAAATTGACCTTATTTGTGCAAGGTGTATCTTTACTATCTTTTGTCTTAACGATTTTTAAAACTGTCATATCCTCTTTCAATAATGTAGTTAAAAATCCATCCAAAATGTCAAAAGTAACTTTTTGTCTTCGTATGTATTTCATTAAACCAATCATTTGTTTTCCTGCTTTCTATTATGTAATCATTTATACTTATACTATTTATTGTACTATAATATGAGTGATTTATCAAATTAAAATACAATTACATGTTGAAAAAGAGGAAACCATTCAAAATGATTACCTCTTTTCATATTTATATAATATTCATGCTTTCAACATCTATATAGTAATAAATTAAATCATCTTCCATGTAATTGTTATATGTCCCTATTATCTCAATGTGGTCATCTTCATTTGGAAATACTTCAGGCATATTTTCATTCCATTTCAATAACATCCCTGATTCACAACAAGCAGTAGCGTCTGGAATCATTAAAACTCTGCTTATATCCTGCATAGGAATTATATACTCTTTATAAAAACCTTGAATTTTTATTTTTTTCCCTCTATAATTTTCTATATTGTAAACCATATCATACACCTGAGCATATAACATTGTAGCATTCAATTTGGTCAAATCAAGAATACCATCCACCACATTTGTAGATGTTTGCTCTATACTATCTTCCATTATTTCATTTGCTAGTTGTTCCATTTGTTGCTCAATTTTTTGAGTCTCATTTTGTTTTTCTATTCTTAAAATGGGTTCATTGTTTATTTGTATTACATTATCTTCATCAGACGTAGAGCATCCAACAAAAAATAATGTTGTAAAGATTGCCAAATATTTTTTCATGTTATCTCCTAATTAATAGTCCTAATACCTTACACATAAAAAAGCTTGCTATACTTATCATAACAATAGTAGCCCCAACTGGCGTTCCAAACAAAATAGATACTATAATTCCAACAGCTGAATTAAAGACTGAAAGTACAGCTGAAAAAATTGTTACAAGCTGAAATTGTTGAAAAAGTGTCATTGCTGAAATTGCTGGAAATATTATAAGAGCTGAAACAAGTATAGCTCCAACCAAATTCATTGCAATTACAATAACAATTGCTGTAAGCACAGCTATTAATAAGTTGTATCTATCTGCTTTTATACCTGTTGCCTTAGCAAACGTTTCATCAAATGTTACGATAAATATTTTATGATAAAATACAATAAAAGTACCTATAACTAGTATTGACATAATTATACTAAGATTTACATCTTGTGGAGATAAAGTTAAAATTGAAGTCGCTCCAAACAATGCCGCACACACATCTCCTCCTACATTTGAAGACGTTGTTGACATGTTCATTACTAAGTATCCAAATGCCATTGAGCCCACAGACAACATAGCAAGAGCAGATTCACCTGTTATTTTTCTTTTTTCACTATCTTTTATTAAAAATATTGCTACTATTATTGTAACGGGTATTGTAATAATCATGTTGTCTAAAAGCTGTAAAGCCATTCCAACTGACATAACTCCAAACGCCACATGAGAAAGTCCATCTCCAATATAAGCAAACCTCTTTAAGACTAATACTACACCTAAAAGTCCAGAACATAGTGCTACTAATGTCCCTACAATAAGTGCGTATTGTACAAAAGGAAATGATAAATAATAACCTAGCATTTTGAACCTCCTTTTAGTTTAATAGTATACTTACCGTCTTTTTCAAAATGTAGTAAATGTGTTGCATCTTGAGTGGCAAGTTGAACGTCATGCGAGATTGTAATAATCGTAATTTTATCCTCTGTATTTAATTTTTTTATTACATTATACATATCTTGAGTAACATTTGGATCTAATCCAGATACAGGTTCATCAAGAATAATTATTTTTGACGTAGCACATAAAGCACGAGCTAATAATACACGTTGCTGTTGACCTCCAGAAAGTGTATTGTATGATTTTTTTTCTAGGCCTTTTAATCCTAGCTTTAAAATATTTTGCTTTGCACGAGCTTTTTCTTCCTTATTATAATACCACCTTAATTTAGATTTATTTAAATTACCTGAAATAACAATTTCCTCAACGGAAGCAGGAAAATTTTTTTGATGTATTTTTTGCTGTGGCAAATATCCAATATCTGTTTGATGTAATCCATCAGATAAAATTATTTCTCCAGAAATAGAAGGAATTAGCTTAAGTAAAGTTTTTATGAAAGTAGTTTTACCCATTCCATTTGCACCAGTAATACACCAATATTCTCCTTCTGATATAGTAAGGTTTATAGAATTTATCAGTATTTTCTTTTCATAACCAATTTTTAAATCTTTACATATTATTTGTTTCAAGTATCATCACCTTCTATTCTAAGAATATATCCACTATTTTAGTACTTCTTCCAATGCCAATAAGTTCGTTTTCATAATATCAATATAACTTATACCATCTTCGGGTTTCATAGTTTCTATTGAATTGAACTGTACTAGAGAACGACTTTGGTCATCTGAATTTTTTATTATTGTTTCAGCTAGTTCTTTACTATTATCAGATATGTAACATACATTATCCATGCCAGTCTCATTTAACTTTTCAGTTAAAAATACAATCGTTTCAAAGCTTGCCTCTGCATCTGTTGAACAGCCTGTAAATGCGGCATAATAATCTAAATCATAGTCATCTACCAAATATCTAAAAGGAAATCTATCACCAAATATTAATACTTTATTTGAATCGTCTTGTTCTGTAATAGCTTCATATTGCTCATCTAACGCTTTTAATTCACTTGTATAGCTTTCCAAGTTTTGAATATATTTATCTGCATTTTCTTCATCTAAAGAAACTAGGCAATCAGCGATTACATCACATGCTTGGGCTGCAATTTTTAAAGATAACCATATGTGTTCGTCTGCATGGGAATGGTCATGCCCTGTATGGTCGTGTTCGTCATGAATATGTTCATCTTCGTCATGGCTGTGTTCATCTTCGTCGTGAGTATGTTCATCTTCGTCGTGAGTGTGTTCATCTTCGTCGTGAGTGTGTTCATCTTCTTCATGGCTATGTTCATCTTCGTCATGGCTGTGTTCATCTTCGTCGTGAGTATGTTCATCTTCTTCATGAGTGTGTTCATCTTCTTCATGGCTGTGTTCATCTTCTTCATGTCCATGAACATGTTCCATTCCTTCAATAGTTTCACTTAATTTTGTATATTCCTCTAGTTCATGCATTAAATTTATAGCTTTTGTATTTGGAGAATTTGCCATTGCCTCATCAATCCATTTTTCAGATTCCCCTCCTATGTATATACACAAATCACTAGTTTGTAATTTTACAATGTCTTCAGCTGAAGCTTGATAATTATGAGGGTCTATACCATTATCCATAAGTATAGAAAGCTCTACATTTGAGTTATCCCCTAATATTTCCTTAGTCCATTCATATACTGGAAATGTTGAACATATTATTTTAAATGTTTTTTCTGTAGGATCTTCTTGTATGATAGTTTCTGTGCCTGATTGTTTTGGCTCCACTTGAGTTTGTGTTGTTTCTGCAGAATTGCATCCAGTTAAATAAGTCCCTACAACTAATACTGCTAACGCTTTATTAAATTTCATTTTTTAATCCCTCCAAAAGTTTATCTCTTTATACTATTATTGGCATAAATTACAAATGCCTTGAACTATGGATGTTTCATATTCAACTTTAAATTGATTGCTTTCTTCAATAGAAGATAATAAGTCTGTTGGTAAATGGACTACTAGTCCGCATCGTTTGCATTTCATATGTAAGTGGGTATGACAGCTTTCATTATCCTCAATATATTTAAAATAAGCTTTTTTTTCTGCTGTATATTTGAGAATTAATTTTTCGCTTAAAAGTTGATCTATGTATCGATAAATTGTAGACTTATTAATATTATTTCCTTGATTAATAAGTTCCTGCTGAATATCATTAACTGAGACATACTTGTCTTTATTTTTTTTTATGTACTCCAAAATTAACTGCTTATTTTGAGTGTTGTATCTCATTCACATCCCCCTTGGTTATACTAATATTATAAGCTTAAATTTACACATAGTCAATATAAATTTGCAAATTAGTTGCATTTTATTCAATTTTTAAGTGCGTTCGGAGTCCCTTAACAATAAAGCTTCATTAATTCAATTGAACAGTACAAGATGTCAATTATTGTTAAATTGTTTAATGTATTAAATACTAAAAATGAAAATGTATAAAGAAAAAATTTAATAAATATGTTTTATAGGGGCGAATAAAATTTGCCTATATTTGAATGCAATAAATAACGATAGTGCTATAATAATAAACAAGCAATTTGTTTTTTTATTGTAATTATATTTTATAATTTTTACAATTAAATAAACAAGCATAATTAGGCATATTAAATAAAATTCAAAAAAACAAATTAATATGTTTAAAAATAAATCTGTAGGCAAGACTTAGATTAGATGGAAATAATTATTAGCAAAAAAAACAAATTAATATATCCAACAAATAAACCTATAGGCAAACCTTAGATTAAATCAAAATAATTATTTACAAAAAAATAAGAGAAAAAGTTCAAATAGTTTTTCTTTTATCATGAATAAGGATATTAATTATATCTAAAATTAAATTATTAAGGAGTATTAAAAAATGAAAAAAATTAAAACATTACTATTAGCAGGAATTTTATTAGGAATGCAAGGAGCAAATATGGTTCCAGTGCAAGCTCAAGGGTTTTCACACCATTTAATTGATGAGTTGCTAATTGATAAATTACCAGTTGCTATGTATTACGAATCAGGTCGTACAATGGTAGAACTTGAAGACGTGGCTAAAGCAACGGATACTACTGTATCTTATAACTACCCTTGGATAACAATTGATGCTGAGATTGTAAAAATTAATTTAGAAATTGGTTCAAAGAATTATTATGTAAATGAAAAATTGATGACACTACCAGTGGCACCAACTTTAAAAGATGCACATGTGTTCTTACCGCTGTTTGACATTGTTAAAGTTTTAGGCCTTGACTGGCATCAAGATAATGATGGCATACAAATATCTGGAAAAATGATAGAAACATTTTCTACTATTGATGTATATAAAGATCAGATTAACAATAACGGAGTGACAAAAGCTCTAGTATCAAGTCCATTTTACAATACAGATAAAAGTGAAACAATGATAGACCTTAGAGATTTTGAAGTAGCAACAGGCACAGAAATAGACTATAAATACCCTTGGATAACAATTACTGATAGTGATAAAATCGTTGATTTAACTGTAGGAGATAAACTATGTAAAGTAAATCAACAAGATGTATATAAATTATCAACTACTCCAACAATTAAAAATGATACCGTATATTTACCAATTAAAGAAGTTTCAGAAATACTAGGATTTAGCATAGATGTTAAAGATGATTTAATTTTCTTAGCTAAATAGTAAAAAAAATAAACTATACCTTTTAGCCAATAACATCCATGACTTTAGTAGTCATGGGATGAATTGGCTTTTTTACATATGTATTCATATCTTAATCGATTTACAAACAGTGTTGTAATTTCGTTACATTTTATTTTTAATAAAAATATTTATTATAGAACTACTTCTTCTAAAAATTAAATTTGACAATATATAGTAAAACTATGTCGCAATTTTGTTACAATATTCTAGTCATTTAAATTAGCATTTTATAAAAGAGTTAAAATTATTACAAGGATATTGTAGGAATAAACTAGTAGACAACTTATACGTTTTTAATAATATTTTGGTGTATTCATATAATGTAAAAATGATTAAATTGGATAACTTATCCAAGGGAGATGATTTTATGTATTCTTCAATAGACACATTGTGGATTTTAATTGGAGCTGTGTTGGTATTTTTTATGCAAGCAGGGTTTGCTATGGTTGAATCTGGTTTTACACGTGCAAAAAATGCTGGGAACATTATAATGAAAAACTTGATGGATTTTGCAGCAGGAACACTAGTGTTTTGGTTTATAGGATTTGGTCTTATGTTTGGAACCTCTATAAATGGTTTAGTTGGAACGCCAGACTTTTTTGTGCAAGGTGATTATAGTGGAACATATCCTACTATGGCATTTTTAATTTTCCAAACAGTATTTTGTGCTACATCTGCAACAATTGTTTCTGGTGCTATGGCAGAGAGAACAAAGTTTTCTTCGTATTGTATATATAGTGTAATTTTGAGTGGATTTATTTATCCTGTTTCTGGTCATTGGATATGGGGTGGTGGATGGCTTTCACAAATAGGTTTTCATGATTTTGCAGGTTCAACAGCCGTACATATGGTTGGAGGAGTTGCAGCGTTAATTGGAGCAAAAATTCTTGGTCCACGTATTGGAAAATATGATAAAAATGGTAAGCCTAAAGCTATTCTTGGTCATAGTTTAACTCTTGGAGCACTAGGAGTATTTATATTATGGTTTTGTTGGTTTGGATTTAATGGTGCATCCAGTCTTGGATTAACTGGTGATGAAGCAATTTTAACTGTTTCAAATATTTTTGTAACAACAAATATTTCAGCAGCAGCCGCTTCTGTAATAACAATGTTAATAACTTGGGTTAAATATGGTAAACCCGATGTTTCAATGACATTAAATGGAGCACTAGGCGGACTTGTAGCTATTACAGCTGGCTGTGACATTGTTTCACCATTTGGAGCATTTTGGATTGGGATTATTGCAGGCTTTGTAATTGTATTTGGTATAGAATTTGTTGATAAAGTTTTAAGAATTGATGACCCTGTTGGAGCAGTGGGTGTACATGGAATGTGTGGAGCAGTAGGAACTATTTTAATAGGAGTATTTTCTGTTTCAGACGGATTAATGTATGGTGGAGGGTACGAAACACTTAAAGTTCAAACTCTTGGAGTTTTAGCAGTTGCTGTATGGGTAGCAATAACTATGACTATTGTATTTAATGTGATAAAAGCTGTTATCGGACTTCGTGTATCTAAGGATGAAGAAATTATAGGTTTAGATATCGAAGAACATGGACTTACAACAAGTTATGCAGACTTTATGCCTATGGATGCTAAAGCTGTAAAATCAATTGAATCAAAGGTTACTTATATTCAGCCAGAAAAAACATCTACTGATATGCCTATTACAAAAATAACAATCATTACAAAACAAAGCAAATTTGAAGACTTAAAATCAGCTATGCAATCAATTGGCGTAACAGGAATGACTGTAACACAAGTATTGGGTTGTGGTATTCAAAAAGGTGCAAACGAATATTATCGTGGAATTCCAGTAGAATTTAATTTATTACCAAAGGTTAAAGTAGAAATTGTAGTGTCAAAAGTTCCAGTAGAGTTAGTAGTTGAAGCAGCAAAAGATTGTTTACGCACTGGTAACATTGGTGATGGAAAAATATTTGTTTATCCTGTAATCGATGTTGTTAAAGTTAGAACAGGTGAAAGAGGATATAGTGCATTGCAAGATGAAGAATAAAACAAAAGGGAGACACCTAGTGTTTCCCTTTTACTGTATCTCATAATATCATTTAATTAGAAAATGGCTTATTGCTTCTAGAAATGCTACTGGTGACTCTGGAGGCGAGATTAAGATGGAATCCGTTTTCACCAAAATTGTCGTATTTTCTAAATTAAAGTTAATATATTACCCGTAAACGTTAATCTAATTTGTTAAAACGTATTGCACGTACTTTATTTATATCAATATCTAATCTAGTAGCAATTTCTTCATCATCTAGTACATCTAACATAGCTTTTACTGCTAAAATTTTAGCTTCATTACGCCCTTGTTCAATACCTTGTTCAATGCCTTGTTCAATGCCTTGTTCAATACCTTGTTCAATACCTTGTTCAATACCTTGCTCAATGCCTTGTTCAATACCTTGTTCAATGCCTTGTTCAATACCTTGTTCAATACCTTGTTCAATACCTTGCTCAAGACCCTCTTCAAAACCTTCCTCTCGTCCAAGTTGTCTTGCGGTATAATATTTTACCATGCTTTGTCTTACCTCCTTAAAAAACAAATTTATTTTTTGATTTAACCAATTAAACATTTTTTTATTTGATTTAGGTATCCCTGTTATTAGTTCATATCCTATTTCAAATATATCTGGAAAATCTTTTTCTAGTTCACGATGCTTTAGATTAATCACTACTATTCCAAAATACTCAAAT
>LJDB01000005.1 GCA_001983455.1 Candidatus Epulonipiscium fishelsonii
AAGTATATACCTATATCGAACAAAATACAATTGGCAAAATACCCTAGTATATTTCTTCTCACTAGTGAATTACATCCTATATAATTGATATTACTCCAAAATGCATAATTATGCATGAATGTGCATTTTATATACACGATTAATTCTAATGGTTACCTGCAATATTACATTGCTATTTATATTGAAGTACTAAAATGTTTAACTAGCACAAATGGTATAATTAATAAAAACTTTAATATCTTGCTAATCATTAACAAGAATAAACAAGACCTCATAATATATTATTAATCATTGTATTAATTTCATTAGTGAAAAGGCAAATCTATTCGTTAAAATATCCAAATTATTATTAGATTTCATAAATATTGAACATACAAAATCTATTAATTTAAAGCTTTAAATTTCCGTCCGTAGCATAAATAACCCCTAGTACTAATAACTATAATAGTTAATTCCATCATAAACACAAATAAATCCGCCTATTTTATTACATCCGTCACAGACTATCATAAAAGGATTTTGACTATAATTTTGCAATCTCTTTTACTACTTCTATTTTCATGCTGGATTGTTTTAAAGTTTTCAAGAGATATTTATTGATTTCTGTATTTTCCTTATACAACACACCAGGACTTGATGGATAAGATAGTAACGTAAATCCATGTCCAACGTCTTCAAATAATCCTTGTGCACAGTTAGGAGATATATTTGGATTACCAATTACTCCTCCGCTACTATATTCACCTACTATGTCAGCAATAACGCATCCTCCAACAAAAATAAATTTATTTTTTCCATATTTAACAATTATCTCTAGTAAGTTTTCGTCTATTTGTACTATATCTAGTCCATTTATTTCTAAGTTTTCCA
Source organism: Candidatus Epulonipiscium fishelsonii (assembly GCA_001983455.1). GTDB lineage: Bacteria > Bacillota > Clostridia > Lachnospirales > Cellulosilyticaceae > Epulopiscium_A. The sequence goes on from LJDB01000005.1 coordinate 871, forward strand.
AATTCATTTCTAAATCCTTGAAATCTGCTTTATAATTTCTTTTATGTAGTCCCGCTACTATTGCTACATAACCTTCTTTTGTAATTGTTTTGTAAAAATAACCTTTCATATTTATACTCCTCTAGCATAAGTTGTTTTGTTATATATATTTATAATAGCACATAAAAAGGACGTATACTATTTTAATGGTAGTATACATCCTTTCAGATTATTTATATTGGTTGTACAGGATACCCTGGTATTGGATTCTCTGGAAAAATAGGTGGTGTTGGATCTCCTGGAAAAATAGGTGGTATTGGATTTCCTGGAAAAATAGGCGGTATTGCATATTGATCTTCTGGGAAAACAGGTGGCATTGGATAACTTGGTTTTTGATCCTCTGGAAAAACAGGTGGTACAGGATAAGATGGTTTTAGACATCTTAATATTTCCACTGTATATCGTCTACGTTTTGCCACCATATTGGTATATTTATTTATATAATCAACAACTATAGTGTACTTTCCTACTTCTTTAACGCCAAAAATCCATTTATGCTTGCCATCTTGACAATTTTTTGATGGTTGATAATTTTCTTTTAAAACCTCTATTCCAATTGGAACATATGCTTTTAAATAATAACTTGAGCAAGCATCTTCTGATAAAATAATTTTTAATAATTGATCCATGCAAGCTTCATTGTATCCTTCTTGTAATGTAACAAGCTTAGGTTGTGGTATGTAAATACGAACTGCTTCTTTCATGTCTTCTGGACAATCATTTTCGTCATCGTCATCTTCTTTAACTATGTCTTTGATCAAACTATCAATTGCATTTATCAAATTTTCTTTTAAATCTTTTTCATAAGTATTTTCTGTTGCACTTTGAAAAAGTTCGTTATTAAAGAAGTCATTAATTTTATCAATTTCTTTATTGATGTCAAACTTATTATTATCTTTCTTATTTTTGTCTGTCGCTTGTTTTTTAGTGGTTTCTTTTCCTGGTTTATTTATTGTCCCAACTAAAAGTATAAGTACTATAGACATTACCAAATTTTTTCTCATAAATGCATACCTCTTTTTAGACAATATAATTAAGCCAAATTTAATAATAACCTATAAAAATCTACTTTTCCAAAAGCTTAATCATATCTCTTTTTTATTTCTTAGTTTATTATATTCAATATATCCCTTAAATGTTAATTATTTACATTAAAATAAAGAGAAAAGACCTTTAGACTTTTCTCTTTATCACGAATAATGAGAAATCTAGCCTTTTCCCTTATCATTATAATAGTCGAACTTAGCTCTTATCTTCTTAATGCATCTAGCTCTGATAGTAGTAGTTCGTTTAAAATTTTTATATATGTTCCTTTCATTCCCAAGGATCTTGATTCAATAACACCAGCACTTTCAAATTTACGTAGTGCATTTACAATAACTGACCGAGTTATCCCTACTTTATCCGCAATTTTACTCGCAACTAATAAGCCTTCTTTACCATCTAATTTGTCAAAAATATGGAATATGGCCTCGAGCTCTGAATATGATAAAGTATTTATTGCTGATTTTACAATCTGTAATTTTCGTTCTTCTTCTTCCTTTTCCTCATTAAGAGATGTCAATAGCTCAACTGCCATAATTGTTGCTGCGTACTCTAAGAGTATTAAATCCGAGATATCATAAACGCCATCGATCTTTTCTTTATAAGCTAAAAATGTTCCCAGACGCTGGCCACCTGCCACAATTGGTAATATACATCCCATATAATTGATACTATTCGGAAATTCCGAAAAAACTGTTTCCATAGACTGGTTTTGCTTGACATCCATTATAGATAAAAGTTGATCATTAATAGCATAACCCACATATTTTTCAGAACCTATTAATCCTGAAATAAATTTATTTTCAATTCCTAAAACCTTACTTTTATTACTAATTATTACTGTATTAGATGCTACCACATCGCTTATGACTTTACATATGTCTTTAAACATAACACGTTCAGACCCAATACGTTGTAGCAGCCTATTTATTTTTCTCATTTTTTGCAATAAATCTATTGACATAAAAATTTTCCCCTTTATTAAATATATCTTTTTAAATTTATCTGTACCATTTTCTATATCATTATCTAAAAATGGGTATAGATAACAACAATATTAACATAAGTTAGATGACTATTCAACAGGTATTACAAAATTATTTCAACAGCATTTTAACTATTACTTTCTTTACCATAATTACATTGACTGTTTCTACAAACAGTTTTTTTATTTTTTGAAGAGCCTTTTTCTATTAAAACATCTCCACAATTTGGACATTTCTCACCTGTTGGTTTTTGCCAAGACATAAAATCACATTCTTCTTCGCTACATCCATAATAAATACGTCCTTTTTTTGTCTTTTTAAGCACTACCTTTCCTTTGTCACACACTGGACAATTAACTCCAATTTCTTGAAACCATGGTTTTGTTCCATAACAATCGGGAAACTTTGGGCAACCTAAGAATTTGCCAAATTTACCATATTTAACAACCATATTTGATCCACATAAATCACATTTAACATCTGTCACTTCCGTAATATCTATGTTCTCAATCTCAGTTTCCGCTTTTTTAACTGTTTTATTAAAGTTTGGATAGAAAGCTTTTATTATTTCTTTCCATTCAACATTTCCATCTGCAATTTCATCTAAAACATTTTCAAGTTGGGCAGTAAATTCCACATTGACTATTTCATCAAAATAGTCTAGCATTATTTTATTTACTATCTCTCCCAAATCTGTTGGATAAAGAATTTTAGCTTCTTTTGTAACATAACTTCTACTTAACAAGGTTGTAATTGTAGGTGCGTATGTACTAGGCCTCCCTACTCCATTTTCTTCTAAAGCTTTTATTATTGTTGCTTCTGAAAATCTAGCTGGTGCTTGTGTAAAGTGTTGATTAGGAGTTATATTTAATAACTCTAAAATTTCTCCTTCTTCTACATTAATAGGTTTTGTCGTTCCTTTTTTTTCATCCATATTATATACTTTTAGATATCCATCAAACTTTTGTATAGAGTATGTTGCTTTAAAAATATATATACCATTAGCTATTTTTATGCTATAACTATCAAATTTTGCATTTGACATTTGACTTGCAGTAAATCTGTTCCAAATTAAATTATATAATCTATATTGATCTTTATTTAAGTACTCTTTAAGCTCTGCAGGGGTCAACTCTATATTAGTTGGGCGTATAGCTTCATGTGCATCTTGAGTTTTTACACTTTTAGATTTTTTTACAACTCCTTTTGCTAAATACTCTTCTCCATAAGTTTTTATAATATATTCTTTTGCCATAAGTCGTGCACTTTCAGCTATTCTTATAGAGTCAGTACGAATATAACTAACAATACCTAAAGTATCTTTTCCAATTTTAACTCCCTCATAAAGTTGTTGGGCAATATTCATGGTTTTTTGAGTAGAGAACCCTAAATGTTTAGATGCTTCTTGCTGTAATGTACTAGTTGTAAATGGCAAAACAGTATTTTTAATACGTTCACTTTCTTTACATTCACTTACTATATAATCATTTTTTGAGCAGTCTTCAATGATTTGTAGAGCCTGTTCTTCATTTTGAATTTTAGCTTTTTGTCCGTCAATTTTATCAAGTTTAGCTTCAAAACTTTTGATTTTTCCTAATCTAAATAAAGCATCAATAGACCAATATTCTTCTTCAATAAACTCCCGTATTTCTTTTTCACGGTCACAAATAAGTCTTAAAGTTACGGACTGAACCCGACCAGCACTAAGTCCTTTTCTAAGTTTCTTCCAAAGTATAGGGCTTATTTTATACCCAACTAGTCTATCCAAAACTCGTCTGGCTTGTTGGGAATTAACTAAGTCTAAATTAATATCTCTAGGGTTTTTTATTGCATTTTTAACGGCATCTTGAGTTATTTCGTTAAATGTTATTCTTTTAACTACTTTTCCTTCAAGACGCAAAGCATAATAAAGATGCCACGAAATAGCTTCTCCTTCTCTATCCGGGTCAGTTGCCAAATAAATGCACTTTGCATTTTTTGCATCCTTACGTAGCTTTTGCAATAAATCTCCTTTTCCTCTTATAGTTATATATTTAGGTTCATAATCATTTTCCACATCCACTCCTAGTTGACTTTTTGGTAAATCTCTTACATGTCCAATAGATGCTTCTACTTTATATGTTTTACCTAAAAATTTACTAATTGTATTTACTTTAGCTGCGGATTCTACAATTACTAAATTATTTGCCATATTATTATCCCTCCAAATTATTAATAATAATAAAATAGTTTATTTCGTTCTGTATTTCATCTTACTTTTGAATATCTATTTCCCAGTGATCTTTTTACAATCCCTTTATAATCTAATTTCATTAAAATTATATTTAAATCATCTTCATGGAAGTTAGTTTCTGAAGATATTTGGTCAATTGACACAGGTTGCCAATCCAAACAATCATATACTATAATTTCATTATTATCAAGTACATTTTTAATAGTTTGTGTACAATTTGAATTTTTATTCAATTCAGTTTGCACATATAATGGTAATCCTTCTATTATATCTTCTACACTTTTAAAAGGAGTTGCACCTTGTTCTATTAAGGAATTAGTTCCAACCTGTAACTCACCATTCATATCTGCTTCAAATATAAATACCTCTTTACCTTGTTCTAATCCAAAATCTGCTGTGATAAAGCTTCCGCTTTTTTTTCTAGCTTCAGTTATAACAACTCCTGTACTCATTCCACTAATTAGTCTATTTCTTTTTGGAAAATTGTATTTCAGTGGTTCTGTTCCTATTTTATACTCCGAAAGCACATAACCTTGCTCCAAGATTTTGTTACATAAATTCTTATTTGATACAGGATAACATCTGTCTAAGCCTGTTCCAAATATAGCAACTGTATTACCATTATTGTGCAACGCACCTTCATGAGCGGCAGCATCTATCCCTTCTGCCATACCACTAACTATCCCTAGTCCTTTTTCTACAAGTTCACTTGATATCTTTTTAGTCACATTATATCCATATTCCGAACATTTTCTCGCTCCAACAACTGCTATATATCTTTTCTTTAATGCTTCTTTATTATTACCTCGCCCATATAATATTATTGGGGCATCATCTAGTTTTTTTAATTCATTCGGATAATTTTCATCTTCTATATCTATAATTTCTATTCCAAATTTTATGTTATTTGTTAAAATGAATTCTATTTCCTTTAAATTCTCTTTTGAGTTCATGATTTTATATATAATCTTATCATTTAAGTTCATATACATATAATCATTCTTAGTTAATTCAAATATTTTTTTACAACTTTCCACTCGGTTATATATTCTCTTCTTTATATGTGAAGGTATATTTATTTCATGAAACCATACTTTATAAAATTCTTCGTTCATACAATCACCCAATTACCTATAAGACTTATATCAATTTTTATTCATTAATATATTTGCATTATATGGTAACTTAAATAAAAAGTCAATCAAATTTCTTGACTTTGTTGATAACAATTTTCTATTTCTCAAAAAATTTTTAATGCTTCTTGTCTAATCAATTTTAAACTTGGCTAAGCTTTATATATAGTTTTTTTGAAAGGAATATTTTATGTTTTGCAAATTATTAAGTTATACTTTAAAAGGGATTGAACCCCTCAAAGTTCAAGTTGAAATTGATATAAATAACGGATTAACCGCATTTGACATTGTTGGATTGCCCGATTCTTCTGTGCGTGAATCCAAAGAACGTGTACGTAGTTCCATAAAAAACAGTGAATATAGATTTCCAATGAATAGAATAACTATAAATTTGGCTCCAGCTAATGTAAAAAAAGAAGGTGCCTTATATGACCTTCCTATTGCTGTTGGGATTTTATGTAGTACGGGTATTGCTAGTATTTCTAAATTAGAAAATCATTTATTTTTTGGTGAACTTGCCTTAGATGGCTCTTTGAGGTCTTTTAAACAGCTTTTTCCTATTATTTGTTCATTGAATCAAAAATCTGAATTTGAAATATTTAAATTTATTGTTCCTACTGAAGCTGAACCCCAACTCACTTGTTTAAATAATCCAAATATCTTGTACGCAAATTCATTAAGTGATGTTGTTAACTATCTTAATTCTAAGATAGAATTGCCCAATTCAATTTATAATTATATAAACAACAATGTACCTGATTATCCTGATTTTGCTGAAATAAAAGGGCAACTTCATGCAAAAAATGCTATGATTGTAGCTGCTTGTGGACATCATAATATACTTTTGATTGGACCTCCTGGCTCAGGAAAAACACTGTTAGCCAAGAGTTTTCCTGCATTGTTTCCTCCTTTAACTTCTGCGGAATCAATTCAGCTTACTCAAATATATTCTCTTGCAGATTTATTATCCACATCAGAACTTGTAACACAAAGACCAATTCGTTCTCCGCATCATACAATTACTCCTCAAGCATTGGCTGGGGGTGGTGCAAGTCCAAAACCTGGAGAAATAAGTCTTGCACATAAGGGTATTTTATTCCTAGATGAATTACTAGAATTTAATAAGAAAACACTAGAAATTTTACGTCAACCCCTTGAAAGCAAAAAAATAGACATATCAAGAGCTCAACATACTGTTTCATATCCTTCAGATTTTTTGCTTATTGCATCTACTAATCCTTGCCCATGTGGATATTACCCAAATTTGAAAAGATGTGTTTGTAGTCCAAATAAAGTTAAGCAATATTTAAATAAATTATCAGGACCTCTTCTTGACAGAATTGATATTCATATTGAAACTGAGCCATTAACAATAAAGTCTTTAAATTCAGCAGACAGCTTATCTACGAAGGAGATGTTACACTCTGTTGAAATTGGAATAGAACGCCAGAAACATAGATTTCAAGCTGATAGATTTAACGAATCAATTTCAACTAGTGAAATCTCTACTTATTGTAAATTAACGTCTAGTGGTCAGCTTCTATTGGAAAATTGGTTTGAAAGACCACATTCATCAGCATCTCCAACAATGCGAAGCTACCATAAAATACTTAAGCTTTCTCGCACTATTGCCGATCTTTGTGATAGTGATTTAATTGACGAACAACACATCGCCAAAGCCATTCAATATCGTTCTTTAGATCAAATTTTATAAGATGAGTACAGTTTCATACTTCTTGGATACGTCCAGTTAAGTACTTCGGGAGCAAAATGTGCTCCTTTTTTAGCATGTATTAATTTATTATTGTATTTTAATGTTGGCTATGGTACAATGTTTCAAAAGGAGGATTATTAAATGCATATATTTGTAAGAATAGGATTAATTATGTTGTTTGTAAAGATGATAGCTTCTAGAAAAAACAAGTCAGTCTATGTAAAACTAAAAAGTAACCCTGAAAAAAAATCAACTGGAAATACATCTAATAAATCTCAACAAATCCCTGCTGTGGATTTACAGATTGAAGAAACAGTGGTTATAACTAGGTTAAATAAACAAGAAGAAAGAATAGAGATAAAAAATCTTACAGATAAACCTATTGATATATCTGGATGGTCAATCTTATCTGTAACAGGAGGACAAGTGTTTACTTTTCCTGATATTTTAATACAACCAAATAGTGTAATTTCAGTGGGAGATAGAGGAAAAAATCCTGATATAAGTTTACACTGGCTTAAAGGTAGAGGTATTTGGAATAATGCTAAAAGTGACCCAGCCGAATTGTACAATGAAAAAGGGGAATTAATTGATAGATATCATGATTAATAAAGATACAATTAAATAATATTTATATTGTTTGTAGTATAATATTTATAAAGGGGGATTATTACATGTATAAGTTTTTAAAAATAGGAGTACCTATATTACTTTTGAGTATAACAACTTATGGAAAAGATGAACCTGTACTTATGAAACCAAAAATGGAAGTTATTAAACCGATAGGGGATATATCTAAAATGCATCAACCTATCCCTACAGTTGGACAAATAGTTGATAAAACTACAGATAATATGTTGGCAATAAATCAAACTAACCTCGCAATTGGACAAATAGTTGATAAAACTACAGATAATGTGTCGGCAACAACTCAAACTAACCTCGCCGTAAACAAAGTATTTGAAAAACCAATTATTATAAATAGCCTGAATAAAGGCAAAGAAATAATAGAGATAAAAAACGTTACTGATAAGCCTATTAATATATCTGGATGGTCCATTTTATCTGTATTAGGTGAGCAAGTATACACTTTTCCTGAAATTATAATACAGCCAAATAGTATAATTTCAGTGGGAGACAGTGGCAAAAACCCTAATGTAAATTTACACTGGCTTGAAGGCAGAGGTGTTTGGAATAATACAGATAAGGACCCAGCTGAGTTATACAATGCAGTATGGGAATTAATCGATAGATATGATGATTAGCCTATAAGACTAGACATAGAGGCAAATCTCTACGTTAAAACTTAAGTAATACGTCTTTCTCTCTAAGAAAGTAAGGGGTGAGCCTGTATGTTTGCCCCTTTATATACCTATATATAATACAATTCAACTGACACAGTAATACCTAAAAATGATGAGCCAGATATATTCGAAAAGGCAACCACCACTATTAAGATATTAAGCTTAAATGAGCGAAAAAAAGCATTAATTATAAATTTATCTTATTACGAAGATAGTGATTAATTTATTTAACGGTGGAAGTTTCTTACCTACTTCTTGGAAACTTTAAACCCCTTGCTAATATAATCGCTAATAATTCCATTGAATAGAAAATTTATTTATGTTACACTGAACTTAGTAAAAATTTATCTAAAAAATAGAAAGGTGGAACAAAATGGAATTATTAAGTCCAACAATTGATTTTATATTCAAAAAAATATTCGGAGAAGAAAAGAATAAAGATTTACTAATTGATTTTTTGAATGCATTATTAAGGTATGAAACCCCAATAGTAGATTTGGAATATTTAGACACAATAATGAAAAAAGAATATATAGATAATAAATATTCAATTTTAGATATTAAAGCAATTTTATCTAACGAAGTAAAAGTGAATATAGAAGTACAAGTAAGAGATACAGATGATATGCTAAAAAGAAGTTTATATTATTGGGCAAAAAATTATAGTATAGATTTAA
>LJDB01000006.1 GCA_001983455.1 Candidatus Epulonipiscium fishelsonii
TGGAAGTAGTTATTAGAGTATCTAATTAACCAAACCAGACACGTTGAAATAGGAAAAATCTCGGTATGGGTATTTTTGTCCATATTTTGAGTAGCAGATTATATAGATGATTGATATTATTAGTCAATATAAAGATGAGTACAAGATGTATCCTGTGTCTTGTGAGATTTTATCAGATTTTACAACGCCAATTAATGTTCTAAAAAAGCTTGCTAGTATTAGCAACGACTTTTATTTGTTGGAAAGTGTTGAGAGTGAAGAGAGTATTGGAAGATATTCATTTTTAAGTTTTGATCCTATACTTAAGATTAAGTATAAAGACAACATAACAACTATTTGTAGTGGCGAGATGGAAACACAATCTACTGAGGATGTTTTTGGTATTTTAAGAGGATATGTAGATAAGTATAAATCACCTAAAATAGACGGATTGCCACCTTTTACTGGCGGGTTTGTAGGGTACATGTCTTATGAGATGATTAAGTATTTTGAGCCAAAATTAGATATTCCTTTAAATAAATATAATGATTTTGAGCTTCAGCTATTTGACAAGGTTATTGTGTTTGATAATCTTAAGAAGAAAATTATAATTATAGTAAATATGAAATTAGATGATTGTAATAAGCAGTATGAAAAAGCACTACTTGAAATTAAAAAGATAGTGGAGCTTATAAAGTGTAGTGATAATTTAGGACGTATGGAGTTAGAAAATCCAATTAAGTTTAAGTCAAATTCATCAAAAGATGAGTATTTAGGAATGGTTGATATAGCTAAGGAACATATAGTGAGTGGGGATATATTTCAAGTGGTATTATCAAGAAGGTTCGAAGCTGATTTTAAAAGTAGTTTGATAAATTCTTATAGAATGCTTAGGACTAGCAATCCTTCTCCGTATATGTATTTTATTAAAAGTGGCGACCTTGAAATTTGCGGAGCATCTCCTGAGACACTAGTGAAGGTGGTAGATAAAAAAGTTACAACATTTCCAGTAGCAGGAACTAGACCTAGAGGCAAAAATCCTACCGAAGATATTAAGCTTGAAATGGAACTACTAAGTGATGAAAAGGAATTAGCAGAACACAATATGTTAGTGGACTTAGCAAGAAATGATGTTGGAAAGGTATCCAAATTTTCTAGTGTTAAGGTAGATGAGTATTTGAAAATCCATAGATACTCCAAAGTAATGCATATAGCCTCAGTAGTAAGTGGGGAGTTAAGAGATAAGTATGACGCATTTGACGCTATTAAAGCTATACTACCAGCAGGGACATTATCAGGTGCACCCAAGTTTAGAGCTTGTGAAATAATAGCTAAACTAGAAGGAAAATCAAGAGGTGTATACGGCGGAGCAATTGGATATATAGATTTGACGGGCAATATGGATATGTGTATAGCAATTAGGACTGCTATAAGTGATGGAAACAAAGTATATGTCCAAGCAGGTGCTGGAGTGGTATATGATAGTGTAGCTGAAAATGAATATGATGAGTGTGAGAAAAAGGCTAGTGCTGTTATTAATGCAGTAAAAGAGTCATTTAATATTATTTAATCAACAGAGGATATGTGAAAGTGGTGAATATATGATACTAGTAATAGATAATTATGATAGTTTTACTTTCAATTTGGTACAAATGATTGGAAGTGTTACTAAGGAAGAGATAATAGTTAAGAGAAATGATGAGATAACAGTAGAAGAAGTGTATGAACTTGCACCTACTCACATAGTAATTTCACCAGGTCCAGGCAGGCCTGCTGAAGCTGGAATATGCAAAAAACTTTTACTTAAGATAAAGGATATTCCTATATTGGGAGTATGTTTAGGGCACCAAGCTATATGTGAGACTTTTGGGGGCGATGTTGTAAAAGCAAAAGAACTTATGCACGGGAAAAGTAGTGAGATAAAGATAGATAATACAAATAAGCTTTTCACTGGTATGGAAGAGATTATTTTAGTTGGGAGGTACCATTCACTAATAGGAGAAAAGTTACCTGATTGTCTAGATATAATAGGAAGTTCGCTTAGCAAAGAGGTAATGGCTGTATGTCATAAGGAGTATCCAGTGTATGGGGTGCAGTTTCACCCAGAATCTATACTTACTGAAAATGGAGATATAATTATAAGGAATTTCTTAGAGATATAATAAAAGGAGGAAATATTATGATTAAAGAAGCTATTAAGAAGTTATTAGACGGAGAAGATTTAAGCTATAGTATGGCTGAAGCTGTTATGAAAGAGATAATAAGTGGAGAAGTAGATGATGTTAAGATTGCGACGATGTTAACGGCTCTTAGAATTAAAGGTGAGAGTGTTGAGGAAATAACTGCTTTTACCAATGTGCTTAGATCATCTGCTTTAAAAATTGATACTACAGAAGATGTAATAGATATAGTAGGGACTGGTGGAGATGGTGCTAATACTTTCAATATCTCTACTACTACGGCTTTTGTAGTAGCTGCAGCTGGATTTAACGTTGCTAAACATGGAAATAGAAATGTGACTAGTAAAAGTGGGGCCGCAGATGTTCTTTTGGCACTAGGTGCAGATATAGACTTAACTAATCACCAAGCTAAAAAAGTGCTGGAAGATACCCACATAACATTTATGTACGCTCCTATTTATCACCAGTCTATGAAAAATGTAGCTAAAGCAAGGTCTCTGATGCAAATTAGAACGGTCTTTAATATACTGGGGCCACTTCTTAACCCTGCACTTGCAAAATATCAAGTAATAGGGGTTTATGACAGGAAGCTTATGAGACCTATGGCAGAAGTACTAGTTAATTTAGGAGTGAAGAGAGCATTAGTTATGCATGGAAAAGATGGGCTTGATGAGGCTACACTAACAGATATCACTTATATATGTGAAATATCTAATGGCGATCTGAGGGAATATGAGATTGACCCTAGTATGCTAGGCCTTACAAGATGCAGTGCAGATGAGTTAGTAGGTGGCGATCCTATTCATAATGCGGCTATTACTAGAAAAATCTTAAGTGGTGATGAATTAGGTGCTAAGAAAGATATAGTTATACTAAATGCAGCTCTTGCTATTTATGTAATGTCTGGTGATAGTCTTGTGGAATGTGTAAACAAAGCGAGAAATGTAATTGAAAGTGGTACGGCACTTAGAAAGTTAAATGAATTTATAGATGCTACTAAGAAGGTGAAGATATGATATTAGGAAAAATAGTAGAGGCTACTAGAAAGAGGCTAGAAAAAGAGAAGTTGATAATTCCCCCCCATAAAATCGAAAGCTTAGCAAATAGTATTTATGTAAAGAAGAATTTTAAAGAAAGTGTTAGCAAGCTAGGCATTAATTTTATATGTGAAGTGAAGAAAGCATCACCATCCAAAGGCATTATAGCACATGACTTTGACTACAAAAAGATAGCATTAGAGTATGAAGCAGCAGGTGCTGATGCTATGTCTGTTCTTACTGAACCTGATTTTTTTATGGGCAGTGAGAAGTACTTAGAAGAGATAAATAAACTAGTAAGTATTCCTACTTTAAAGAAGGATTTTATAGTTGATAAATATCAGATATATCAAGCAAAAGTAAGTGGTGCTAGTTGCATTCTTTTAATTTGTGCTATATTAGATGATTATTGGCTGAATGAATTATATCAGTGTGCGAAACTAATTGGATTAGACGTATTAGTTGAAACTCATGATGAATTAGAAATTGAACGTGCTCTTAATATAGGTGCTGATATTATTGGTGTAAATAATAGAAATCTAAATAATTTTGTGGTGGATATCAATACCTGTATAGAACTAAGAGATAGAGTGCCAAAAGATATAGTATATGTAGCAGAGAGCGGAATAAGAAATAGAGAAGACATTAAAAAGTTGATGGCTGCTGGTGTAAATGCTGTACTGATAGGAGAGACTCTAATGAGAGAAGAAAATAAAGTAGAGGGCTTAGCAAAGTTAAGGGGATGCACTAGTGAATGATAAAATGATTAAGATATGTGGTATTAGGCGTTTAGAAGATTTAGAGGCTATAAACGAGTTTATGCCTGATATGGTGGGATTTATATTTGCAAGTAGTAAGAGAAGAGTGAGTGTAGATGAGGCTTGTAATATAATTAAGCATTTAAAAGAAGGCATTAGCACTGTAGGCGTATTTGTAAATGAAGATATAGAAAAAGTAGTAGAGATATCAAAATATATTGATTATATTCAGTTGCATGGAGATGAAGACGTTGCTTATATAAATGAAATTAGAAGCAGGATTAATAATCCTTTAATTAAAGCCATTAGAGTTCAAAATAAAGAGCAAATATTAGAAGCAGATAAGTTGCCAGTTGAATACCTATTACTAGATACCTATGTAAAAGGAAAGTACGGTGGGTGTGCAGAAGTATTTGACTACGATATAATTCCTAGGATAACAAAAAAGTTTATATTAGCAGGTGGCATTAATAAAGATAATATAAATGTCGCTTTAAATACTGCTGCTTGTGGTGTTGATATAAGTTCAGGAGCTGAACTTAATGGATTTAAAGATTATAACAAAATAAAAGAATTAATTAAATTAGTTAAGCAAGAAAGGATACAACAACAATGAAAGGTAGATATAACGGTTTTGGAGGCCAATTTATACCAGAAACACTGATGAACGCTTTAATTCAACTTGAAGAAGCGTACAATTATTATAAGGAAGATGAGGCTTTTTGCACTGAACTTGATTATTTATATAGACAGTATGCAAATCGTCCTTCCAATTTGTACTATGCAAAGAAGATGAGTGATGACTTAGGCGGACCTAAGATATATCTAAAAAGGGAAGATTTAAATCATACAGGTTCTCATAAAATTAATAATGTTATAGGGCAGGTGCTACTTGCTAAAAAAATGGGAAAAACTAGAGTAATAGCAGAAACAGGTGCAGGCCAGCACGGAGTTGCAACTGCTACAATAGCAGCTTTACTTGGTATGGAATGTGAAATATTTATGGGAGAAGAAGATACTAAAAGACAAGCATTAAATGTGTACCGAATGGAATTGTTAGGTGCTAAAGTTAATGCTGTTACTAGTGGAACCATGACTTTAAAAGATGCGGTTAATGAAACTCTTAGAGAGTGGGTAAACAGAATTGAAGATACGCATTATGTAATGGGTTCGGTAGTTGGCCCTCACCCATTTCCTATGATAGTTAGGGATTTTCAAAGAGTGATAAGTAAAGAAATCAAAGAACAAATTATGGCTATGGAAGGAAAGTTGCCTGATTGTATAGTGGCGTGTGTTGGAGGTGGCAGCAACGCTATGGGTTCTTTTTATGAATTTATAGATGATGCGGAATGTATATTATATGGTGCTGAAGCTGCTGGAATTGGGGTTGATACAAAGTACCACGCAGCATCTATTACTAAAGGTAGTGTTGGTATATTTCATGGTATGAAAACTTATTTTTGTCAAGATGAATATGGCCAGATAGCTCCAGTGCATTCTATCTCAGCTGGTCTTGATTATCCAGGGATAGGTCCTGAACATGCAAGTCTTCATAGTAATGGTAGGGCTATTTATAAACCAATAACAGATAAGCAGGCAGTTGAAGCGTTTATGTATCTATCTAAAATGGAAGGGATAATTCCAGCAATTGAAAGTGCACATGCTATAGCACTAGCTATGGAGGTTGCAAGTCAGATGACCAAGGATCAAGTAATGGTTATTACTATGTCTGGAAGAGGGGACAAAGACGTGGCTATGATTGCTAGGTATATGGGTCAAGAAATAAGTGAGTAAGATATTAATAGATAATGATGCGAGAGGTTGAATTAGAAATGAATAAATTTATATTTAATAATAAAGCTTTTATTCCTTTTATAACAGCAGGTGACCCAAGTATTGAAGTTAGCAGGGAACTAATTTTAGGTATGCAAGCAGAGGGTGCTAGTCTTATAGAGATTGGATTGCCGTTTTCTGATCCAGTGGCTGAGGGAATAACTATACAAAAAGCTAATATGAGGGCGTTAACAAATGGAACAACTACAGATAAAATATTTGATATGATAGCTAGTATAAAGGATGAAATAAAAGTGCCACTTGCTATAATGACTTATATTAATCCGATATTTACTTATGGTGTTGATAGATTTATGAAAAAATGTAAAGAAGTTGGAGTAAGCGGGGTAATTGTACCTGATATGCCTTTTGAGGAGAAGGGCGAAATCTATGATATATGTAAGCAATATGGGATAAAACTAGTATCTTTAATAGCTCCAACTTCTACAAATAGACTAGAGAAAATAGCAAGTGAAGCAGAAGGGTTTTTGTACTGTGTATCATCTTTAGGAGTTACAGGAGTTAGAACCGATATTAATACTAATATGGAAGAAATAATAAATGAAGTTAAAAGATATAGTGATATACCTTGTATGATTGGCTTTGGAATATCAACACCAAAGCAAGCTAGGGATATGGCAAGAATATCAGACGGTGTTATAGTGGGAAGTGCTATAGTAAGGATTATAGAAGAATACGGTGAAAATTCAGTTCCTCATGTCAGGAACTACGTAAGAGATATGATAGATGCTATAAAGGAAATTTAGTTTGTTACAAAGGGGCTGATAGCCCCTTTATAGTTGTTCGTTTGCTAATTTTACCAAAAATTCCAAGAATAAAAAGCATATATATTCATCAAAATTTATAAATATAAAAAATAATATTGACACAAAAAACAATTAATGTTATACTGTGCATAAATATTAAAAAAATATGTTTAAATATCATAATATAAATACGCAGTACATAAAAATATATTTTTGGTAGGGGGATATAATATGAGATTGACAATTAAATTAATGAGTATTATAGGAATTATGAGTATTAGCACAAACGTATGGGCATGCACAGGATTTGTAGCTGGTAAAGATATTACTGCAGATGGAAGTATAATGATTGGACGTACAGAAGATATTGGATCAGCTTATAATAAAAACTATATTGTTGTGCCCGCAGTTGGATATCAAGAAAATGTTTACTTTGAAGATTTAAATGGTTTTAAATATCCAATGCCAACATCAACGTATAAATATACAATGCTACCAGATGTTGAAGAACATGGTGACGGAGTATATGCATCTGCCGGAATAAACGAAATGGGAGTGGCAATGACAGCTACTGTTTCAGCAGCGATAAATGATGATGTGAAAATGTATGATCCACTAGTAAAGGAAGGACTACGTGAAGCAGCAATTCCAAGTGTAATTTTACCACAAGCAAAAACAGCAAAAGAAGGTGTTGAGTTACTTGGAGCGATTGTTGAAGAATATGGTTCCAAAGAAGGAAATATTATTCTTTTTGCAGACCAAAATGAAGCATGGTATATGGAAATTTTGAGTGGACACCAATGGGTTGCTGTAAAAGTTCCAGACGACAAATATGCAGTTATTCCAAACGCTTTTATGTTGGGATATGTTGATTTAGAAGATACAGAAAATGTATTGTCATCCCCAGATGTTATTAATTTGCCAAAACAAAATGGTTTCCTTAAAGAATATGAAGGACAATTTCACCTAGCTTTAACTTATGGAGATGAACTTCAACACTATAATCGTTCACGTGCATGGGGAGGTCAACATTTCTTTTCACCATCTCAAGAAATAGCGTATGATGTAGAGGTGTTTGATTTATTTATGACTCCAGATGATAAAATTGAGCTACAAGAAGTTATGGATCTTCAACGTTATCGTTATGAAGGAACGGATATAGATGCAAATAAAAACAAAGAAGTTCGTGCAATTGGTACTGAAAGGCAAGCGGAATGCCATATTATACAAATGAGAGAAGACTATCCAAAAGGAATTGATGGACTTATGTGGCTTGCTATGGGAAATGCAGAACACTCCGTATATCTTCCTACATATGGTATAATCCAAGATACACATGAAGCATATAAAGTTCCTGGAACAGAATATAACCAAGACGCAGCTTATTGGAGTTTCCGTGGATTGTCTGCACTAGCGGAGATTGACCGTGAAAACTATGGAGCAGGAGTAAGAGATTTTTGGAAAGAATATGAGCATCAACTTATACAGATTCAAAAAGAGACAGACGAACACTTTATTGAACTGTACAATCAAAATCCACAAGAAGCGAAAGAAACAGCAACAGATCTAGGAATTCTTATTGCAGGAGATGCAATCAATCAAGCGGATGACATGTATGCTCAACTAATGACTCTTATTTCAAAACAGGCAGGCTCAACTCCAAGTAAACAATTTGTACCCGATAATTATAATGACTAGTCAAAATCCACCAGAAAGCTGGTGGATTTTTTTATATTGATTCCATTATATGTAAAATATCTGATGGCTTGCATTGATGTTTTGCAACTTTTTTTACTTCATCTACAGCATGAGTCATAGCGTAACTTTCACTAGCTAAGAGCAACATATCAATATCATTGTAGTAATCTCCAAAAGCCATTACTTCATCCTTTGAGACATTAAACTTTTCCATCAATAGTTCCAAACCATCTTTTTTATTGCAATGTTTTGGAATTATGTCTATCCATTCTTTACTAGTTTGTACTATTGTCGCTTGACTTTCAAACAAAGTCGCCATTTCTTGGCAAATATTTTTTGTTTGAGATGTATCTTCCACTAGTACTGATATTGAAATAGCAGGTCGAACTATTTCTTTAATACGTGTAATCTTTTTCAAATCTCCAACATAAAAATTTATCGTGTCAAAAAATCTAGTTGCACGTGGGAAAATGTAGTGTGCTTCTTTTGAACAAATAACAGGGTGGGTTATGCCATTATCTGAAAACCTTATAATCTCATCTACAAATTCATTAGATAAAGTTTTTAACAACAGTTCTTCTGTGCTATTATAAACCATGCTTCCGTTTCCTGCTACAAAACAAATCTTATCTTTAACAGGATCAAATAGTTTATTTAATGAAACTAATGGTCTGCCACTCGCAGCTACAAATGTTATTCCATTGTCATGTAATTTATGTATAACTTCAAATGCTCTCTCTGGCATCTTTCCTTCTGTCCCTAAAAATGTTCCATCCATATCAGTTGCTACTAGTTTAATCATTATTATCCTCCAATATAATATTAATTCTAAAAATCTCTTCTTATAATTAATATTATAGAAAGGGCTAAGTTATACTAGTATGCATGATAATCTTAAGGGCATTTATTATTTATATTTCGGGGCTATTATCTAGAATTAGAAAACATAAAAATAAATTATATATCATAAATAATAACATGCTGTCATAAAAATAAAAATAAGTACAAGCAATTATTAATAATAGGAGAATAAAAATGATGAAAATACAACAACTACTTACAGGAACAATTTTAGCAAGTTTAGTGGCAAGCCCTTTACAAGTAATGGCCAATACTCAAGAAAGCAACATAACAGAAATTAGAGCATTATATAATGAAATTAATCAAAAATGCACCGTTAAGGAAGTTATTTCAAAAGAAGTAACGCTATACAATGATAATGATGCAACTTCTAAAGATTATAAGATTACTTATAGTCCAATAGACTCAAATACTGTATATGACTGTTACTTTGAAGATGGAGAAATATTCTTTGTTTTTAGTAATAGTAGAATTAACAAAATAAACTATGAAAACCGTTATTACTTTAATGAAGGCAATATGATACGATGGATTGATGATACAAAAACAACATATGATCAAGATTATGGAAATTATAATTATATAAGTGAACAAGATGATATATTAACTCAAGCATATTCAGCAAATGCGAAATCACACATGAATATAGAAATTATTGACCCGTCACACATGGAAGAAATTATTGCAAAGAGTTTTACTTGCTTCAACATAAGAGATAATTATGGTAAACATCATACAGTGTATGCTTATGCAGATAATGCTACTTCAGAAATACAAGAAATACTATATTATGTGGATATAATACCGCCAGGTATTAATGAAGGAGATATATTAATTACTGGATATTTCAATTTAGCTTATTTAGATACTACTAGTAATAAAATAATTAACTACAACTTAATGAACGATTTAGTTCCTTCATGTGTGGACACAACTTGGGACGGCGGAGCAATACAAGTAAATACATCTCCTGATTTATGGAAGTCAAGACGTAACGCATATATAGATAATACTGATTTTATAAATATAGTTGTCCCCGAGTCAACTATGACAGTAACAAATTATATGTATACTATTAGAGATGGACAAATATGTAAAGCACTAGACAAATCTTATAATGGGTATATGGGGGCTATTGGGGACATTACAAATCAAACAGATGCTTATACATTTAATGTAGAATCGTATAATAATTATGAGCATGCTACTAGGTACGATTCTATTATTTATAATCCGCAATTAGGACAGTTTTTTGAAGGGCCTTCTACTAAATGGTAGATGCGGGAACCAATCCGTAGCTTTAGATAACTATAAGAAAAAAGCCCCTATTATAATAGGGGTTAAGTTTAAACATCTAACATAGTCTTATTTTCACCTACTAGTGAATAAAAGTCGTTTGTAAAGACATCAACCGCATTTGTTGTTGCGTCATGTTTAATAAGACCCATAAGAACATCTCCCGCAACTGTAGCCGCACCGATACCATATTTACATAGATTGTATACTTGCTGAGAATTTTTAAAGCTTGCAGCTACAACTTCTGTTTCAAGATTGCTTGTTTTTAGCATGTCATGAATATCTTTTGCTACCTGCACGCCATCAGCACCCATATTGTCAAGACGGTTTATATAAGGTGCAACATATTTTGCTCCTGCTTTTCCAGCTATAAACCCTTGCATAGCTGTATAAATAGCAGTACCTGTTATATTTATGTTTAAGTCGTTTAAAAGCTTCATAGCTCTGATACCTTCACTAGTGACAGGTACTTTAATATACAAATCATCTCCTAAAATACTTCTCATATGTTGAGCTTCCCTTACCATATCTTCAGCTTTTAGAGAAATTACTTGTGCGTGTAGCTGTGCTTGTGGAGGCAAGTATTCTCTTATAGATTTCAATACCTCTATAGGATTTTTGTTCTGTCTTTTTAGAATGGAAGGATTTGTAGTAACTCCATCACATGGCATTTTTGAATAAACTTCTTTTATTCCCTCTAAATTCCCATCATCAATTAATATTAACATTTTTACGCTCCTTCTTTTTAAATTGATTTAATTAGATTTTTAATACCAACTTTTTCACTTATATTATAAAAAGTTTGCATTTCTTCCTTAGTATATAGTGATGGATTATCTTTTTCAAAGCAAAACTTCAAATCTTCCACAAGATTATATTTTGCTATAGCCAGAGGATTATAGTTTAAAATTTCGTACTTAACATCATTATAAAGATTAAAAATATAAGATGATATGTTTTCTATGTTTTCAGCTGTTGTAGTAATATCAGGTATCATAGGCGTTCTAACTATTAATTTATGCTTGTGTTCACTGCTTAAAATGAGTTCAAGGTTAGATTTAATTAGTCTATTGCTAACTTTGGTATATTGTTGGTGTAATACATCGTCAAAGATTTTAAAATCAGCAAATATCGTATCTACCAAGGGCAATATTTTATTTAAATTATCACTACTAGTGAATAACGATGTTTCTATAGCGGTATTTATCCCTTCTTCTTTTAATCGCTTTAATAAGTCAATTACAAAGTTTATTTGAAAAAATATCTCGCCTCCAGACAATGTCACTCCACCGTTATATTTAAAGAATGGCTTATCTTTTAAAACTTTTTCCATAGCTTCATCCAAAGTATAATACATAGAGTCCATAACAAGAGCATTTGTTGGACAAATACCCACTAACTTTAAAGACTCGGATAGTTCCGTTTTATCCAAAACTACCTTAATATTGTTATTTTCTTTAATAATGGAACTGTTACTACAAGTGTTTAAACAGGTTTCACAGCCAATGCACTTATTTTTTCTAAATATAAGATTTTGTTTTGGGGAGATGCCTTCTGGGTTTTGACACCAACTACATTTTAAAGGGCAACCTTTAAAAAAAATTACAGTCCTTATTCCATCTCCGTCATGTGTACTAAATCGCTGAAAATCAAATATTAGTCCTAAATCAGATGTTTTCATAGGCAGTTCTCGCTATAATTTCATTTTGTAATTTGTCATCAAGTTCCACAAAATAAGCTGTGTACCCTGCAACTCTAACAGTTAAGTTTTGATATTGCTCTGGGTTTTTCTTTGCTTCAAGCAAATCTTCACGATTTAAGACATTAAACTGAATATGAGGTATCTCTAAATCAACGAACGTTCTTAAGAATGAAGCAAATTTATTAATACCTGTTTCTGTACTAAAAAATTCTGGCAGGAATTTCATATTTAAAAGGCCACCATTTGTAGTCAAATAATTGTCTAGTTTAGATACAGATTTTAAAACGGCTGTTGGACCTTCGACATCTCTACCATAAACAGGTGACATTCCACCATCTGCTAAAGGTTCCTGTGCATTTCTTCCATCTGGAGAAGCCCCAACGTTTTCACCCATAGGAACATGAGCCGAAACTGTATACATTCCAGTATGATATTTTCCACCACGAAAATTTGTATAATTATCCATGGCATCTCTAAAGTATCGTGCCCATTTTACGCCTATTTCATCTACCCAATCAATATCATTTCCATATTTAGGAGCTTTATTTAACAAAATATTCTTTAACACTATATGCCCTTCAAAGTTTTGTCTTAATGCATCCAATAGATCTTGCTTATCAATTTTACCTTCATCATAAACAAGTTTTTTAATTGCAACTAAGCTATCCACTAAATTTGCAACTTGTATCATTTGGATCCCAGATAAATTATAAACTGCTCCTCCTGCTGTTACATCTTTTCCTTTTTTTATGCAATCATCAATAACAGAAGATAAAAACGGAGAAGGAAGCACTTCCATATGAGCCTTTTCTACTACTTCACAAGCGGAGATCATTCTGTCTATGAAATGGTCAATTTGCTTTTTAAAAGCTTCTTCCAATTCTTCATAAGTTTTAAAGCTAGTGATATTCCCTACGTCAATCCCTATTTGTTCTCCTGTTAATAAACAAACGCCATTATTTAAGGTAAGCTCTAGTGCTTTATTTAAATTAAACATAGCAGCATCACTCCATCCTAGAGCATTTCCTTGTGCAGTCAGTTCTACACAACCTACAATAGCATAATCTCTAGCATCTTTTTTGCTAATGCCTAAATCAATCATTGAATTGATAATTGACTCGTCATTAAAAAACTGTGGCATACCACTTCCTTTTGCAACCACCTTTATGCTATCAACTAGTATATCACTAGGAGTATTTTTATGTAGTCGAACTGATAGGTTAGGTTGTGGCAATCCTAGGTGATTTTGTGCTTGTAAAAACAAAGTGGATAATTCGTTAGATGCATCATTTCCAAATTCGTCAATTCCCCCAATTGCTATATTAAAGCCTATAGGAAAGCCAGCAAAAAATTTAGCACTATGTGAATTTCTTAAATATACTATCTCGTTAAATTTAATCCAAATGCATTCAATTAACTCTAGAGCTTCATCTGGTGTAAGTATCCCTTTTTCAATATCGTTTTTATAGAATGGATATAAATATTGATCCATCCTTCCAGGAGAAAATGAAGATGCGTTTGATTCCATATGTAGTATTACAAACAAGAACCATACAGATTGTAAAGCCTCATGAAATGTTGTTGGTGCGTCTTTACTTAAGTTTTTACAAATTGTAGCTACCTTTAATAGATCTTGTTTTATAGAAGGATTTTCTGCTTCTGCAGCTTTTTGTACTGCTAAATCATGGTATCTCATTATAAAACTTTGAGCACCTTCCATCGTAAGTATTACACTTTCATAAAAATTTTTTTGTTCAACGTCTTGGCAATCTTTCAAGTTATTAAAAGTTCTTTGTTTAATGTTTTCTATTCCTTCATTTAACCAACTTTTAACATTTGGACATATATGGCCTTGAGCATGGTCTTTTTGATTAATTTTTACAACTTTGACTATTGCATCATTTTCTTTTCCGTTGCGATTTTTAATAATGTCTTCCAAAGTCTTATCTTTCCAATATGGCACAATTTCTTCTCGAAAAATTTTTATATCTTGCTCATTTATATTAAACTTATCTTGAGGCCTATTTGGAAGAGTTTCATATTCTTTATCAACCCAAGATATGCCACTTTCAGGAAATATTATCCCATACCTAACACCTTTTGTTCGGTTGCCAACAATTAATTCTTCATCTTCAATACCAATTTGTATTTGTTCTAATGAATTTTTTAAGGCTAAAGCTCGTTTTATTATTTTTGGCTTATCTTCATTTTCTTTATAAGTTTTTGTAATTATAAGTGCCTGCTCAATAGTAGCGTATCGCTTACTAGTTTGCATTTTTTCTTTTAATTTATTAATCCTAGAATTCATTAGTGCTCCCTCCTGCTAAATATTTATTATTATTTATTATTCTTTGTTATTATAATAACTTTTTTAACTATAAAAGTCAATACAAAACAATAAAAATCTTTTGCTATATAAACTTTTGTATCAAATAACAATTTATCATTAAATAATTTATTTGACTTTTATAATTATGTTTTATAAGCTATAACATATAATACAACATTATAGAACTATTTTATTATTTATTTAAGAGATATAATTGTGATATTATAGCAATGAGTGAAGTTGGTTCTAAACAATTAGATAGTGAAGAGATATTTGAAGAAATAGTTAGTTTATTACATTGTTATAGTATGAAATTATATTCAAAAAGAAAAATAAAGAAATTAAGAGAGGTGTTAAAGACACAAATTTGGATTAGGAGGCAAACTTAATGGAATTAAGAGTAGAAAAACATCATATAAAAAAGTCAAATGAATTATATAAGATTATTGATGAATATGCATTTAAAACTAAAAATTTATATAATTATGCCAACTACCAAATAAGGCAAATATTTATAATAACTTCTAAGCTTGCAAATCATAAGGAAACGAGTGGAGACAATAAAGAATTTCTAAAGCTTGTAAATAGTAAGGTGGATGAATTTAATGAGAAGAAGAAAACTACTTTAAAAAATAAACAAGAAAAGGGGAAAGACTTAGACAAAGAACATAAACCCAATGAGTATTTTGGAGTTAATCATAAATATTTAGGTTATGATTTTTTGGAATTTTTATGTCAAAGCGGAGAAGATTATAAAAATTTAATGGCACAAGTAGCTCAACAAACTCTCAAAATATTAGACCAAAATTGGAAATCATTTTTTGAAAGTATAAAAGATTGGAGCAAAAATAAAAATAAATATACAGGCAAGCCAAGCTTACCAAAGTATAAGCATAAAACTAAAGGAAGATTTAATATTTGCTTTACAAACCAAAATTGTAAGTTAGAAAATGGATATATTAAATTTCCAAAATGTTTTAACCAATTTAAGTTAAAAACTAAAATAAATAACGGATTACAGCAAGTTAGAATAATTCCAAAAAATAATAAATATATAATAGAAATAATTTATAAGATAGAAGAACCCTCTTTAAAAGAAGATAATAAAAAATATTTAAGTATAGATATTGGAGTAGATAACTTATTAGCCATAACTACAAACATTGGAACAAAACCAATTATAATAAATGGTAAAGGTCTAAAATCAATAAATAAATAAATACTATAATAAGAAAAAATCATATTATCAAGAAATCGCAAAAAGAATGAATAATAAACATAATACTAAAAGGTTAACAGGAATTACAAATAAAAGAAATAATCAAGTAGAAAATATGATGCATAAAGCTAGTAGAAAAGTTATAAATATTGCTCTAAAAAATGATATTTCAGTAATTGTAATAGGAAATAATAAAGATTGGAAACGAGAAAGCCAATTAAGTAAAGCAGTTAACCAATCATTTGTAGGAATCCCGCATAAAAGATTAATAGAAAAGATAGAATATAAAGCTAACAATGTTGGAATAAAAGTAATCTTAACGGAAGAATCTTATACCAGTGGAACATCATTCTTAGATAATGAAATGCCTACTAAAGAAAATTATAATAAGGCAAGAAGAATATATAGAGGTTTATTTAAATCAAACAATGGGATAAAAATAAATGCAGATGTAAATGCTTCATATCAAATACTGAAAAAAGTATTCCCTAAAGCATATGCAGAGGGGATATGTGGTGTAGGGTTACACCCAATTAGAGTAGCTATTTAATTAATAGTGACTAATATACAAAATTTAATAAAAATTTTAATAGATTTTAATCTTTTTATTATTTTTGATAACCTTATAGTAAAGCTAAAAGATCAATCATCATATACAACTAAGGAGATGACAAATGAAATGTAATGACAGATATCAGGAAATTGAAAATAAATTGAGAAAAGATTTAAACACAAGATATAATCTTGAAGATTTACCTACACTGTTATACAAAGATCAGATGTTTAAAATGTTATATTATGTTTATCCGACTGAAACAGGTGACTATTCTATGTTAAGGCATCTTATAAATACAATATTTAAAGTAGCCAAAATACCTGAAATAGTTGGAGAAGATGAAGAAATTAAGATATTAGTTGGTGGTACAGATAGAGTTTTTAACGAAGAAATGTACTTGAAATATTTGAAAGCTGTAGAAAGTAATAACATACAAGAAGATGATTTTTTACGTAAATTGGTTGGTGATGTAAATATTGTTATAGGCAATTATAGAATAGTATTAGATATGCAAACAGGCACTTCACACACATTAAAAAACAGAATCATTAATAATAATCTCATAACATATGCAACGAATAATATAAGAGAAGATACCGTATTTAAGGTATATAGTATCTGGTTAGTTTTGGGTAATATTACTGGGTTTATGAAAAACAAACCTATTAAAGTGATAGGCATTCATGAAGAAGAACTAGGCAAAGAAGACACTAGATTGCATAACAAATCTAAAATTGCTGTTGATATGAAATTTGAGTATTTCGGTATAGTAGTTATTAATCTAAAACATCGTGAATTAGAAAAAGATTTTCCAGATATATTTGAAATAGGATATGAACTAATAACAGGCATCCCTAAATCGAATAAAAAAATGTTGAAATGGCTAAACCAAAAAATAAATTTGTTTTTTAAGGAGGTAAGACACAGTATGACAAAATATTATACTGCAAGGCAACTCGGACGTGAGGAGGGAATTGAAGAAGGAATTGAACTTGGAATTGAAGAAGGAATTGAACTCGGACGTGAGGAGGGAATTGAACTTGGACGTGAAGAGGCACGTGAGGAAGGTAAAATATTGGCCATAAAGGCAATGCTAGACCTGCTGGATGATGAATCAATTGCTGCCAGATTGGATATTGACGTAAAAAAAGTATCTGCAATACGTTGCAACAAATTAGATTAAATATATATAGGACGGACAACAACAATGTTTGTCCTTTTTGTAGGTAAAACTAAAAAAGATATCCCGAAGGATATCTTTCATACATTATGCAATAATACATTTTTTAGGACATTTCTCAGCACAAGCTCCACAATTGATACAACTATCATAGTTTATATGTGCAATGTTATTTTCCACAGTGATAGCATTTGTCTCACAAGTTTTTGTACACATCCTACATCCAATACAGCCAGCAGAACACGCACTCATTACGTCTTTACCTTTGTCTTGAGAGTTGCAAACAACAAATGTTGTTTGTTCAAAAGGTACTATTTCAATTAAATGTTTTGGACACGCAGCAACACACTTGCTACATGACTTACAATTTTCTTTTATAACTTCAGCAACGCCATTCACAATTTGAATTGCATTAAATGGGCATGCTTTCATACATGTGCCTAGTCCAAAGCAACCATAGTTACATGATTTTGAACCATTATTTTGTGAAAAGTTCATCATGGTACAATCTGAAATACCATAATAATTGTAGTCTTCTTTTGCTTTTTCGCATGTTCCAGCACACTTTACAAATGCAGTCATGCGAGCAGCTGCACTAGCTTCTTTGCCCATAATTGAGGCAACTTGAGCTGCTACATCACTTCCGCCAACTGGGCATCCATTTGGTTCTGCTTCTCCTTTTACAATAGCAGACGCAAGCCCTCCACAACCTGGGTAACCACAGCCACCACAATTGTTCCCTGGCAACACTCCCATAATTGCTTCTTCTCTTTCGTCAACTTCTACAGCAAATGTTTTTCCGGCAACACCAAGGAAAATTCCAATGAATAACCCAGTGCCACCAATAATTAAAGCAGCTATCAAAATTCCTGTAATACTCATAAGTTTCCCTCCTATATTAAGCCTGAAAATCCATAAAACGCCATAGCCATAAGCCCTGCCGTAATAAGAACAATAGGTTTCCCTTTCCAACACTCTGGTATATTATTAGCTTCTATTTTTTCTCTAATACCAGCCATAATTACAATAGCAATTGTAAACCCTACTGCTGTAAAAATACCATTTACCATACCAGTTAATATTCCATAACCTTTTGTCACGTTGTTAATTGAAACCCCTAGTACTGCACAGTTTGTAGTAATAAGTGGTAAGAATACCCCTAGTGAATTGTATAACGGTGGCATTTTCTTTTTTAAGAACATCTCTACAAATTGAACCAAACATGCAATAACTAAAATAAACACTAGTGTTTGCAAATATTCCATACCAGTTGGAACTAGTATAAATTGATAAAGAATTCCTGTTAATGCAGATGAAAGTGTTATTACAAATATAACCGCTCCACCCATTCCTGCTGCTGTTTTAATCTTGCTTGATACCCCTATAAAAGGGCAAAGTCCTAAAAATTGGCTAAGCACAACGTTGTTTACTAAAGCTGCACCAATTGTGACTAATAATAAATTTTCCATATGCACTTATCCCCCTTATTTTTCATTACCAGTTGGAAATATTTTTCCGTTTCCACAGCCCTTACATGAGCCACAACCTTTGGCACAATCTTTATCTGCTGTATTTGCTGGTTTATTTGGATTTTTGTTTTTAACTTTATTTTGAATTGCAATTAAACATGCTAAAACAAAGAATGCTCCTGGTGCTAAAATAAATATTCCAACAGGTTCAAAACTTTCTGGCATAATTTGCATACCAAATATTGTTCCTGCTCCAAGAAGCTCTCTAACAATACCAATCGAAGTAAGGCCTATTGTAAATCCAAGCCCCATTCCAATACCATCCATCAAAGAAAGAACTACTCCATTTTTTGAAGCATAGCTTTCTGCTCTACCTAAAATGATACAGTTTACCACTATAAGAGGAATGAAAACTCCAAGTGCTGCATATAAACTAGGGATAAATCCTTCTAGTAAAAACTGTGCAATTGTTACGAATGACGCTACAATTACAATAAACGCTGGCACACGCACTCCATCAGGGATGACTTTTCTAAGTAGTGAGATAATCATATTTGATAAAGCAAGAACAATTGTTGTTGTAAGTCCCATTCCAAGACCATTAGTCGCAGATGTCGTAACAGCAAGGGTAGGACAAAGTCCTAACATTATTACAAACGTTGGATTTTCTTTTACAATACCATTGTATAGTCTTTCTGAATAACTATTCATTTATAGCACCTCCTGTTAAGGTTGCCCAATACTTTGCAACTGCGTTAACTCCGTTTACAATAGCTTCAGTAGTTATAGTAGCTCCAGCAATAGCATCAATTTCA
>LJDB01000007.1 GCA_001983455.1 Candidatus Epulonipiscium fishelsonii
ATGGCTTGTTTTGTAAATATTCATTAGTGTAATGAATATTTATGCAATGAATAATAAGTGATAAGGAGAAATGGCTACAAATCTGTTCTAATTATGCGTGGGATATGAATATTGAAGGAAAACTTTAATTATGTGTGAATATTGAAGAGAATTATGTGTAGGATACGAATTCTGAAGGAAAACTTTAATTATGTGTGAATATTGAAGAGAATTATGTGTAGGATACGAATATTGAAGGAAAACTTTAATTATGTGTGAATATTGAAGAGAAGCTCTAATTATAAGTAAGATATGCATTCTAACTAAAAAGTTTATTATAGGATTAAAATTTCTTTAGTAGGCTTGCTAATACGCCACTTATTGTGAACAATTTACTTAATCTGTTTATAATCTCAAATGTACGATTATTAATAAGATAATACTATGTTTAGGATAAATATCAAAGCTTTAAATTTCTTGTAGAGATTATAAACAATATTTATATTGAATTAAACTAAGACCAATGCCGTGGTTTTCACTTGATGTTTGAAGCATATGTAACTTTTTTGAATTCGTGATATTCGTGATAATAGAAAAATCACTTTTAGTTTTTTCTTATTTTGGTTTTTTTCGGATTGTTATGGGCTGTTAACCAGGAGTTACTTATTGTTTCGCATCTGCTCTACTACTTATTTTTTTCGCCTATTTGCTACTTAATTTTCGTGGCTACTCTGCTACTTGTTTTTTCACATGGGTTAACTGTTAAAGTATATACCTATATCGAACAAAATTCAATTGACAAAATACCCTAGTATATTCCTTATCACTAGTCAATTCTGTCCAATACAATTGGCATTACTCTTAAATGCATAAGTGTGCAATTTATATGCATAATTAATTCTAACATTTGCCTGCAATATTACATTGCCATTTATTATTTATTTATTATTTATATTGAAGTACTAAAATACTTAAGTAGCACAAATGGTGATACATCTTAATTTCCACTTTCGATGAAGGTTGCGTTAATATTATTAGAGCTAAGATGTTAAAATATGTCTTGACAAAACTAGGCATATCTTATATAATTCACCTGTAAAGCAAAAAAGCGTTACAAGCAATGAGGTGTGATATGGAGAAATTTCTTGAAATAACATATTTATTTGACTTCTATCATTCGCTTCTTACACAGAAACAGCAGGACATAATAGTCAAATATTATTTTGAAGATTTATCTTTAGCTGAAATTGGAGAAATTTTAAATATAAGCCGACAAGGCGTATATGATAGTATAAAAAAAGCTGAGCAAAAACTATTTGAATATGAACAAAAGCTAAAATTATGGCACAAGTTTAAACAGCAAAATAGCTTGCTTAATCAATTAGAAGAACTTAATATAGATAATTTAGCTGTTAGAGATTTAATATATCAATTAAGAAGTGAACTTTAAGGTTAAGAAAGGAGATAAATATGGCATTTGATCAATTATCAACCAAATTACAAGACGTTTTTAAGCAGCTAAAAAGTAAAGGGAAGCTTTCCGAAAAAGACATAAAAGTTGCTTTAAGAGAAGTTAAACTTGCTCTTTTAGAGGCTGACGTAAACTTTAAAGTTGTTAAAGACTTTATAAAAAGTATTCAAGAAAGAGCTGTTGGAGTAGAAGTTTTAGAAAGTCTTACTCCAGGGCAGCAAGTTATAAAAATTGTAAATGATGAACTCGTAGCTCTTATGGGTTCCACTCAAAGCAAAATATTATTTGCATCAAAAGGAATTACTCCGATTATGATGGTTGGACTGCAAGGGGCAGGAAAAACCACAACTACAGCAAAGCTTGCAAATCTTATAAAATCACAAGGGAAAAGACCACTTTTGGTGGCGTGTGATATTTATAGACCAGCGGCTATAGATCAGCTAAAAAAAGTTGGGGCACAAGTGAATGTTCCTGTGTTTGAGATGGGTAACAAAGTTAGCCCAGTGGAAATTGCAAAAGCAGGAATGGCTCATGCTAAAGAGAACAACTATGATGTTGTATTAATAGACACTGCAGGACGACTTCATATAGATGAAGTTTTAATGGATGAATTGAAGTTTATTAAGCAAGAAACAAAACCAAGAGAGATTTTACTAGTTGTTGATGCAATGACAGGGCAAGATGCTGTTAATGTTGCAGAGTCTTTTAACGATGCACTAGGTATTGATGGAATTGTTATGACAAAGCTTGATGGAGATAATAGAGGTGGAGCAGCACTTTCTGTAAAAGCAGTAACTAATAAGCCAATTAAATATGTTGGTATGGGAGAAAAGTTAGCAGATTTAGAACCATTTTATCCTGATAGAATGGCTTCACGTATATTAGGCATGGGTGATGTGCTTACTCTTATCGAAAAAGCTCAACAAAATATTGACGAAGCACAAGCTAAAGAATTTGAAGCTAAGCTAAAAAAAGCAGAGTTCAATTTTGAAGATTTTCTTGTACAAATGCAACAAGTTAAAAACATGGGACCTATTGGAGATCTACTAAAAATGTTGCCAGGAGCAAATGCTGCAAAAATGGCAGACATTCAAGTAGATGATAAGCAATTGGTTCGTGTTGAAGCTATTATACTTTCAATGACAAAGGAAGAAAGGTTAAATCCTAGTATTTTAAATATGTCTAGAAAGAAACGTATAGCAAAAGGTAGTGGTTGTGATATAAGCGAAGTAAACCGATTGATTAAGCAGTTTGAACAAATGAAAAGCATGATGAAGCAATTTTCAGGCATGATGAAAGGCAAAAAAGGAAGAAATAAGAAATTTCCTTTTTTGCAATAAAAACTTATGAGGTGAATTAGAATGGTTAAAATTAGATTAAAAAGAATGGGCGCAAAGAAAGCTCCTTTTTACAGAATTGTTGTTGCAGATGCACGTGCACCAAGAGACGGACGTTTTATTGAAGAAATAGGGTTTTATAACCCATGTCGTGAACCAAACGAATTAAAAATTGACAAAGAAGCAGTTGAAAAATGGTTATTAAAAGGGGCTCAACCAACAGATACAGTACGTGCTTTAATTAAAAAATCTGGAATTGAAGCAAAATAATTTATTTGAGGAAAATTGATGAAACAATTAGTAGAAACGATAGTTAACGAACTAGTGGATAATCCAGAGGAAGTTGAAGTTTTGGTCAATGAAACTGACTATGAAATATTTGTAAGCATTAAAGTAAACCCAAAAGAAATTGGCAAAATAATTGGTAAACAAGGCAAAAATATTAATGCTATACGTAATATATTAAAATCGGTTAATATGCCAACTAGAAAGAAAGTTTCGCTAGAAATTATAGAATGAAAAGACTAGGGTGACCAACCCTAGTCTTTTCTATTTTGCATAATAAGGAGTGATAGTATGTATTCTATCGGAAAAATTATAAATACACATGGTTTAAAAGGCGAATTAAAAATAATGCCTAGTACAGAAGATATTGAGAGATTTAAAAAATTAAGTAAAGTTTTCTTAGAAAGAAAAACATTAACTGAACAAGAAATTGAAACCGTTAGATTTCACAAAAACATGGTGCTTTTAAAATTTAAAGGTATTGACACAATTGAAGAGGCTGAGAAATTAAAAAATAGTATTATAAAAATAAATAAAGAAGATGCTCTACCTTTAAACGAAAACGAATATTACATCAATGATTTGTATGACATGAAAGTTGTTACAGATGAAGGCATAGAGCTTGGTATAATTGAGGACATTATGTTTACATCAGCAAATGATGTCTATGTAGTTAAAACACAAACAAAGCCAGTTTTAATTCCAGCTATTAAGCAATGTATCTTAAATGTTGATGTCCCAAATAACACTATGACTATAAAGGTAATTAAAGGACTTTTAGACTAATGAAAATTACAATAATGACTTTATTTCCAGAAATGATAGAGCAGTCTATTAGTCATAGCATTATTGGCAGAGCTATAAAAAAACAGTTGCTTGATATAACAGCTATAAACATAAGAGACTTTGCAAATAACAAACATAAGAAAGTAGATGATTATCCATTTGGAGGGGGGGCTGGTATGCTTATCATGGCTCCTCCAGTAAAAGATTGTTATAACCATATTTTATCAAGTTCATCAACAACCAATCCGCCAGTAATATATATGACTCCTCAAGGCAAAGTATGGAACCAAGCTATGGCACAAGAATTTTCTAAAGAAAAAGAAATTATTCTGCTATGTGGACACTATGAGGGAATTGACCAACGAGTAATTGATGAAATTGTAACACATGAGGTGTCTATAGGAGACTATATTTTAACTGGTGGGGAGCTTGCTGCTTTAGTTGTTATTGATAGCATTTCAAGACTAGTCGAGGGAGTACTGGGTAAGCAGGAGTCTTTTCAAGATGAAAGCTTTTCAAATGGACTTTTAGAATATCCTCAATATACAAAACCTAGGATATATAACGGAGTAGAAGTTCCCGAAATACTACTTTCAGGCCATCATAAAAATATAGAGAAATATAACAGGCAACAAGCACTAGAAGTTACACGCAAGAAACGACCTGAATTACTCATAGATTAAATATATCCTAGGCAATTGGGTTTTCTCATGAACTGCAAACTTTCAATTTGTTATCATAAATCGAGTCTTAAAATACACGCAAATAAGTTTGATGTTGAATAAAAATTTATTATGTGTTATAATTTTAGCGAGATTTAACAAGGAGATTATGGTTAAGAAGAAAATAAGCTATGCTTTTGGAAAATCTCCTTGGGAGTTGAAAGGGGTAAGTTAATGGCAAAACGACCAGTATATATAGTTTCTATGAGAGATGCACTTGTAGATGAATTATATATAGACTTTGATTGGTATTCAGGGTTTGCAATAACACAAAAACAAAAATCTATAAAAAGCTTACATGAAAATTTTGTAAAAGATAACAAGGATAAAAAGGTGCTAGAAATTTCGAGTAAATCACCAACCTCTTTAGGTGTAAGTCTAAGTGCATTTAATTTAATGATTAATAAAAAGAACTCAGAAGAAAAATTCAGTGTTGAGTGTGCGTTTCAATCAAGTAAAGTATTTGAAAACGGAGGACCTTATAAAGAACTCTTATCCAAAAGTTCTTTAGAGGCAAAAAAGTATGATAAGTTAACAACTTCTGGAGATTTAATAAACTTTCAATACAATAATGTTGATTGGGAGCTAGAACCTAAAACTTTATTTTATGATTGGTTATATATTACTGCTTTGTCATTAGACATCAATAAAGATTTGGCTACTCAACTATTAGAATATAATGCATTTACAGATATTGAATTTAATCCCAAAAAATCAGTTAACTGCCAAGCATACTCAGCTGCTTTATATGTGTCTTTATATAGAAGAGGCTTGTTGCAAAAAGCATTAACAAGCATTGATGAATATAAAAAAGTAGTATTGACCACAAAATGAAATAGTCATAAACATATATATAACCTAGGGCGTATATTCCCGAAATACTACTTTCAAGCTATCATAAAAACATCGAGAAATATAACAAGCAAAAAGCACTAGAAGTTACCTTCCGCATTTAGCATATTTTAATTTTAGTGAGGAGGCTTTTTATCTACTTCTTGAAATTTTAAACGCACCATTGATTTGCCAATAGCCTCGTCAATAGTGTGTTCTTTTGTCTTTATTCATAATAAGCTGAACTGCCAGCTGCAACGGCACCTATAATATCTTCCCATTAAAATGCTAGATAAAACATATAAAATCCTATCAATGTCATCGCAAGTCCCATAATTACTTTTAATATATTACTTAGTTTGCCATACTTTTCGTTTTGTGATAATTTTTGTACAAATCCGATAGATGTACCACAGATAACTGCTAGTATACCATGACCTATAGAGTAAAGTAACAACAGTAAAATGCCCCAAGCAAGATTACCTTTTCCAGCTACAACTGCCAAAAGGGCAATTAGCACTGGGGTAGAGCATGGCGATGAAAAAACACCACCTAAAATACCACCAATGAATGCACCTACATAGCCTTTCTTGGTATTCTTAGAAATAAGGTAACTTGATGGAATGATTTCATAAAGTTCCCAAGTTTGTAGTGCCATAAGCATCATGAGGATACCTAAAATGAGATACCACCAAGTAGCTTGTGTGCCGATTAGATTTCCTGCCATTGTCGCAATAACACCTAGTGAGGTAAATGTCACTCCAGAGCCAATTGCAAATGTTAGTGACAAGTTAAATGCTCTTTTTGTTGTTCGTTCACCTGTACCCCCGACATACCCTACAATAAGTGGAACACTGGACAATGCACAAGGCGTAAACGATGTTAATACACCAGCTAAAAGTGCGAGAAGTGGAGCTACCCATGTGTTGTCAATGATTAGTGTTGACAGTGCTTCAAGCCATGTATAAATCATTATTCTACCCCCATATCTGCTAAAATAAGTCGCATTTGGTTTTCTGTTAAACCACCTTGGTGTGCTGTAAAAATATGCTCCTCAGTTTCACGATCTGCATACATAGCAAATTGTATTGTACTGGCTATTTCATCACTTGGCATATAAGGTGTTCCATCTGCATTGATTATGATTTGTGTTGGGATTACTTGAACTGGGAAAGCTGTGGCTGCTTCGGGTACTTTCCATACATCTACAAACTGTATAATGGCTTTTTCTTGCATTTCTTTATTAAGTGTAACAAGCACCGGAGCCATTTCCTTGCAAGGTACACATTCATCTGCACCAAAATCAATGATGATTGGTAATTCATGTTCTTTAAGTTGCTCTAAATCAACATTTGTTACATTCAGAGGAAACTTACTATCTGTGCTAGTTGAAATTTTTTCTTGATCCACTTGATTTTGTGTAAACCAAATACCCACTACAATACATATCATCAAAACTGGAATTAAGATTTTTGCTATTTCTTTATTTTTCATATTCTTCATTCTCCTTAAATTAATAGATGTTCGATTGCATTAAAGAAACCACTTGTGATAATAAACCTGTTGCATAAATAGCAATAAATTTACCTAAAAGTTTAGGTGTAACTGTTTTTTCAGCATACATCCGAAAACCAACAAGAGTTGTAAGATTGATATTAAATCAAATATTTTTGATATTAAATTCTTTTAAAAAGCCATCATTAGATGGCTTTTTAAGGGCATTTATAAACAGTTTGCATCGTATGTACCGTCGTAATATCTTTCAAAATGGCTTCGCAAATTCACTTTTCTTTATTACCCTTTACATCTTCCAATTACTAATTACTTTACAAATTTTTGATATTTCATATGTATTAGACAATCACTTTTTTCAAATCAAATATTTTTGATCTAACACTAATGTATACCATTTCAGTGGTTTTGTCAATGGTCAAACAAAAAAAGTTGAATGATAAATCAAAGGTATTTTGCAAAATTGTGGTAAAAATATTAAACTATAGATCATTTTTGTAAGGATTACTATAGACTTCTAAGTAAATACATGTTAAAATTAACAATGGTATAATTATGAATAGTTGTTCTTACTGAAAAATTGTACTAAAATATTAAGGGGGAGATATTTATGCCAATTTTAAAAACAGTAAAGAAAGTTCCTGGAGGAATAATGGTAGTTCCACTTCTAATTGGAGCCATCATTAATACTTTTTTTCCAGAGATACTTAACATTGGGGGATTTACTACAGCACTTTTTAAAACTAGTGCAAGTGCTGGTATTGGTATGTTTTTGTTTTGTAATGGGGCACAAATAAATGTGCGTGAAGCAGGTTCTTCCGTTGCAAAAGGAACTGTATTAACACTAGTTAAGTTTATTATTGGTGCAGGGCTTGGGTTGTTTATTGGTTCAACCTTTGGAATGGCAGGTGTGTTTGGATTGACACCACTAGCGGTCATTGCATCAATTACTAATTCTAATGGAGGATTATACGCAGCTTTAGCAGGACAATATGGAGACTCCACTGATGTTGGAGCTATATCAATACTTTCTATCAATGATGGTCCTTTTTTCACAATGGTTGCACTTGGGGCATCTGGACTTGCTGAAATACCATTTATTTCTCTTATTGCTTCTATATTACCAATTATTATTGGGTTTATATTAGGGAATTTGGATGAAGATCTAAGAGAGTTTTTAAAAGCTGGTACAGTAATTACTATACCATTTTTCGCATTTCCACTAGGTGCAGGGCTTAATCTTTTTCAACTTGCAAGTGCAGGAGTAGCAGGAATTGTACTTGGGCTTCTTTGTACTTTGGTAACAGGAATTGCAGGCTATTATGCTATGAAACTTATGAAATCTAAAAAACCAGCAGTAGGAGCAGCAGTAGGAACAACAGCAGGAAACGCAGCGGGAACTCCAGCAGCTTTAGCTGAAATTGACCCTAATCTTGCAGCAGTTGCACCAACAGCCACTGTGCAGGTTGCAGCAGCTATCATTGTTACAGCAATATGCTGTCCGCTTTTAGTTGCATACCTAGATAAATTAGAAAGAAAAAAATGTGCCAATTAGGAATAATAAGTTATGAATAAATATTTAATTATTGCTGACGATTTTACAGGAACAAATGATACAGGTGTACAATTAAAAAGACGTGGAATACAAACGCAAGTTGTATTAAATGAAATTTACATAAAAGATGACCAGTATTCTTATGTCTTAGATACTGAAACAAGAAGCCATACAGAAGAAAATGCTTACAACATAGTAAAAACCGTTTGCCAGCAAATCAATCTTAATGAATACAAATATGTAATTAAGAAAATTGACTCTACTCTTAGGGGAAATGTGGCAGAAGAAATTAAAGCAGTTGATGAAAGCTACCAAAGTGAACTAGTAATTTTTGCTCCTGCTTTACCAAGTGTTGGGAGAACAACAATCAATGGGGTTCATTGCCTAAATGGGATACCAATTTGCCAAACTGAATTTGCTAAAGATCCAAAAAAGCCAGTGAGAAAAGATAATTTAAAGGCTATATTAGAAAAAGTGTATAGTGAAGAAATATACCATGTAGAGTTAAATGAAATTGACAATGTAGATTTTTCTAAATATAGAGTATTTTCATTTGACGCAGTGACGGATAAACATTTAAATAATATTGTGAAAAAAGCTTTAGCAACTAATAAGAAAATATTATGGGTTGGAAGCTCTGGTATTGCAGCTAGTTTATTTGACATAGAGTGCAAAGCTTTTCCTGCATTGGGGCTCATAAGCAGTGTAAGTGAAACAACAAGGCATCAAGTTAAATTTGCTGAGAACAATGGTGTCAAGCTTATAAAGGTACCTATGCATGAATTATTTGATGATAGAAGTGCTTTACAAAAATACGTGGATGTGACTGTAAAGACTTTAAAAGCTGATAAAGATATCTTACTTATTTCTTCGGCATCTTATGATATTAAAGAACTTCATAAGACTGTAGAAAAAGGTATTGAACTAGGCTTAGAAAAAGAAGAAACCAGTACAGTTGTTCAAGGTATAATAGGAGAAATTGGTGAGAAAATACTTAGTGAGGCAAAAGTTTCATGAGTATTTTTAACTGGTGGGGATACTGCTATTGGACTATTTAATAAAATCAAAGCTAGTGGTTCCACTATACTTGGAGAAGTGGCAGTTGGTATACCATTAATGAAGGTAGTAGGCGGAAAATTTGATGGTCTAAAAATAATAACAAAAGCTGGTGGGTTTGGAAAAGAAGATGTTATTATTTACTCAATAAGAAAATTAAAAGAAAAGGCTTAAGGTGTAGATATGTTTGGTATAACATTAGGGGACCCTTGTGGTATTGGTCCAGAAATCACTTTAAAATCATTAAAATTAAGACCTGAATATATAAATGAATGTATATTACTTGGTTGCTTAGAACTTTTAGAAAAATATAATGCAGATTTTGCATATGATTTTAAGTTTAATAAAATTAATACTATGGAAGATATAAAAGAAGATTGTATTAATGTTTATGAACCTATAAAAATTTCTCTTAAAGATTTTGAATTAGGTAAGGTATCAAAATTAGGTGGAGAATGTGCATTTTTAAGCGTTAAATCTGCTATCGAATTTACTTTAAGAAAAGATATTGACTCTGTGGTAACAGCTCCTCTTAATAAGGAAGCACTTCATATGGCTGGATATAATTTTGCGGGGCATACTGAAATTTTTGGAGAGTTAACAAAAAGCAATTCCTATGCGATGTTGTTATGGAGCAAACAATTAAAATGCATACATGCCACAACTCATACTGCACTCAGAAATGCTGTAAATGTTAAAAAAGATAGGATTGTGGAGGTTATAAAGCTTGCTAATGACACATTAAAAAAAGTGGGCTATGTTAATCCTGCTATAGCGGTTGCTGGACTTAATCCTCATGCTGGAGAGAACGGAATTTTTGGCAAGGAAGAAATAGGGGAAATTACACCAGCTATTGAAATCTGTAAATCTTTAAATATTAATGTGACTGGCCCAATTGCACCAGACACAGTATTTTTAAGAGCATACAAAGGTGCGTTTGACATTGTAGTTGCTATGTATCATGACCAAGGGCATATTCCTTTAAAACTACTAGCTTTTGATGAAGGGGTTAACATTACTGTGGGACTCGATGTAATTAGAACTTCTGTCGACCATGGAACAGCATTTGATATAGCAGGAAAAAATATTGCAAAACCTGATAGTATGTTAGAAGCAATTGAGATTGGTAGAAAATTATAATATTTGGAGGATAAAATGACGGAAAATATTAAATTACCATATGGTAAAGAATTTGTTGATGTAGAAATTCCAAAAGAAAGATTAAATGCGGTCTTAGTAAGTGAACTGCATCACTATAAACCAGAAGGAACGCCAGCTGAAATTGTAAAAAAAGCGATGGCCAATCCAATTGGTACACCAAGATTAAGTGAATTAGCGAAAGGTAAAAATAATGTAGTTATAATTGCAAGTGATCACACAAGACCTGTTCCTAGTAAAATTATTATTCCTCCTATGTTGGAAGAAATTAGAGCTGGAAACCCCGATGCCAAAATCACAATTCTTATTTCTACTGGTTGTCATAGAGAAACCACTAAGGATGAACTTATAAACAAGTTTGGTGAAGAAATAGTTAAGAACGAAAACATATATGTTCATGATTGCGATGAAAAAGATAAATTTGTGAAACTAGGAATTCTTCCATCAGGCGGAGAACTTATTCTTAATAAAATAGCAACAGACGCAGATTTATTATTGGCAGAAGGATTTATTGAACCACATTTTTTTGCTGGATTTAGTGGTGGCAGAAAAAGTGTACTTCCAGGAGTTGCAAGTCGTGAAACTGTGCTTGCGAACCATTGTTCTGAGTTTATTGCTCATCCTAAAACTAGAACAGGTATTGTAGAAGGAAATCCTATTCATGAAGATATGTTGTTTGCTGTAAAAAAAGCTAAACTTGCTTATATTGTAAATGTTATAATTAATTCAGATAAAGAAGCCATATATGCAGTTGCTGGAGACGCTATAAAAGCACATGAAAAAGGTTGCGAATTTCTTTCAAGCCTTTGTAAAGTAAAAGCTGTAGAAAGTGATATTGTAATAAGTACAAATGGAGGATATCCACTTGACCAAAATATTTATCAAGCTGTTAAAGGAATGACCGCAGCAGAAGTTACTGTAAAAAAAGATGGAGTAATTATTATGTTAGCTAAATCTGATTATGGTCATGGAGGAGATGAGTTCTTCCGTACATTTAACGAATGTGACGATATTCAAAAGATATTGGATGAATTTCTTGCAAGAGACAGAAAACAAACCCAGTCCGACCAATGGCAATCACAGATTTATATAAGGGTTTTGCAAAAAGCAAAAGTTGTGTATGTATCGGATGCTCCTGATGATATGGTAAAAGGACTACACTTAATTCCTGCTAAAACTGTAGATGAAGCACTACAAATTGCTGAAAAAATTTTAGACAATAAAAATGCAACTGTTACAGTTATCCCAGACGGGGTATCTGTAATGGTTATAGAATAATTATTTAACGGATAAATGCTATTTTGTACTAATCATAAAGGAAGAATACTATTCATTTTAGACTATTGATAGCTTAATAAAAACAGGTGATGATAAAATATTACCTGTTTTTATATAAATTAGCATATAATACGTTGCAAAATGTGTTTTAGTATGGTATACTTCAAAATAGTTAATACGCAGGTGGTCCGCTTTTGAGCATTCATTATGAACATCTAAGGAAAAGAAGGAGAACCTTTATGAAAAATCAAATTATTCAAGAGATTGAAAATGCACAAATGAAAAAAGAAGTTCCACAATTTAGAGTCGGAGACACAGTTGTGGTTCATGCTAAAGTTCCAGAGGAAAACAGAGAAGCACGTATCCAAAAATTTGAAGGAACAGTATTAAAAAGACAAAATGGTGGCTCACGTGAAACTTTTACAGTGAGAAAAATGTCAAACGGGGTTGGAGTTGAAAAAACTTGGCCACTACACTCACCAAATGTTGAAAAAATAGAAGTTATTCGTCGTGGTAAAGTTAGACGTGCTAAATTAAATTACTTACGTCAAAGAGTAGGTAAACGTGCAAAAGTAAAAGAATTAGTAAGATAATGAGAAAAGATCTTTAGCCTTTTCTCATTATCATGAATAAGTTGATTATAATCTCTAGAGATTATAATCAACTTAAAAGGGACTCTAAGTCCCTTTTTGTGTATTAAAGAGAAAGGATTTTTTAGTATGCAAAAAAAATCAAAGTGGATAAAAAATGTTTTTATTATATTTTCATTATATTTTTTGTGTATTAATTTTGTAGTACAATTATTTGTGATAAAAGGAAATTCTATGAATCCTACATTGAAAGATAAAGATTTAGTTTTCATAAATAAAATTCATTATGAAATTTTTGATCCAAAAGTAGGAGATATTGTTGGAGTTAAAACAAATCATAATGGAGAGATAGTAAAAAGAATTATAGCAGTTGGCGGAGATACCGTTATTTATAAAGATGGAAAAATTCTAGTAAATGGCAAAGAAGTTACCAATCATAATAATCAATTTATCCGTGATAGAGGAGACATTGATTACCCTTTTCTAGTGCCAGAAAATTCATATTTTATACTTGGAGATAATATAAACGAAAGTGTAGATAGTAGATATCAAAGAATTGGGTGTATTGAAGAAATAAATATGATTGGAAGAATTATTTCATTTTAAAATTTTAATTACAAAAGGAGAATACTATGGATATACAGTGGTACCCAGGACATATGACTAAAGCAAGAAGATTAATTGAGGAAAATATAAAGCTTGTTGATGTGGTCATGGAACTTGTTGATGCGAGAGCACCATACAGTACAAAAAATCCTGATATAGATAAATTTGCAAAAAATAAAAAGAGGATAATACTGTTAAACAAAGCAGACCTTGCTGATCCCAAAATAACAGATATGTGGATTAAGTGGTATACAAATGAAGATGTAAGTGTTGTGCCTGTGACTTCAACGTCTGGCAAAGGTATAAAAGAAGTTATGAATGTGTCAGAAGAAATTATGAAAGAAAAAGTTGAACGTGATAAAGCTCGTGGAAGAATTTATAGACCTATAAGAGCAATGATTGTAGGCATTCCAAATGTGGGAAAATCTACTTTTATAAATTCTTTGGTAGGAAAAGGAGTTGCAAAGACGGGGGATAAACCTGGTGTTACAAAGGGCAAACAATGGGTGAAAATAAAAAAAGGTTTTGAACTTTTAGATATGCCAGGTATATTATGGCCAAAATTTGACGACCAATCTGTTGCCAGAAAATTAGCTTATATTGGTTCAATAAATGATAACATTTTAGATATTGAAGATTTGGCAGTTAATTTTGTGAAATATAGTAGAAAACATGCTTCACAAAATTTATTGAACCGATATAATATTGAACTTGATGAAAAATTGTCAGACCATGATCTAATGCTAGAGATAGGAAAAAAACGAGGACTATTATCTTCTGGAGGAATAGTTGACCAATCACGAACAGCAAAAATTATTATTGATGAATTAAGAACAGGAAAGCTTGGTAAAATAACATTAGAAATGCCATAGCAATATAGAAAGGACGAAAAAATTTGAATGATCTAAAAACATTAAAAGGTATATTAGACTTTTTGAAAGAACCTGTTATAGCAGTACTTGTAGCACTAATTATATCACAATTTTTTGTAGCACATACAACTATTCCTACTGGCTCAATGATATCAACAATAAATATTGATGACCATATGCTTGTGTCTCATATTCCATTTTATTATAGAAATCCAAAACGTAGTGAAATAGTTATATTTAAATATGGTGAAGATAATTTGGTTAAGAGAGTTATAGGAATGCCTGGTGAAACCATTGATATACAACAGGGAAAAGTATATATAAATGGAGAAGAAATTAATGAAATAGACTATGTACTTGTTCCCGATGTTACCCATCCACAAATAGTAACATTTCCTTATACTATTCCAGAGGAACATTATTTTGTAATGGGAGATAATAGAGCAAATAGTGCAGACAGTCGTAGCTTTGGTGCAATAAGTAGGGATTCTATTTTTTCACTAGGAGGATATAGAGTCTATCCATTCAATAACATAGGCATTGTTGATTAAAATAATGATGTAAAATCTTTGACTTCCATCATTATCATGAATAATATCATACTATAAAGGACGTACAATATGAGAATTATGAAATTAGCTAAAGACATATTAGAATTTTTTAAAGAACCAATTATGGCAGTACTTGTAGCATTAATTATATCTCATTTTTTAATATCACATATAACTATTCCCACGGGTTCAATGATATCAACCATAAATATTGGTGATCATATGATTGTGTCTCATATTCCATTTTATCATAGAAATCCAGATCGTGGTGAGATAATTGTATTCAAATATGGTGGAGATAATTTAATTAAGAGGGTTATAGGGTTGCCTGGTGAAATAATTGATGTACAGCAAGGAAAAGTATATATAAATGGAGAAGAACTTGCAGAAACTGAATATATAAGATTTCCCGATACTACTTACCCACAAATAGTATCCTTTCCTTATACTATTCCAGAAGGACATTATTTTGTAATGGGAGACAATAGAGAAAACAGTGCAGATAGTCGTAGTTTTGGTGCAATAAGTAGGGATGTTATTACTGCAGTGGGAGGATATAGAATATATCCATTTAATAATATAGGAGTTGTTGATTAAATGACTAAAGATGAAAGATTGCAAAAAGAAACTACGGACTGGCAAAATAGACGAGAAGTTGACTTTACTTATCATGGTACAAAGAAAATTCTAGTTGGTATTGACGAAGCTGGAAGAGGGCCTCTTGCTGGACCAGTTGTTGCAGCAGCAGTAATTCTACCATATGAAGTTGATTTAGTTGGGGTTAAAGATTCAAAATTACTATCTGAGAAAAAAAGAGAGCAGTTATTTGAAGAAATTAAAGATAAAGCTATAGCAATAGGAATAGGTATAGCTAACGAAAAAATTATAGATGAAATAAATATTTTGCAAGCAACTTTTGAGGCTATGAGATTAGCACTAATGGATTTAAACCACAATTTCGATATTATATTAGTGGATGGAAACATATGTATACCTAATATTGAAAAAAAACAATATACTATAGTTGGAGGAGATAACAAAAG
The DNA here is from genome assembly GCA_001983455.1 of Candidatus Epulonipiscium fishelsonii. Classification (GTDB taxonomy): domain Bacteria; phylum Bacillota; class Clostridia; order Lachnospirales; family Cellulosilyticaceae; genus Epulopiscium_A. The sequence continues at coordinate 15,633 of LJDB01000007.1, forward strand.
TGCTTCCATTGCCTCTGCTAGTGTTATTGCAAAAGTTACTCGTGATAGGATAATGAAAGACTTCTCAAAAGAATATCCATACTATGAATGGGAAAAAAATAAAGGGTATGGCACTAAAAACCACTATGCAAGTATTAATGAGCATGGACTTACACCTATACACCGAAAAAGTTTTATTAAATTTTAGGAAATACTTGAAGGAGCGTAAACTGCTCCTTCATTATAATTGAAAAAGGGGGTATTATTTTGATCTCAATGTTACAACAATTTATGTCACAAAATAAAGCTATACCTCAACAAAATGTGGAGAAAAACAATGCGACTAAGGATAAATCCTTGTCAAAGGAAGTTCCAGCAAAAAATACATTAAAACAAACAATTTTAAACAATGTACGTCAAGGAATGGTTGAAGGAAAGCTTACTCAAGAAAATGGAGAAGTAATGCTTAATTTAAAAGGAAATGCACAAGTCCCTGTAAAATTACAAACAGATATGCCACTTAATGAGCTTACAAAATTTAAATTTGATTTTGCAAAAGATGGAAGTATTCTATTAAGACCAGTGCCTAAAAAAGAGGACCTTGCCAACCAAGTTATACAAAAGCTTAATATCCCGAACACTGAAGAAATGAAAGCAGTAGTAAATTCTTTTATATCAAAAGAACTAGACTTAGAAAAACAACCTCTAATTAAGGCACACTTCAATGTGAAACAATACGATTTACCACCAGAAGTTGTAACCAATTTGTTAAAGAATAAAGTTACAATGAAAACACCTGAATTAGATCTTGCTAAACAATTTATGGATAAAGGCATAAATATGCCTAAAGAACAACTTGTAAAATTAGCTAATACACTAGACCCAACTCAACAGCAAAAATTAATTCAGTCTTTAGATAAATATATTAAAAACGATTTCAAATTGACACCAGAAATGACTAACAAAACAAATGAAGCAGTTAATAGTAATATTTTATCAAAAAATGTACAGTTAAATCAGGAGCAGGTTATTCCTAAACAGGTACAACAAAATCAGGAACAGGCTCTTCCTAAAAATGTACAGTTAAATCAGGAACAAGCTCTTCCTACACAGGTACAGCAAAATCAGGAACAAGTTATTCCTAAACAGGTACAGTTGAATCAGGAGCAAACTCTTCCTAAACAGGTACAGCAAAATCAGGAACAGGTTATTCCTAAACATATACAGTTAAATCAGGAGCAGGCTATTCCTAAACAGGTACAGTTAAATCAGGAACCGATTATTCCTAAACAGGTACAGCAAAATCAGGAACAGGTTATTCCTAAACATATATTACAAAATCAAGAAGTACTTAGAAATATAATGAATAATCAAAAACAAAGTTTACCTATGAATATAATGCAGAACCAAGAACAAAATATACCTAATAATATACTGCAAAATCAACTTTCGCAAAGAAGTATATTTCAAGGGCAAGAACAAATTACACCTAAAACTATACAACCAAGTCAAGAACAAGTTACGCCTAAAAATATACAACTAAATCAAGAACAAGTTACGCCTAAAAATATACAGCAAAACCAAGAACAAGTTATGCCTAAAAACATACAGCTAAATCAAGAACAAGTTGCGCCTAAAAACATAATATTAGAGCAAGAACTGGCTCTTCCCAGAAACATAGTGCAAAATCAAGAGCAAGCTATACCTAAAAATATACAGCAAAACCAAGAGCAAGTTCTTAATAGAAGTGTAGAGACAAACCAAGAACAAGTTTTTCAAAAAAATGTGCAATTAAGTCAAGAGCAAATTTCTTCAAAAAATACACAGGAAATTCCAAACACAGATAACCCTATTAATAAAATGTTGGATAAATTTCCAAATAAACAACTTCCTATTGTAATAGAGACTCAAATTGATAAGATTTTAAGAGAGTTTACTCCAAAGGAAGCAAAAACAAAATTTGAAACAGAAATAGAACAACTTAAACAGCCATTAAAACCACTAGAAGATGTATTTAAAATAATGGATAAAGTCATTGAGGACACGGGGAAAAATCCTTCTATAGAGAAAGAACTAGAGCAGACTAAACAAACACTAGACGTAGGAAATAAGCTTCAGCAAGATGGTCATATGCATATGATACCACCAATGTTTCATGAACATATTGAAAAAGGCCAAATTCATTTTTTTGAAGAAGCTAAAAAGCAAAAAGATACTAAGAAAAAAGGTATGTATGTGGTGGTTGCTCTGGACATGAACTATATGAATCACATTCAACTCCATGTTCATAAAAATGATAAACAGCTTAATATGCAAATTTTGGTTGAAAATAATGATATTAAACAATTTCTTCAACCCTATCTTTCTACTTTAACTTCTTTTATCAATGATATGGGGTATAATTTAGACTATATTAGTGTTGACTCCGTTGCAGATAGTCCTGCTGATACGTCTAATGAAAGTAAAAAGTCAATTTATCAAACTCATTATTTTGATTTTCAAGCTTAAAGAAGGGGACGAATTTTTCTTTCGTCCCCTTTGTTATTATCCTATTTGAGTCATTTCATTTACAATAAACTCCTGGATGAACCCATTATTATATTTGATACAGTGTATCAATGGAGCACCTAGACCTAGCTTTTAGCTAAAATAGGAGCTGATATGTTTTCAGCAAATTTTAACCCAGTTGCAACGACTGCAAACAATCCAACGACTAAGCTTAATATGGAAAAATCAATTTGAATACTAGCTCCTACATTGTAAGCTTGATAAATAGGAAATAGCAACATTGTGTATAAATATGCAAATGTAGCCTGAATAATTTTAGCTGTCAAATATAAATTAAGTGACAATTTAGTATTTACAAGTAGTTGAGCTGTTTGAAAAAATACACATATTCCTCCAAACGCAATTAAAGCAGACAAAATCCCAAGATAAGTTGTTCCGTTGCTTACATATTGTGAAATATAAGCTGTCCCATTTGAAAACTCTAAACTTCCAAGAATTAGACTTTCTATCAATAGAACATCCGTATTAAATAGTTTAGCAAGACTTATAACTAAAGGATTAAATATAGATAAATCTTTTACTATATGTAAAATCATTGAAAAAAATATAATATATCCGCCCACATATACAATAGAATCCATTCCTTTTTGAACAGCAGTAGTCAGAGCAACAACGAATGATTTATAGGGAGCCTTAGTTGTTCTTCCTGGAGTTTTTAGCTCATAATCTTTATAAAAGCGTGACAATATAAGCATAGTAAAGGAAGACAAAACATGTACAATAACTAAAAAATATCCTAGTTTTATATCATTAAGTAATATTGTGCCTACAGTTGCTATAATAAATAACAAACTGCAGTTGTTAGAAAAACAAAGTGTTTTTTGTGCTTCTATGAGACTTATCTGGTCTTTTGCTAAAAGTTGCTCTGTAAGAACCCCACCTGTAGGGTAGCCTCCAATAGATCCCAGCATAAAAGCTAAAAGACTATTTCCTGATACTCCAAATATTTTTCTTGAAACTTTTCCAACATATTTTTCCATTTCAAATATAGTACCAAGCTCAAAAATTAGTTTTGTAAGAATTATAAATGGCAATAATGAAGGTAAAAGCTTATTGAACCATAATAAAAGTCCAGAAGTTGCACCTTTTATACATACTTCTGGATTAAATAAAGTATATCCCATAATGCTAAAAATTCCTAAATTAGTTATCCATTGATACATCGTTCTATACATAATTTAACTCCATTTCATAAAGTTTATAATTAATTTATTATATGAAATGCTTGTATATATTATTCAATCTTACTCTCAAGGTAAATGACCATAAAAAAAGAAGAGTATAATAAAATTACACTCTTCTTTAAAAATTTTAAAATAAATATAAAATGATTTTTAAATATTTATAACGTCTTTTAATTTTTGAATTTGATGTTGCATATCTTTGTTTACATCCAAGTTTTTATCAGCTGTTGAAACTGTAGCTTCGGTAATATTTTCAAGCTTACTAGTGCCATCGTTTAATTGACTAATAGCTTGTTTTTGCTGCTTACTATTTTCTAATAAAGTCTTACTAATATTTACGGTATCATCAATTGTATCAACAATATTTTTTAAGGCTATATCAGTATCCTTAACAATATTAAGACCTTTTTGTACATTGTCCAAACTAGCCTTAATTATATTTTCGATATCCTTAACAGTTTCTGAACTTTTAGTTGCTAAATCTCGAATTTCATTTGCAACAACAGCAAATCCTTTTCCAGCTTCACCCGCTCTTGCAGATTCAATTGCAGCATTTAAAGCTAAGAGATTTGTTTGACTTGAAATATTTTCAATGATTTTAATTACTTCTGCTATATTTGTACTAGATTTATTAATTTCATCCATTGTAGAAATTAAATTTTTCATATATTCTGTACCAATATTGGTTTTTTCTTTAGCTTTAAGAGAAATTTTGTTGGTTTCAATTATTCGATTTATATTGTGCTCTAAGCTATCAGACAATTCACTGATAGAACTCATAAATTGTTGTGTTATGCTAAATTGTAGAACAGCACTATTTGACAATTCGCTTGCACTATTGTTAACATAATTAGAAATTTCCAAAAATTTATCCATTCCTGATGACACTTCTTTAATAAGATTTTCTTGAGCCTCTTTTCCAGCCAAGGATTGATTGAAACTAGTAACATCTGTAATTACCTCTATTCTACCAATACGTTGTCCAGAATAATTTAATATGTAAGCAACATCCACTTGTAAATCAATTGTTTCTCCATATGCACTGTCAAGTGTACAACTTGTTTTTAATCTACCATTTTCAAGACAAGTGATTCCACAATTTTCAGTTCTACAAATTGGTGAGCGCCAATTTTCACAAAGTTGACCATGCAATTCTTTTCGTGGTTTTCCAATCATTTTTTCACAAAATTTGTTTACAAAAATCCATTTCTTATCCATTCCAGTTGCTGAAATAGCAATGGGCAAACCATCTAAAATGCCAGTGAGCTCTTCTACTTTAGTATTAGCTACTTTAGATTTTCTAAAGAAAAATAGTGTTGTACCAATTAGTAGAAAAACACATATGACTAAAAATACTGTCATCTTTAACCCCCCTATTCTGTTTTTGATAGTAATTATAAGAAATTCTTATGTTTTTCATTATATCATAAAATTATTTCTTGTGCTAGTTATTTTGTATATTAGTCCACTTAAAATTAAGGTGTTAAACTAAGAAGCAGTTCAATTATTGAAATAATATTTTTCTAATTCTTGAAGTTCATTTTTTCCTTGAATAATCATTTTATCCCCAAGTTCAATTAGTGCATTTGAGTGTAAATTCTTAAATTTAATCCAACCTTCTTCATATCCTGAAGTGGCACAAAATAATTGACCTATTACACAGTAATCTAATATAATTTCATCTTCTATACTGGTTGCATTAAGCATCCACTTGGCTAAATCTTGAAATAAAAGCATTCTTTGTTTTATCCAAAAGTTATTATTATGATATTGTACGATTAAATTGCCTAAGTTTTCGTTTAGAAGTATAGATTGTGTATATTTCGATTTTCCTATTTTTAAAATTTTTAAATATTTTTCATGAGAAGACAAATCACAATTAATAATAACCTGTAGAGAACTTTTGATTGATTGAAAATATATAATTTCCAATACTTGCTGATTAAACAAAGTTTTTTTATCAGATACACCTGCATTACATTCCATTAAATAGTTTTCTCCAAGCTCAAATAGTTTTTGGTCTGATTCTATTCTTCCTTCATAGAACTTATAAGATTGTGCATCGTTTGATCTAAAAAATTTATAGAATGATTCATTTATAATACCAATTCTATTAGCATAACTAAATTGTTCAATGCAAAAGGCAGTATCCCAACTATATCCATATATAGGTTTTATGTCAATATTTTTTGAATTGGTATTTTTTATTATACCTATTTTAAATAATTTTCCCCAATATGTTCTCATAAATTGATAATAAGCATAAAAATAATCTAATTTATCTTTTTTATTCAAAATCAACATTGGAGCTTCCAAAGATCTTATGAACGTTATTCCACAAGTTTTAGCATCTATAAATTTATTTCCTCCAATAATAATATCTAAATTGTGTTCTTTTCCATAATTTTTGCATATCTCTATAAATTTGTTTTCATATTCATCATCACCATCTATTATAGCTAAATAATCATCATCACTATATAATTGAGCAACTTCCCATATATTACTTCCTGGTGCATAATCTCTATTAATTTTATTTCGTTTAACTATTATTCTGGTGTCCTGCCTAGCTAAATTACATAATATTTCATAAGTCATATCAGTTGAGGCATCATCAACCACATGCCACATCCAATTGGCATCTGTTTGATTACATAAGCTTTTATACGTACGTTCTATTGTCTGTTCATTATTGTAAGCTGTAGTCCAAAAAATTACAGTACTCATCATATTTCTCCTTTCGATTTGACAGGTTTTATTAAGTTAATTTCTTTCAAATGTAACTTGTATTAACCCTTTATAGTGTTTCCGATCCCATACAAAGTTATTCTCCTAATTTTTAATAAAAGCTTGTAATATAGGCTTTTTTGAGAGTTTCTAGCATTGTATTATCATGCTACAATGAATATAGAAGCAGGATGTACAAATGCTAGAAATAATTTGCCATTATGCAAACTTTAGCTCGAACAAATAATGATGGAAAACAGTATTTAGCAATGTTAGGATTAATTCCTTCGGTTTTAATCAAATTAATTTACAACAAGTCATAATTTAGGTATAATAATAATAGTGAAATTAGGCTATAATTATTATTAGGGAGGGTTCGAATATGGATGAAGTAGGGCAAGTTCAAATAGCAGATGACGTTATAGCAGTTATAGCAGAAATAGCCGCCTTAGAAGTGGATGGATTGGTAACAGTTGGTTCACCCAAACAAGATATAATGCATACAATAACTGGAAAAAAAGTTACAAAAGGTATTAAAGTTGATATTGGTGAAGAAGAAGTTTTTATTAGTGTTGCTGCAGTTGTGGAATATGGTGTAAAAGTTCTTAGCCTTTGTCAAGAAGTACAACAAAAAGTGAAAAGTGCAATAGAAACAATGACAGGACTTTTGGTTCGCACAGTTGACGTATATATTATAGGAGTACAGTTAGAAAAAACAAACTAAAGTATAGCGAAATAATATACCTTTTTTTCGCTATTATTAATGGTGATAAAGGATAAATTTCCTATTTTATTAAAAATTTTTAAGCTAACTCTTAAGGGTTAGCTTTTTATGCATGGTATTAGTAAAGAGAGCACCAATCCCTATTAAAAAATAGTACCATTTTGGAGGTAAAAAATGACTAGACGAGAAGCAAGAGAAACAATAATGCAGATGCTGTATGAAAAAACAGTACAAGATGATATTGACAGAATAATTGGAGAAAGAACAAACGAAGTTAAGGGGAAGGTAAAAAACTTTATAATTGATGAATTTGAAGCAATATTAGATAATGAACAAGAGATTGAACATATATTGGAGAAAAGTGTTACAAATTGGTCATTAGACCGAATATCAAAAGTAGATCACGCTATTTTAAAAATGGCAGTATATGAAATTAAATGGGCCAAAGATATTCCCGAGAAAGTCTCTATAAATGAATGTATTGAGATAGCTAAAATGTATAGTACAGAAAAATCAGCTAATTTTATAAATGGTATTTTAGGAAGAATAAATCAACCAGTAGTGAATGTATGTGAATAGACAAGTAATTAGTATATCAGACTTAAATTTTGATGTTTATTTATTGAAGTATATATCAAGCTATAAATATCACATAGTTATTTTAATTTGAAGGATGAATGTGTTATAATTAATAGTGTCATATTTAATTACGATTTAAATTATTTAAAGATGTAATAAAAGTCTTTGCACGAGCATGAATTAACTAGAAAAAACAAAAAAGGTGGCAAAGAATAATGTTTAAGCAGTCAATTTGGCAATTAGAAAACATGATAGAACAATTAAAACAAGGCAATATATCTTTAGAAAATACAAAACAAGAAATCTATATTTGTGAAACTGGTGAAATTAATGGATATAAAATATAAGCTAGAAACTTATAAAGCAGAGGTTGAAAATAATATAAATAAATATTTACCAAAGTGTGAAGGAGACTTTTCAAGATTATATGAAGCTATGAAATATAGCGTATGTATTGGAGGAAAAAGAATTCGGCCAATATTAATGAAACTGGCTTATGAGGCTGTTGGTGGAAAAGGTGACATTGGAGCATTTACAACAGCAATGGAAATGATTCACACATATTCTTTAATTCATGATGATTTGCCTGCAATGGATAATGATGACCTAAGAAGAGGACAGCCCACAAATCACAGACAATTTGATGAGGCAACCGCAATCTTGGCTGGTGATGGACTTTTAAGCTATGCATTTGAAATTATGTTAAATGATGCATTAAAAAAAAAAGATTGGGCAAGAGTGGATGCTACACATATCTTGGCTCATGACTGTGGAATTAGAGGAATGGTAGCGGGGCAAATGCTTGACTTAGAAAGTGAAGGCAAAACAATACACTTAGATATATTAGATACAATACATCTATACAAAACAGGAGCCTTAATAAAAGCTTCGACAAAAATGGGTGCAGTTTTAGGCCAAGCAACAGAAGCTGAAATTCATGCCCTTGAAGAGTATGGACAATATATTGGAAAAGTATTTCAAATTATTGATGATGTTCTTGATGAAACTTCTACAACAGATCAACTAGGAAAACCAGTTCATAGTGATATCAAAAACTGTAAGAATACGTATATGAGATATTATAGTCTAGAAGAATGCTATAGCATCTCAGACGAACTTACAAAAAAAGCAATAGAGTGTTTGAACTATTTAAGTGGAGATATATCTACGCTTAGAGAATTAGCCGAAAATTTAGTTTATCGAAAAAGTTAGGGGGCCATGATGCTAGGTGAACTAATAAGAAATCGTATACTTGGAGCAGCAATATTGAGTTGGTTTATTGCTCAGCTTATTAAATTAATTATAGCTTGGTATAACACGGGAGAAATGGATTTTTCAAAATTAACTTCTGCAGGAGGCATGCCAAGTTCTCATAGTTCTTTTACAATGGCATTAGCAGTTGGGGTAGGGCAAGTATATGGATATGATAGTGCATTATTTGCAATTTCTGCTGTATTTAGTTTTGTTGTTATGTATGATGCAACAAACGTAAGACTTGAGGCTGGAAAGCAAGCACAAGTTTTAAATAGATTGGTAGAAAACATTCAGTTTAATAATAATTTTATTTTTAAGTTTGATATTAAATTAAAAGAACTATTAGGACATACTCCTTTACAGGTTCTTGCAGGAGCAATACTAGGTATAATTGTGGGAATATATAGTGTGCCTAGATAAATATAGTTGAATGAAACATAGAGGTAACTATTGGTCACCTCTATGTTTTTTTCACTGTACAATCTTATTTATATTTTTAGTGGATTACGCTAGTATACGCATTGTAGGTATGTGATCTTAAAGTTTTTTCACCGTATTATAAAAAATATTTATTAAATGTAGTTCTATTTATTGATATTTTTAAATATAATGCAAATTATACTTAGTCCAAGATAGGGAGAGGAAAATTTTGATCAACCAAATTTTATTTATTATTGTTGTTATAGTATCAAATGTAATTCAAGTACTTACAGGATTTGCAGGAACTATGTTAGCTATGCCAGCGTCAATGCAACTTATAGGAATTAATGAGGCAAGAGCTGTACTAAATGCAGTTGCATTGGTATTATTTATTATAGTAGCAGTTCAAAACTATAAATATGTGAACAAAAAAGAAGTTGTAAAGATAACTGCTCTTATGTTATTAGGAATGGGTGTTGGAATATATTTATTACAAATAATGCCAACAGGTATATTGCTAGATATTTATGCCATTCTTATAATTTGTATAGCACTAAAAAAAATGTTTATACAAAAAGAAATGCCTTTACCAAACTTTATAATGATTTTAGTTATATTTCTAGCTGGAATTATTCATGGGATATTTAACAGTGGAGGAAGTCTACTTGTAATTTATGCCGTAACAGTTCTAAAAGATAAAAATGATTTCAGAGCGACATTGGCTGTAATATGGGTAATACTAAATAGTAGTTTACTTATCACCCATGCTCAACAAGGTTTATTTACTTCTCAAGTATGTATATTGACTGTAATTTCAATTTTAACAGCTATTTTAAGTATTAAGATTGGAAATAAACTACATAATAAAATTAATCAGCAGGTATTTTTGAAGATTACTTATGTATTGCTACTAATATCAGGTTTAATGTTGATTTTCTAATGCTAGAATTAAAAAAATAAAGATACTCAAAAAACCTAGTAAAATTCCGTTGGCATTTTACTAGGTTTTTGTCATTAGTTTTGAGAATTTTCAGTGTAATGAAGCTCGTCAGTTGATAATTTATATATAACATCTTTACGTTGAATTATAACTGTTATTTTATTTCTCATTTCGTCATCCATAGTGACTTTATTTAATAATTCACGTGTTGGATTTACTGCATAAGGATTTCCTACCTGCTGTAACATACTAAAATCTCCTGTTGTATCTCCATAAGCGTAACTGTTTGACAAATTAATATCATATTTGTCTACCATTTCAGCAATAGCTTTGCTTTTACTTTTTGAATCCCACATAGGAATTACTTCACCAGTATATGTATTTCCATTTGATAAATAAACTGCTCCTTTATAATCATCCATTTCATATTTATCAGACATTTCTTTAACAAGTTCAATTGGAGAACCTGAAATTGCAATTACTTTATGGCCTTGCTTTTTGTGCCAACTAATTCTATCTCTAGAGAATGTATAAACTCTATCTCCTCTTTGCTCAATTATTTTTTTAGCTATATATTTTATATGAGTTGGAGAAATAGATTTGACAGTTTCTGTATAAACCTCTACCATTTTGAGTAAATATGTATCATAATCACCTTGTCTTGCATCCCATTTTAGATATAAAGGGCGTACTTCATGTTGCCATGTTTCTTCTGTAATAATTTCATATTTTACCATTTTTTTAAAGACTTCTTTAATTAAACTTTCTCTGTAAATTGTTCCATCAATATCGAAAAACGCTGCTATCATATTATCACCTCAGTAAGTTCTTTCTAATATTATAAATAATAGTTTATTTTTTGTCAAGAATTAATATTAATTTAGTAAAAATAGGAAAAAATGGCTACCAATATATAAATATCAACTAATTACACCGTACCATAGATGGGAATTGCACCTACATTATTCTTTCTTCATATTGTAGTTTTATAATGCCTCTAAAATTTAAACTACAGTTCCCCTTGAATAATATCGATATTACATGAGAAAGACATTGTGGCTATCCATATGAGTGAGTGATGTGAAGTATTACATTGCACTTATATTGCATAATTTATTAATAGTCTAAAACTAAGGAGGATTAAAATGACTAATATATTAATAAAACTATTTGTCAAAGATTATAAAAATATTAATTCTATATCAGTCAAACAGAAGTATGGTATTTTAGCAAGTGTTGTAGGGATTATGTGTAATTTATTTTTATGTGTATTTACGTTTATTATAGGGATAACTTTTTCTAATATAGCGATAACAGCTGATGCAATTAATAGTCTTTCAGATATTGGTTCATCAATTATTAGTATTATAAGCTTTAAAATATCAAATAAGCCAGCAGATAAAGAACATCCATATGGGCACGCTAGGTTTGAATATATTTGTGGATTAGCTATTTCGTCTATTATTATAATGCTTGGGATAACGATAATAACTTCATCTGTGAAGAAAATATTAAACCCAAATATATTAAAATTCAATATAACTATTTTGCTTGTACTAGGCACTTCTATTTTATTAAAACTATGGTTAAGCAAATTTAATAAGGAAATAGGGGAAAAAATAAATAGTCAAGTATTAAAAGCAGCTGCTACAGATAGTCTAAGTGATGTTTTATCAACAGCATCTGTTTTTATTAGCATAATTTTTTCTTATTTTACAGGAATACAGATTGAAGGATTTATGGGTATATTTGTTGCAATACTAATAATTCGTTCAGGTGTTAACATTGTTAAAGATATGGTTAATACTTTATTAGGAGAAGCTCCGCCAAAAGAATTGACAGATGAATTAACGGAAAGAATATTACAATATGACGGAGTTTTATCTATGCATGGACTATTAATTCATATTTATGGAGAAAATCATTGCTTTGCATCTGCTCATGTAGAAGTTGATGCAAAGCAAAATATAATAACAAGTCATGATATTATTGATAAAATTGAAAAAGACATTTACAAAGATTTAGGTATAAATCTAGTAATCCATATTGATCCCATATAATTTATTTTTAGCAAAAATCCTTTTTTACTAATTGTCATTACGAATAAAATTTTCATATTTCTTTATAACGGCAACTCCACATGTATCAGGTCCAGTATTAACCCCAATTGTTACTCCAATTGTAAAAAAATGCTTATTAAATGGAACAGGCATGACTTCATTATATGCTTGTGCCATTTGAATGGAAGCTTCACGGTTGTGTGCATCTCCAATTACATAAGCATAACTTTGTGGATCATCTTTAGTAAAATCTTGCAAAACAGATATTACTTTAGCAACAGCTTTTTTTGTTCCTCTTGTTTTGCTAATTGGAAATAATAATCCATTCTCTAGATAAATAATAGGTTTTACATTTAACATTGTTCCAAGTAAAGCGGCAGCTTTTCCTATACGGCCTCCATTTTCAAGATAATCAAGCGTGTCAACATAAAAGAAAATACGTGCCGTTGGCCTTATTTTATAAGCAATTTTAATAATTTTTTTAAATTCCAAACCTGCTTTAATCATTCGGCCAATTTCAGTTACTAATAAGCCTTGTCCTCCAGTTGCGTTTAATGAATCAATAATTTCAATTTGAGCATCAGGATAGGTTTCCAAAATTAATTCCCTAGCATTCTTAGCTGCACTATATGAACCGCTAAAATGACTAGAAAGACAAACACATATAATAGAATCTCCATTTTTTATATTTGGTTCAAACTTTGTATAATAATCATTAATAGAAGGCAAAGAAGTTTTTGGAAAAATTTTCTCACTTCGCAATTTCGTATAAAATTCATCTATACTAATTTCAAACAATTCTTTAAAATAATCGTTCTTATTAAACGAAACATAGTACGGAATTAGCTGAATATTATATTCATCTACTATAGATGAAGGCAAGTCACAAGATGTATCACTCATTAAAATTATCATAAATACCTCCAAAAATTTAATTATATAAATATATCATATCACATATATAAAGATAAAGTAAGCATTTGGAAAACTTATTTATGCATATAATTGAGAGATAAGTAGGAAATGTTCTTACTTTAATTATACAAGGTAGGTGACTTATATGTTATCATCAACTTTAGAACATTATTTGCTAGTAATTTATGTATCCAAGTTAAATCAGGAAGAAATAACTTGTAGAGATATAGCAAAAAAACTAAACCAGCCCATTAAGCAAGTAATGCAAGCTGTTCAACGGTTACACTATCAAAAATATATTGATTATAGTACGTATCAACCTATTGAAATTAACGATAATGGAATACGGTTTGCAAATTACTTAATTACACGAGATAGAATAGTTGAACAATTTTTAATCATCTTAGATATCACTGAAAATATGCAAATGGAAAAAGAAACAATATGTCAATATTTAAGTCAAGACACGTTAATGAAGATGGAACAATTTGTCTTATTTGCAATTTCTAATCCTCAATTTGTTAGGGAGTACAAATTATTTTTACAAGCTAATAAGGAAAGTATACTACTAAAATATTTATCATGATATAATTAATAAAAAAACAGAAAGATGAGAGCCTATGGATACAAATAAAGGAATTATTAAAGGAGCAATGATTTTAGCAATAGCATCATTTATTAGTAGAATACTTGGAATGATATATAAAATTCCTATTACAAACATTATTGGTGATGAAGGCAATGCCGTTTATGCTAGTGCTTATAATATTTATATATTAATTATTACTTTTTCTGCAATAGGAATGCCTAGTGCAATTTCAAAATTAGTTTCAGAAAGAAGAGCTGTTGGTGCTTTTAAAGAAGCTCACAAGGTATATCATACAGCATTAATTTATTCTACAATTTTAGCATTTTGTCTTGCAGGAATTTTATTTTTTGGGGCAGAAGCAATTGCAAAATTAATGAATAACATAAATTTGACTATGCCTTTAAAAGCTCTTGCTCCCACAACTATTGTTGTTACTATTATGGCTGTGACGAGAGGTTATTTTCAAGGGATGAACCACATGATGCCAACTGCTATTTCACAAGTTACTGAACAATTTTTTAATGCTATGTTTAGTATAATTTTGGCATATGCATTTATTGATTACGGTATAATTGCAGCTGCAACAGGAAGTACTCTTGGCACAGGAGTGGGTGCACTTGTAGGGTTATTAGTATTATCAATAATATATTTCATAAATAGGAAAAAAATTAGACATACAAGAAGTTCCACGTCGGTTTATAGAAACGAAAGTGGTGTGCTTATATTAAAAAGAATTCTTATGACAATAATACCGATAGTATTAAGTACATCAATTTTTTCTATAATGACAAATATTGATACAATGATGCTTAATTATTATTTACCTTCTATTATAGACCAGTTGGTGGCACAAGATATGTATAGTGCTATTCCAGTTACTGGAGCAAGATATATGGACATTCGAAATATAGTAGATAGCTTGACGGGACAATATCTTGGAAAATATCTGACTATTATAAACGTTCCTGTATCTTTAATACTTACAATAGCTATGGCGGCTATGCCTGCAATTTCGGCATCAATGGCCAAAAAAGATTATAACGATATTAAAGGAAAAATAAAAATTGTTTTGAAAATAGGTTTTTTATTTGCGGTGCCTTCAGCAATTGGGCTTACTATATTTGCTGGTCCAATTATGAATTTGCTTTATAGAAACGTGTCTGATGGCAAAGAATTATTGATTTATGGAAGCGTTTCAATTTTATTTATTGCAACTGCTCAACTTACAACAGGAGTACTTCAGGGGATGGGTAAACAAAATATTCCCACAAAAAATGCATTTATAGCTTGCATAATAAAAGTAGTTTGTAATTTTGTTTTCCTAAAATTTCCTGTGTTAAATATTTATTCTGTTGTTCATAGTACAACTATATGTTATATAGTATATGCTGCTCTAAATATAAATTATTTGAAAAATAGTTTGAAGATAAGACTAAATTGGTCAAGCTTAATATTAAAACCAATTTATTCAGGAATATTAATGGGAGCAGGCTCATGGGGATTATTTAGTATTTTGAATTGGTTTTATAATATTCCAAATATATGGCTACTTATAGTAATTGGTATTTCTGCTATTTTATATGGAATAATAGGCATTTTGACTGGAGCTATTACTAAAGATGATTTAGAAAGTATCCCTGGAGGAAAAAGATTTATAAAAAAATTTCTTTAAAAGATGAATAATAAAAAAATATATGTTAATAATTTAATAAATCATTTTGAAAGATGCTTTCTAGCATCTTTTATATACTTATATTAAGGAGGAATATTTATGGTGAAGCATTACTTTGCAGTTCTTGGGAGTTCTGTTGCTATATGTATTACAGTTTTTTTATTAACATATTATGTAATTTTCAAAGAAAATTCTACACCGCCTATTGAGCATGAAGCAATTATACCAACTATACCGACTTTACCAACTACGCCAATTCTAGAACCTTCGCCCGAAGTATTAGAACCAGAAATCCATATCACTCCAACAACAAAGGTTACTATTACTTTAAAAGACCAAGAAGGTAATATTGTAAGTAAAGAAATAGTTGATAGTATAAATATGCTGCAACTTACCGAAAACGATATAAGAGACTTATTTCCAGATTACGATTTAATAGAATTTACTGAAAAAGTTGTAACTTTAGAAAAAAGTATATATATTGAACCTGAAGAAGTAATATATTGTTTAGGTTTTAGAGGTGATGATATAGGAATTGTAATTGGAGAAAATGAGTTTGAACCAATTGGACTTAATAGAAATGAATTTTCGAGCTATGTTAATACTCTTTTGCAACATGAACTTATTTCGATTAATGTTGAAGATAGAGAGCGACTAAGGCAAAATCCCTATTATTTAGAAAATATTTTACAGAGTATAAGCGAATGATATATACAACTGTGACAGCTATACATTGAAAGGAACATTTATGAAAGTAGCAATTATTGGAGGAGGGGCATCTGGGCTTATAGCAAGCATAATCGCAAAAAGACAAGGTTTTGATGTAGTTATTATTGAGAAGCAGGATAGAATAGGAAAAAAAATATTAGCAACTGGTAATGGCAGATGTAATATGACCAATCTAAAACTATTGGCAGATAATTTCCACACAAGCTATAAGGGCAATCATTTTTTGCCTATTGAAATAATAAATTTAGAAAAAACTCTTGAATTTTTTAAGGACTTAGGAATTATTCCTTATGTGGAAAATAATAAAGTATTTCCTTTATCCAAACAAGCAAGCAGTGTATTAGATGTTTTAATGTTAGAAATAAATCGATTAAATATAGATACTTTATTAAATAGTAAAGTTATAAATTTGATAAAAAAGGGTCAGCATTTTGAAATCGATTTAGTAAAAGAAGATAAAAAAGAAAAATTAATTATAGATAAAGTAATTGTTGCTAGTGGAGGGCAAGCAGGTGTACATTCAGATTTAACAATATATAACATGCTAAAAGACCTGGGACATGAAGTATTGCCGATAAATCCTTCTTTAGTCCAAATAATATCATCATCAAATTATTGTAAAACAATAAAAGGTATCAGAGTAGATTGTGAAGTATCGATTTATCGAAATAATGTATGTGAAAAGAAAGAATTTGGAGAAGTTCTATTTACAGAGGATGGTTTATCTGGACCAGCAATTTTTCAGATAAGTAGAGTAGCAAGCATATGCAAAAAGAATGATGAAAGTTGCTATGTAAAATTGGATTTGCATCCTGAATTTAATAAAGAGCAACTTATTCAAATAATTTATGAACGAATAGACAAAAATCCTACTAATAGTTTGGAACAATTATTTATTGGATGGATAAACAAAAAAATAGCAACTGTAATTATAAAAAATTCCAATGTTGGAAATATAAATAGATTATGTAATGAACTTGAATACGAAGAAATTGAAAGACTAGTAAATTCCATTAAATCTTTAAGATTTGATATAGTTGGCACTCGTGGATTTAAATTTGCACAAACAACAATAGGAGGAATAAGCCTAGATGATGTTAACTTAGAAACTATGGAGTCAAAAGTATTAAAAGGATTATACATTACAGGTGAAATACTGGACGTGGATGGGGATTGCGGAGGATACAATTTGCAATGGGCATGGTCAACAGGATATATTGCAGGAAAAATTAGATAGAGGTAATAGATGATAAGAGTACAAGATATAAAATTAAGTGTAGAACAAAATAAAGATATGTTAATATATAAAATAGCAAAAAAATTACATGTGCAACCTTCTGATGTAATAACTTACACGATTTTTAAGGAAGCCATTGATGCAAGAAAAAAAGATAATATACAATTTGTTTATACTATTGACGTAAAGACGAAAAAGGATAATATAATTTTAAAGAAATTCCCAGATATGAAAGCTCCAAATATGAAATATATTCCACCACCAAGTAACATCAGTGGTTCAAAAAAGCGACCTGTTATTGTTGGAACAGGACCTTGTGGATTATTTGCAGGCTTAATTTTAGCCGAAGCAGGATATAACCCAATTTTAATTGAACGTGGAAAAAAAGTTGATGAACGTATTGAAGATATAAATAAATTTTGGGAAGAGAGAAAGTTTAATAAAGAATCAAATGTACAGTTTGGAGAAGGTGGAGCAGGCACTTTTTCAGATGGAAAATTGACTACTCAAATAAAAAATACTAGGTGCAGAAAAGTATTAGAAGAACTAGTTAATGCTGGAGCAAACGAAAATATTTTATATAAGAATAAACCTCATATTGGTACAGATATATTGAGATCAGTTGTAAAAAACATAAGAATTCGTATAGAAACTCTAGGAGGTACATTTAGATTTAACACTTGTTTAACCAATATAAAAGTAAACGATAACAAGTTGGTTCAAATAGAAGTGAATAACAAAGAATGGATTGATGTAGATACTTGTATTCTTGCATTAGGTCATAGTGCAAGAGATACTTTCAACATGCTATATAATTCTAATTTGAACATGGAGCAAAAACCTTTTTCAATAGGAATGAGAATTGAACATTTACAAAGTTGGATTAATAAGGCTCAATATGGAGAGAAATTTGCTAAAAATGAAAAACTGGGAGCAGCAGATTATAAATTGGTTCACCACTGTAAAAATGGTAAAACTGTATATAGTTTTTGTATGTGTCCAGGCGGAGAAGTTATTGTTGCTTCTTCGGAAGAGGGTCATATTGTAACAAATGGCATGAGTGAATATGATAGAGATAATGAAAATGCAAACAGTGCCTTACTAATAAATGTATCCACAGACGATTTTGGAAGTGATAATCCTTTAGCTGGAATTGATTTGCAAAGA
This sequence comes from Candidatus Epulonipiscium fishelsonii, assembly GCA_001983455.1. GTDB lineage: Bacteria > Bacillota > Clostridia > Lachnospirales > Cellulosilyticaceae > Epulopiscium_A. The sequence continues at coordinate 34,377 of LJDB01000007.1, forward strand.
AAATATGAAAAATTAGCTTATGTATTGGGTGGAAATAATTATGATGCTCCAATTCAAACACTAGGTGATTTTTTAAATAATGTAGAAACAACAGATTTGGGAGAAGTAAAACCAACATATGCACCAAATACAAAATATGTAAATTTAAGAAATTATTTACCACTAGATATGTCGGAGGCTTTTGAAGAAGCAATTTACGAATTTGATAAAAAGATAGAAAATTTTGGAAATAAAGATGCAATTTTAACAGGGTTTGAAACAAGGAGTTCGTCACCACTTAGGTTGAGTAGAGATAGTAATTATGAGAGTAATATTAAAGGTATATATCCTGCTGGAGAAGGAGCTGGATACGCTGGCGGAATAATGTCTTCAGCGGTAGATGGCATAGTTATAGCTGAAAAAATTATTGAGCGTATGACTGTTTAATAATCTGGAGTAGTCGGATTAGTATTGGAATATTATACTTGCTTTAGGTGTAAACTAAGAAAAGATATTTTTTTAAAGAGGATATCTTTTTTTACCAGTTTAGGATAATTTAGAATATATCTAAATTAATTACAACAAAGTGAGGGCTGCTATGGAAAGTATCATAAAAAGTGTTGCTAGTCAAGTATTCAATACATCCAAAAATGAAATAATATTAAAAGAACGGTTAATGGGAGGACTATCAAATAAAATATTTATATTTGAATTAGATAAGAATTTATATACTTTTAGAATTTCAGGAAAAAATTCCGAAAAATTTGTTAACCGAGAAATAGAATATAAAAATATAGAACTTATAAAGTCTCTAAATATCAATAGTCAAAATATTTATTTTGATACAGACACAGGATATAAGATTGCAAAATATGTTCCTGGATATATTTTAAGTAATTTTGAAAAACCAGAAAATTATTTAAAAGAAGTATCAAAACTTTTAAAGACTGTGCATACTTCAAATTTAAAATCAGAGAATAACTATGAACCGTATGAAAGACTACAAACTTATGAAGGTTATTTGAATGAATTTAATTATAAACATGATGAATTATATATCCAGTTAAAAAACGAATTTTTTAAAAATAAAATATTTCTTGATACAACTACTCTAGTATTATGTCACAATGACTGTCAACTTTCAAATATTGTTGTGGGGAAAGATAATACATATTTGTTAGATTGGGAATTTAGCGGAAATAACGACCCTTTTTATGATATTGCTTGTGTTGGAAATAAAGAAATAGGACTAGGAATAAAATTACTAGGTATTTATCTTGGATATGAGCCAACCATTGATCAAAAAAATAGAGTCTATTTGTGGAGAATTTTTCAATATCTGCAATGGTATAATGTAGCTCTTTATAAATATTTAATTGGACTTGGAGAAGAATTAAATATAAACTTTAAAGTTGTTGCTGATTTGTACTTAAAAAAAATAATATATTTATTTAAGTTAATAGAATAGAATTATGAGGACATCTTTTCTAGATGTCTTTTTTATTATTTATGACAAATAGTTGTCAAGTAAATATTGAAATGATGTATTTAATTTTTTAAAAAATAATATATTAATAAAGTACTAGAAACTTGTAGGGAGGGCTTAAATAAATTAAGAAAGGAATTAACATTGAAAACACAAGACTTAGTAAAAATAGGACTATTATCTGCTTTATGTATGGTAGCTACATTTATAAAGATACCATTTGGTCAGGCAATGGTGCATTTAGGTAGTGCTGCAATTTTTACAACGGGAATATTATTTGGAAAAAAATATGCCTGTTTTGCAGGAGCAATAGGTTCTACCTTGTTTGATATCTTAATGGGAATGTCTGCTTATACATTGTGGTCATTTATAATTAAAGGAATAGCAGGTTTTTTAGTAGGAGCTATTTCTCATAATAAAACTTTAATAATTTGGTCAACTAAAGGTAATACTTATATAAGAGAACTTTTAAAAAATATCATGGCGATAGCAATCGCTGCTTTATGGACTTTAATAGGATATATTGTTGCGTGGAGTGTTGTGCTGGATAGCTTTGAAATAGCATTGACCAACATACCTGCTTCATTATTATCTTCAGGATTAGGTTTAATTGTAGCAATTCCACTTTCTGCTTTGCTAAAAAGACCTCTGAATAAATATATTTAAAAAAATATATAAAAATATCCTAATCATTGAAATTCGGGCAACTCTTGCATATTTAACATAGCTATGCTATTCTATTAGAGAAAAATGTAATATAAAAAAGAATAGAGGGATGAAAAAATGGAAATGATTTTAATAGCTATATTTGTGGTTTCATCATTAGCAATTATAATAATTGTATTGTTGCAAGAAGGAAAAACAGGTGGGCTTAGTGGGCTTACATCTGAAAATAGCGGAACTTATTGGGCGAAAAATAAAAAAAATACCCTAGAAGGTCGGTTTGAAAGATGGACAAAAATTATTGCTGGTCTATTTATGATTAGTGCATTATTATTAGGAGTGATTTAAAAGGCTGTTTTAGAACAGTCTTTTTTTAGATAATAGAAAGGAAAAATATGGATAGAAAAAAAATCGTATTAAGCTTAATACAAGATCCTTCATTTGTAAGTATGAAATTGAAAGAAATAATGGTTACTTTAGGAGTACCATTTGAAGATAGAAGTGAATTAGAGATAATATTAAATGAACTAGTTCAAGAAGGAAAAATTAGGCAAAATAAAAAAGGCAGATATAAAAAAGTAAAAAGAAATCGAGAGGAAGAAAAAACACATTATATAGGAACTTTTTCTTCTAACTTTAGAGGATTTGGTTTTGTCGAAATAGAGGATGAAGAAAACGACATTTTTATTCCTAGTAATGCTGTTAATGGAGCATTGCATAAAGATAAAGTGTTGTGTAAAATAATTAAGCAAGGAGATAAAAATAGAAAAACAGAAGGAGAAGTTGTTGAAATAATAGAACGTAGTCAACATCTTGTTGGTATATATAAGCAAAACAAAACTTTTAGCTTTGTTGAACTTGATGAGCCAAAGATTAAAGAAGAAATTTTTATTCCTAAGCAATATAGAAATGGAGCAGTTGAAGGGCATAAGGTCTTAGTGGAATTAACTAATCCTGAAAAAGGTAAGAAGAATCCCCAAGGAAAAATTATAGAAGTCCTAGGCCATGTAAATGATCCTGGTGTGGATATTTTGTCGATTATATATGAATTTGATTTGCCTATGGAATTTCCAAATGAAGTTATGAAAGAAGTCTCAACAATATCAGAAAACGTTTTAGAAGAAGATAAACAAGGTAGAACAGATTTAAGAAACATACAAATGGTAACAATTGATGGTGAAGATGCCAAAGACCTTGATGATGCAGTATCACTAGAAATACTAGAAAATGGAATTTATAGATTAGGAGTGCATATTGCAGATGTTACGCACTATGTTAAAGAAAAAAGTGAATTAGATAAAGAAGCTTTGGAAAGAGGAACAAGTATATATTTAGTTGATAGAGTAATTCCAATGTTACCACATAAGTTGAGTAATGGAATTTGTTCGTTAAATGCGGGTGTGGATAGACTATCTTTAAGTTGTATAATGGATATTGATGTAAAAGGAAATGTAATTTCTCATGAAATATTAGAAACCGTTATTAATATAGATGAACGTATGAGCTATACTCAAGTAAAAAAAATCTTGATGGATGAAGATGAACAATTAAAACTAAGATATCAAGATCTTTTAAGTATGTTTTATAATATGGAAAAACTTGCTGCAATCTTGAGAAATAAACGGAAAAGAAGAGGTGCACTTGACTTTGATTTTCCTGAAGCTAAAATATTATTGGATGCTAAAGGGAAACCGCTTGAAATTAAAGAGTATGACAGGAATGTTGCAACAAAATTGATTGAAGAGTTTATGTTAGTTTGTAATGAAACAATTGCCGAAGATTATTTTTGGCAAGAAAAACCTTTTGTATATCGTTCCCATGAAAATCCAGATCATGAAAAAATAATTAATTTAAACAAAGTGATAAAAAGTTTTGGACATGAAAAAATAAAAGGCGAAAAAATTTATCCTAAAGACTTACAAAAAGTACTGGATGATATTACTGACTTACCTGAAGAAAATATAATTAGTACACTATTACTAAGATCCTTAAAACAAGCAAAATATACCGAAGAATGTATAGGTCATTTTGGATTGGCTGCAAAATATTATTGTCATTTTACGTCACCTATTAGAAGATATCCTGACTTACAAATTCACAGAATAATAAAATATAATATTCATAACAAACTTAAAGGTCACAAAGAAGCAGAAATTGCAAATATACTTACTCATGTTGCAAAACATTCTTCTGCAAGAGAAAGAAGAGCAGAAGAAGCAGAGCGTGAAACTATTAAGTTGAAAAAGGTAGAGTTTATGGCAAGCCGAGTGGGTGAAAAATTTGAAGGTATTATTAATGGGATAACTTCTTGGGGAATTTATGTACAATTACCAAACACCATTGAGGGGCTAATTCATGTTAATGATATGTGGGATGATTATTATATCTATGATGCAGATAGACATAGATTTATAGGAGAAGATACAAGAAAAATTTATCAACTAGGAGATAAAATAAAAGTAAAAATAACAGGAGTTGATACTAAGACTAGAACTATTAGTTTTGCAATTGATATTGATGAAACTCTGGAAGAAGACGAAGATTTAGAATATAAATATCCAGAAATATTTGGTAATTAGAAAATAACAAGGAGTAACCGTAGTGGAATTAGGGTTATATGTACACATACCGTTTTGTAAGTCAAAATGTCATTATTGCGATTTTTTGTCTTACTCAAGGATGGATTTAGTTGAAGAATATGTTAATGCACTAAATAAAGAGATAAAATCTTATGGCCAGTTATTTAAAAATACACAAATTCAAAGTATATTTATTGGAGGAGGGACACCAACAGTGTTGCCTCCTTACTTACTAGAGCAAATATATAATTGTATTGTAGATAACTTTGTTTTAAGTGAAGACTGTGAATGGACTATAGAGGCAAATCCTGACACTGTAACAAATGAACAAGTGGTTCTGTTTAGAAAGTACCCTATTAATAGGATAAGCCTGGGGCTACAAGCTGTACAGGACTACCATTTGAAAAATATAGGAAGGGTTCATTCTTTTAAGCAGTGGGAAAATGCTATTTTCTTGTTAAAATCAAATGGCATAACTAATATAAATACAGATTTGATATTTGGACTACCTAACCAAACTTTACAAGAATGGGAAGAAAGTTTGAATACTGTTGTTAAATATAATATACCACATATTTCTGCTTATTCTCTTACATTAGAAGGTGATACCAAGTTTACCAAAATGTATGAAAAAGGGGAATTAACATTAGCAGATGAAACTTTGGACCGACAAATGTATAATATAGCCAAAGATATTTTAAATAGTTATAATCACTATGAGATTTCCAATTGGGCTAAAAACGGTAAAGAATGTAAACATAATATTTTGTATTGGAAACAAAAACAATATATTGGAGTTGGTCTTGGAGCTTCTGGATATATTAGTTCGTCTAGGTATACTAATATTAGAAATTTAAAAGACTATATAATGAATATAAACAATAATAATTTATCTGTACAAGAGGGAAATGAATATATTACACCACGTATGCAACAAGAAGAGTTTATGTTTTTAGGACTGCGAATGCGTAGTGGTATAGATATAAACGAATTTCAAAAATTGTTTGGCGTTGAAATTTATGATATATTTGGAAATCAGATTGATAGGTGGATAAAACAGGGTGTAATTAGAAATAATAATAACAACATTCTAAATTTGACTGATTATGGGATAGATATATCTAATATAATTTTTGCATCGTTTTTAAATATATAAATACAAAGGAAAATAACTATGATAGACTACAAAATAAAATACTTAAAAAAGCTTGCAGAGTTATATCCGAATATTGCTTCAGCTTCAACGGAAATTATTAATTTACAATCTATCTTAAATTTGCCTAAAGGTACTGAACATTTTTTATCTGATGTTCATGGTGAACATGAAGCCTTTTTGCATGTGTTAAAAAATAGTTCAGGAACAGTTAGAAGAAAAATAAACGAAATATTTGGTCATACTCTACCAAATAAAGATAAAAGGAATTTAGCAACATTGATATATTACCCAAAAGAAAAAATGAACTTGTTGCTTTTAGAGGCTGAAGATAAAAATGAATGGTATCGTATAATGCTATTTAGATTAATCAAAGTTTGTCAAAGTGTTAGTAGTAAATATACACGTTCAAAAGTTAGAAAAGCTCTTCCACGTGAATTTGCATATGTAATTGAAGAATTGATTACAGAAAAAGTGGAGGTACATGACAAGGAAAGCTATTATAACTCGATTGTTAGTACTATTATAGACACAAAAAGAGCGGAGCTTTTTATAATTGCATTGAGTGAATTAATTCAAAGATTAATAATTGACCATCTACACATTGTAGGGGACATATATGATAGAGGTAATGGTGCACCTCAAATAATGGATAAGCTCTTAGAGTATCATTCGTTGGATATTCAATGGGGAAACCATGACGTATTATGGATGGGTGCCGCCGCTGGACATTGGGCATGTATTGCTAATGTAGTACGCATTTGTGTTAGATATGGAAATCTTGATACATTGAAAGAAGGATATGGAATAAATCTGTTGCCTTTAGCAACATATGCTATGGACAACTATAAAGATGATAACTGTGAATGTTTTAAGCTGAAGGCAACAAATAACGCTAAGGAAGATGATTTAAATTTAAAAATTCATAAAGCTATCACGATTTTACAATTTAAAATTGAAGGCCAATTGATATCAGAAAATAAAGAATTTGGACTAGAAGACAGGAATTTGTTGCATAAGATAAACTACGAAAATAAAACTATTGTAATAAAAGACAAAACTTATAATATAAAAGATAGCAATTTTCCAACAGTGGACAAATCTAGTCCTTATACACTAACTATTGAAGAAAAAGAAGTAATGGACAAATTAAGTTACTCATTTTTAAACTGTGAAAAATTGCAAAAACACGTAAAATTATTGTTATCTAAAGGTGGCCTTTATAAAATATATAATAATAATTTATTATATCATGGTTGCATGTTATTAGAAAATGATGGAAGTTTTAAAAAGATAAGGTTTTTAGGCAAAGAGTTTTATGGCAAGGCATGGTTTGACTTTTTAGAGAGTTATATAAGAAAAGGTCTTTTCTCAGAAAATTATCAAGAAAGAAAATTTGGCAAAAATATGATGTGGTATACTTGGTTGCATAAAAACTCACCAATATTTGGTAAGGATAAAATGGCAACATTTGAAAGGTATCTTGTGAAAGAAAAAGAAATTTATGTAGAGAAAAAAAATCCATATTATTTATATTGTGAAAATGAGGAAGTAATAGATAATATAATAAAAAATTTTGGGCTTGATCCTGCTAAAGCTCATGTTATAAATGGTCATGTGCCTGTGAAAGTGAAGCAAGGCGAGCATCCTATAAAATGTAACGGAAAATTATTTATAATTGATGGAGGATTTTCAAAAGCTTATCAAAATGAAACTGGGATTGCAGGGTATACTTTGATTTACAATAGTCACGGTTTAATTTTGGTATCTCACAAGCCTTTTACAAATACGGAAGATGCTATATTAGAAGACACAGATATAAATACGGATACAATAAAAATAGTAAAAGCAAACAAAAGGGAACTAGTTGGAGATACTGATGTAGGGATTAAAATGAAAGAAACAATAGCAGATTTATATGAGTTATTAGAAGCGTATAGAGAAGGTATTTTAATTGAACAGCAGTTATAGCAAGCTCTAGTGGCTTCAAAAAAACTCAAAAAATATAGACCATATTTGCTGTTAAAAAATAAATTTAAAAAATTTTTAAAAAAGGTATTGACATTTGCAATATATAGTGGTACAGTTTAAAAGTAGTTAGCACTCTATTCAGGTGAGTGCTAACAAAAAGGAAGTGAACAAATGAATGAAGAGCAACCAATGAATGAAAGGCAAACTCGTATTCTTGAAGCTATAATTCAAGATTACATACAAACAGGTGATCCAGTAGGTTCCCGTACACTTTCAAGAAAATATGATTTAGGTGTAAGTTCCGCAACAATTAGGAATGAAATGGCTGATTTAGAAGAACTAGGGCTTATTGTTCAACCCTATACATCAGCTGGAAGAATTCCTTCTGACAAAGGATATAGGTTATATGTTGATAATTTAATGAACAGACCAAATATTGCTCCGGACTTACAAGAAATTATTGTCAATATGTTGCAAGTCAAAATGAATACGATTGATACTTTGCTTGAAGAGACTGCACGTCTTGTGGCTATGATGACAAATTATGCAACGGTTGCAACTACATCTCCTATACAAGAAATTGAAATTAAACATATTCAGCTTGTGCCAGTTGATTACAAAAGTGTGGCTTGTGTAATTGTTACAAATACAACTATAGTAAAACATCATATAATATCAACGCCAATGCAGGTAGACTATGAATTATGCTTAGTTTTATCAAACTTTCTAAATGATTATTTAGGTGGAACCACTCTAAATAATCTAAACAATAAAGACTGGCAAGAAATGGCTAAGAAACTACCTGAACATAAGCAATTAATTTTGGATATAGCAAATGCTATAGTTTCAACTTTACAAGATGAAACTACAAATACATTCACAAAAGGGGCTACTAATATTTTGGCCTTCCAAGAATTTAATGATATATCTAAAGCTAAGGAACTTCTAGAGCTTCTAGAAGAGAAACCTTATTTAATAAATCTACTATCTAAGAAGAATGGAACGACTATTTGCATAGGAGAAGAAAATAATCTTGAACCTATGAAACAATGTAGTTTAATCACAACAACTTATAAACTAGGTGAATACACCTTGGGAACAATAGGAATTATTGGTCCCAAACGTATGGATTATGGACAAGTAATTTCTTTACTTGAACATATTGCCTATCAAATAACAAATATGGTAGATAATTAGGAAGGGAAGGATTTGTCAATTACTCCTACTTGTAAGAAGTGGAGCAGTCAACCTGATTTTGTAAATTTAATCTAAAAGTTATTATAACATTGTCTAAGGATACCTAACACTGATTTTTAGTAATTAGAAAAAGAAGTGATATACTAAATAATAGTATATGTATTAAATATAAGAGTTTATTAACAGAAAGGAGAATGCAAGGAATGTAGGACGCAATTCCTCTCCCACTTATGGAAGTGAGAGTATCCTTGCTAATTCAAGATGAAGAAAGATAAAGACGCTTCAAAAACTAATGAAGAAATTGAAAAAAACACTGAAGAGATAGAAAAAACAGATTCTAAAATAGATGAAAACGAGTCTACTGAAAAAGAATCTGAAGAAACTACTGAAAAAGCAGCTTCAAAAAATACTAAGAAAACTACTGAAGAAAATTCAGATAAAAAAGATAAAGAGGACAAAGCTACAAAAGCTGAAGAAACTGATAAGTCAAAAGAATACATTGAAAAATATCAAAGGCTTATGGCTGATTTTGAAAATTACCGCAAACGTAATGATAAAGAGAAGCTTGAAACTTATGATCGTGCTGTATCAAATACAGTAAAAGAACTGTTGACTGTAATTGATAATTTTGAGCGAGCATTAAAGCAAAAATGTGAAGATAAAGAATTTTATGATGGTGTATCAATGATTTATAAACAAATTTTCAGTGCCTTAGAAAAATTAGGTGTTGAGCCAATTGATGCAGTTGATGAAGAATTTGATCCAAATCTTCACAATGCAATATTCCATGTTGATGATGAAAAATATGGAAAAAATGTAATTATTGAAGAAATGCAAAAAGGATATATGTTTAAAGGAAAAGTAATAAGACATAGTCTTGTGAAAGTAGCTAATTAAATTTTAAAAAATAAAAAGACATATTTAAATATTAGGAGGAAATTAGAATGGGAAAAATAATAGGAATTGACTTAGGAACAACAAACTCTTGTGTATCAGTAATGGAAGGTGGAAAACCAGTAGTTATAGTAAATGCTGATGGTGGAAGAACAACTCCATCAATTGTAGCATTCACAAAAGATGGTGAAAGACTAGTTGGAGACACTGCAAAACGTCAAGCAATTACAAATCATGACCGCACTATTTCATCAATAAAAAGATATATGGGTTCTGACCATAGAGTAAATATTGACGGCAAAGCATATTCACCACAAGAAATTTCAGCTATTATACTACAAAAATTAAAAGCAGACGCAGAAGCTCACCTTGGTGAACCAATAACAGAAGCAGTTATTACTGTACCAGCATATTTTACAGATTCACAACGTCAAGCAACCAAAGATGCAGGTCGTATTGCTGGGTTAGATGTAAAACGTATTATAAATGAACCAACAGCAGCAGCACTAGCATATGGACTTGAAAATGAACAAGAACAAAAAATTATGGTTTATGACCTTGGTGGAGGAACATTTGACGTATCCATTATAGAAATTGGAGATGGAGTAATCGAAGTTCTTGCAACAAGTGGAGATAATCACCTTGGTGGTGATGATTTTGACCAAAGAGTTATTAAATATCTTACTGATGAGTTTAAGAAAAAAGAAGGTGAAGATATTACAAATGACAAAATGGCAATGCAACGTGTTAAAGAAGCAGCTGAACAAGCTAAAAAAGAACTTTCAACTAAAACTACAACACAAGTACTAATTCCATTTATTTGTGCTAGTGGTAAAAACTTAGATGTAACAATTTCAAGAGCTAAATTTAATGAGCTAACAAATGACTTAGTACAAAGAACTCTTACACCTGTAAAAAATGCATTAAAAGACGCTGACTTAAATGCTTCTGAAATTAGTAAAGTATTATTAGTAGGAGGTTCAACTCGTATACCAGCTGTTCAAGAAGAAGTTAAAAAAATAGTTGGAAAAGATCCATTTAAAGGAATTAACCCTGACGAATGTGTTGCTGTTGGAGCTGCAATTCAAGGTGGAAAACTTGCTGGAGATGTTGGGGCAGGAGATATTCTTTTACTTGATGTTACACCTCTTACACTAGGTATTGAAACACTAGGTGGAGTAGCAACACCTCTTATTCCAAGAAATACTACTATACCAGCTAAGAAAAGCCAAGTATTTTCAACAGCAGCAGATAACCAACCAGCGGTTGATATCAGTGTTGTTCAAGGTGAACGCCAAATGGCTAAAGATAATAAATCTCTAGGAAACTTTAAACTTGATGGAATTATGCCAGCACCAAGAGGAGTTCCTCAAATTGAAGTAACATTTGATATTGACGCAAATGGTATAGTTAAAGTTTCAGCTAAAGACCTTGGAAGCGGAAAAGAACAACAAATCACTATTACAGCAAGCACAAATCTTTCTGAAGATGAAATAGATAAAGCTATTAAAGACGCTGAAGAAAATGCTGCTGCAGATAAAAAACGTAAAGAAGCAATTGATACAAAAAATGAAGCTGATAACATGTTATTCCAAACTGAAAAAATGGTTGGAGAAATGGCAGATAAACTTGATCCTGCAGACAAAGCAAACATTGATGTGAAACTTAATGCGTTAAAAGATATTACTGAAAAAGTAAATATTGATTCAATTAGTGATGCAGAAGTTGAAGCTCTTAAAAATGCAAAAGACGAATTAACAGCAGTATTCCATGAAATCTCACAAAAAATGTACTCTCAAACAGCAGGGCAACCAGATGTTGAACCAACATATGGTCCACAAAATGACGATATAATTGATGCTGATTTTAAAGAAGAATAGGATAATAGATGAAGATTATTAAACTTCATTTATTATAGCGATTAACGTAAAAGTCAAAGAGCCAAATTCTCTTTGGCTTTTATTCGTGATAACAGATTTAAATATAAAAAACGTCTTGAAACAAGCGTAATAAGATTGTTAATTGGTTCGTTGGAAGTATTGATAGTGGATTAGAGGAAATTATTATTTAACGATGGTAGTTTTAGTATAGGTTGATTTCGGTCTAATTTGTTAGTATAATGTAAAAGAAAATATAAATGGTGGTGCAAAATGGAAAAAAGAGATTATTATGAAATATTAGGAGTACAAAAAGGAGCAACTGAATCTGATTTAAAAAAAGCTTATAGAAAGTTAGCTAAAAAATATCATCCAGACACAAACCCTGATAATAAAGAAGCAGAAGCAAAATTTAAAGAAGCTTCAGAAGCATATGAAGTGTTAAGTGATGCTGATAAACGTGCAGCTTATGATAGATATGGACACAATGCATTTGATCAAATGGGCGGTGCTGGTGGATTTGGTGGATTTGGCGGATTTAGTGGTGCTGGATTTGACTTTGAAGATATATTTGGAGGTGCATTTGGAGATATATTTGGAAATACAAGATCTTCAAGAGGTGGAAGACGTGGTCCAAGACCAGGGGCTGATATTCACCAAAATATGCAAGTTGAATTTGAAGAAGCAGCATTTGGAGCAGAAAAAGAAATTCAAATAGCAACCACAGAAACTTGCCCAACCTGTAATGGAACAAAAGCAAAACCAGGAACTCAAACAGAAACATGTACAAAATGTGGTGGTAGTGGTCAAATTCGTGTTACACAAAAAACAATCTTGGGCTCAATGCAAAGTGTACAAACATGTGATGCTTGTAATGGAGAAGGAAAAATTATTAAAGAAAAATGTACTACTTGTAAGGGACAAGGCCGTATAAAAGTAACAAAGAAAATAACAGTCACAATTCCAGCTGGAATTGACAATGGTCAAACTATAAGACTTAGTGGAAAAGGTGAAGTTGGTGAGGTTGGAGCACCAAATGGTGATTTATTAATTACGATATATATTAAGCCTCATGAAATATTTAAACGTGAAGGATATAGCGTACATGTGCGTATGCCTATTACATTTAAGCAAGCAGTTCTGGGAGCAGAATTATCCATACCAACACTAGATGGAAATGTAAAATTTAGTATTAAAGAAGGAACTCAAACAGGTACAACATTTAGATTACAAGGAAAAGGTATTCCAAGTTTGAAAAATCGCAGACTAAGAGGTGATCAATATGTTGAAGTATATGTGGAAGTACCTAAAAATTTAACTGCAAAACAAAAAGTTTTAATTGAAGACTTTGATAATGATACTGCTGATAAAAAACATTTGCCTGAGCAAAGTAAATTCAGAGACAAAATAGATAAGTTTGTAACAAATTTAAAAAAATTTAATAACAAATAGATTATTAAATAAATTAATAGCATTGGGCAATCATTATGTATTTTGAGATAGCTAAATATGTATGGTTGCCCTTATTCATGATTGTAATTAACAAGAAGTATAAGTAATATGGAGGAATTTAATGGATTATATTCAAATAGGAATTGAAACAGACACAGAGGCAGTGGAAGCATTAAGTTATTTTTTAATTGATGAGCTTGATGCAGGTGTTGAAGTCTGTGATCCTAAAGATGTTGTGACACAAGATAAAACGCAAGTTTGGTATGACTTAATTGATGAAAAGTTATTATCCAAGGATATGGATGTAGTTATAGTTAAAGCTTATTTTAATGAAGAAATTGATATAGAAAAGACTATAACACAAATAAAAAGTCAGTTAAATCATATTAGTCAATTTTTAAAAACTGGAACAGGCAATATTACTGTTTTAGAAATCCCCGAAGAAAAGTGGGCAAATGAATGGAAAAAATATTATAAACCTACTCTTTTAGGAAAAAATATAATTATTAAGCCCACATGGGAACATTTTATAAATGAAAGTAATAAAATAATAGTGGAAATGGATCCTGGAATGGCCTTTGGTACAGGCACTCATGAAACAACTGAAATGTGTGCTGAATTACTGGAGAAGTATCTCTCTAATGATAAGGCAGGATCGCTTGTTATAGATATAGGCACTGGTAGCGGAATATTAGGCATAATAGCAACTAAGTTAGGAGCAAAAAAAGTTATAGGTGTAGATATTGACCCTATGGCTGTAAAAGTTGCAACTCAAAACATTATGCTAAATAACGTTGCAGATAAAATGACTGCAGTCAGTGGAAACTTAATAGAAGTGTTAGATACTAGAGCTGATATAGTTGTATCAAATATAATTGCAGACATCATAGTATCACTTGCTAGTGAAGTTGATAGTATTTTAAACGAAAATGGAATATGGATATCTTCTGGTATTATTAACACTAAAAAAGAAAAAGTTGTAGAAACTATATTAAATACGGGATGGCATATAATTGAAATCGAAGAAAAAAATGAGTGGATTGCTATTGTAGCATCAAGGAAAAACTAAATATGAAAAAATTTTTTGTATACCCAGAACAAATTATAGACGATAAAATAACTATAGATGGATCTGATTATAACCATATCATCAACGTTTTTAGGTTAAAAATTAAAGATAAATTATTAATAAATGATAGACAAGGTAATGAGTTTATATGTATAATAACTAGTGTAGGGAAATTATCATTAATTGCTACTATAGAACATAAATTTATAGTATCTACAGAACCTAAAGCAAAAATAACATTGTTTCAATCCCTTATTAAGGCTGAAAAAATGGAGCTTGTTTTACAAAAAAGCGTTGAGTTAGGTGTGTATCAGATTATACCTATTATAACAGATAGATGTGTAGTCAAATTAGAAACCTCGAAGATGGAAAATAAAATTAGTAGATGGAAAAAAATAATTGAAGCAGCATCAAAACAAAGTGGAAGAAATTTGATTCCTGAAATTAAATATCCAATAAATTTTAATGAAGTAACTGATTATACAAACGAAACTGATTTAAATATCATTCCTTATGAAAAGGAAAATAAAATTAGTTTGAAAAATATATTAGAAACAAAATTAAAAGAAAATATAAATGTAGTTATTGGGCCTGAAGGAGGATTTACTGAAGAAGAAATATACCATATAAAATCTAATAATTTTAATTGTGTTACTTTAGGTAAAAGAATTTTAAGAAGTGAAACTGCCACATTAACTGTTATAGCCAATATAATGTATGAATTAAATGAATAATATTAAAACGAATAACAATACGTAAATCTGGAAGACATAGTATTTTTAATGATTAAACTGAAAATGGAATTGAGGATAAAAAAATAAGTCCAAAACCATTAGGTGTTCTTTTATGAGGTAAAAAAACATGGTGCTTATAAATAACAGATTTAGTCACGTTATTCCTAAATCCGTTATCCTGAATAAGAAAAAAGCATTATAAAAAAATTGCCAAATTTTTGCTGGCGATTTTTTTGTATCATAGTACTAACAAGCAATATTTTAACTTGCAATTTTATAAGTAATAGTGAATATAATAATTATATCAATTATTGTAACTATATTATTACTATAAAGTATGATTGGATAAGATTATTTATAATCAACATTTTTCAGCAGTTTTGCAGTATAGTAGACATAATTATCGATGAACTAAAGCGTTTTAAGAAGTGAGGCTACTACATTAACTGTTATAACTAATAAATGTGTGAATTATAAAAATTGTATGAGGAGGAATTGATATGAAAAAGCAATATTCAAACCCAGAAGATATAGTATTTTTAACAGTTGATGATACTCAATTTATGCGTGAATTTATAAAAAGAATTTTAAAAGAAAATGGTTTTGAAAAAGTTTATGAAGCTGAAAATGGACTCGAAGCTATAAAACAATCGGGAAAATTAAAACCAGACGTAATATTTTTGGATATAACAATGCCAAAATTAAGAGGTATAGATGCAATACAGAAAATTTTGGAAGTAAGTCCGAAGTCCAAAATCATTATGTGTTCCGCTATGAGTCAACAAAACGTGGTGGTTGAAGCTATAAAAAAAGGAGCAAGAGATTTTGTAACTAAACCCATCGATCCAGATAGATTATTAATAGCTATAAATAAAGTATTGTAAAAAAATGCCAATTTTTTATTGGCAATTTTTTTGTATAATGGTAATAACGATCAATATTTTAATTTCATTATTATTTGTAATTTTAGAAGTAACAGTGAATATAATAACTAGATAAAATTAAATTTGGGGGTAATAAAAAGTGAATGACATGACAACAGGAAATCCATTAAAATTATTTTTAACATTTTCAATACCATTATTTATAGGTAATATCTTTCAGCAGTTGTATAGTATGGTAGATACAATTATAGTTGGGCGATATCTGGGTGCACAAGCTTTGGCAGGGGTGGGCTCGACGGGGTCGTTAAACTTTATGATAAACGGATGCTTATTTGGGCTCACAGGTGGATTTTCTGTATTAGTAGCACAACGATTTGGAGCTAAAGATGAAAAAGGAATAAAGAAAGCAATTGCAAGTAATATTGTTTTAACGATTATATTTAGTCTTGCTGTTACAATTGTAATGTTATTTTTGACGGAGCCTTTATTACATATTATGAACACACCACCAGACATTTTTGAACATGCATATAAATACATTTCTATTATATTTTTAGGTGTTTTTACTTTAGCAAGTTATAACATGTTAGCAGGGATATTAAGAGCTTTAGGAGATAGCAAAACTCCACTTTACTTTTTAATTATTGCTTGTATTTTAAATATTTTTCTTGACATAGCTTTTATTGTAAACTTAGGTATGGGCTCTGAAGGAGCAGGATGGGCCACAGTTATTTCACAGGCAATAGCTGCTATTTTATGTTTAATTTATAGTTTCATTAAATTTAAACAATTTAGACCTACCGCAACTGACTTTAAAGATTTAACATATTTTTATAAAATTCATTTAAAAATAGGTGTACCTATGGCATTGCAATATTCTGTAACTTCTATAGGAGTTGTAATAGTACAAATAGCGATTAACGGATTTGGTTCGACTATAGTGGCAGCGTTTACAGCGGCTTCCAGAGTACTTCAACTTATAATTCAGCCCTTACTTACATATGGCGTGGCAACTGCAACGTTTGTTGCACAAAATTTAGGAGCTGGAAGAATAGATAGAATTAAGGAAGGTGTAAACTGTATAACTAAAATTAGCATTATAACTAGTATACTAGGAGGTTTTATTTTAGTTTTTGCGGGAAAACCGATGATTAGCTTATTTTTAGAAAACCCTGACCCAGAAATATTATATTCAGCTCAACAAGTATTGAATTATGCAAGTGCTTTTATAATACCATTAGGATTTATTTTCGTATTTCGTAACGTATTGCAAAGTATAGGCCAGTCTTTTGTGCCAATGTTAGTTGGAGCAATAGAGTTGGTGGCTAGAGCAGTGGTAGTTTATACTTTGCCTGATATCATAGGATTTATAGGAATTTGTATTGCTGATCCAATAGCATGGGTTTCTGCAGCAATTCCCCTAGTTACGGTATATCTTTTCCAAATTAAAAAATTAGAAGCAGCTCATCCTTCTATAGAACAACAAGAATATATTTTATAGAATATATATGCATAATTTACAATATATTACAAATAATACGAATATACAGGTTGTTAAATATAGAAATATATTAACTTGATAATGAACAAGGGATTAAACATCTCTTGTTTTTTATTAGTTCAACCACGCAGTCTATATTTTATAATTAGGAGGACAAGAAATGCAAGTATTTTTAAGCTTATTATTAAGTGTAAGCATGTTAGTTTTGCCAAATAAGATTTATGCTACAGAAACTTCTGTAGCACCACCAAGAAGTTACGTTGTAATGGAGCTTCAATCTGGACAAGTATTAAAAGAGCATAATATGAATGACTCAATTCCACCAGCAAGTATAACTAAAATTATAGAATAAGGGCGTAACACCTACTCTTTTAGGGGTGGGCATATAAGCCATCTCATTCAGTAAGCGTATTGGGAAACTAGTGCGTAGCCATAGTTAATATTAACTATGCAATATACTACTTGAATTGCTTGAAATCCCTAAAGCCACTCAAACTACAACGTAAGCATGAAATAAGGCTAAGCGTGAATGTTGCGAAAGCAGAAAAAATTGATTGGATGATATAAGGTTAAATCCTAAGTATTAATATAATGGGTAACTAGCAGCTAATACTCGAACAGAGTAAAGTTCAACGACT
>LJDB01000008.1 GCA_001983455.1 Candidatus Epulonipiscium fishelsonii
TATTTGTTATTGAGTGTTGCAAAACACAAACATTTTTGGTGATTATACGACTATGGGAAACACCCGTTTCCATACCGAACACGATGGTTAAGCTATAGTCGGCTGATGGTACTAGTTTGGAGACGAACTGGGAGAGTAAGTGATTGCCAAATTAATTGGTGGGATTCCCGAGTGGCCAAAGGGGGCAGACTGTAACTCTGTTGGTTTTCCTTCGAAGGTTCGAATCCTTCTCCCACCATTAAAAAAAGCTTAGTTAAGCCTATTTAACTGAGCTTTTTTTGTCCCTTATTATTACTTTTATTTTAATATTTATATTTATAGGAATGGAAGAAATTACTAAAATTAAGTATTTTAATTAAAATCTAAAGAGAATGTATTGTATAATCAAGCTTTCTATTAGGGATAGGCCGTCGACTCTAGTCGTCCATAATTGACAATATTTTGCATAAATGAAATATATGACTTGATTATATATCTAATGTATGTTATTATAAACGTGCAAGTTAAAATATTGGAATTAGAACGAAATGTAGGCCTCTTGTTAAATACAAAATCAAGACCGCAATACGTTTGTAATTAACAGTGTTTTAGCAGTAATTATATAAGGAGGCCTAGTAATGACAGGTAAAGTAAAATGGTTTAACGCAGAAAAAGGTTTTGGATTTATTGAAAGAGAAGATGGTGACGATGTATTCGTACATTACACAGCTATTCAAGTTGATGGATTTAAAACTTTAGAAGAAGGTCAAGAAGTTAATTTCGACATAGTTGAAGGAAATAGAGGACCACAAGCTGCAAACGTTACACGTGGATAATTAATAACTAATCATCTAGTTAAGATTTAAACATAGAAAAAGATAGGATACTTTAAAGTATCCTATCTTTTTTAATACTATTAATTTGCTAACAGTTAAATTTGAATTTTATGATTTATTCTAATTTTTTTGTAAATTTAAGTTGATTCTCTAAAATTTGTATGATAAAATGAATCTATAGGCATACATAGCTCAACTGGATAGAGCACTTGACTTCGGATCAAGGGGTTGTGGGTTCAAGTCCTACTGTGTGTAATCAAAAAAGATAGTTTAAACTATCTTTTTTTTTTTGCCTATTAAAATTTATTATTCCACTTGTATAAAATCGTTAACTATTTCCAATACTGGTAATATGAGGATAGTTATTCCTCTATGTACTTATCTTAAAATTCATAAAAAAGAAAGGAAGGAATACAAGGATTAATAAGAGCACTTTATATTTATCCTTGTTCAATTAGGTGAAAAATATGATTGATAAAGCAACAAGAGCCATTATGATAGGGCTGTCAGTATATTTATATTATGTTTTTATAGTAAATGATTTTAGTATTTTAAGAGCTCTTACCAAAATTTTAATGGTTTCTTTATTACTAGTTATTATGGAACGAATAAAGAAGAAAAGCTCAAAAAAATTCTCAGAATACTCTTCAATAGAGATGATTGATAAAATGTCAGAAAACACATTTATAGCCTATATTGGTGAAATGTATAAAAGACTTGGGTACCAAGTAAATGTACCAACTGATTCTGTTGAAAAAGGAATATCAGATTTAACGCTTTATAAAGGTGGCAAAAAATTTCGTTTAAAATGTTTACATGTTGAGGATACTGTAAGCAGTGAAACTATGAATGGACTTATAAAAAATCAAGAAAAATATATTAAAGCACCTTTTATAATAGTAACTAATGGAAAGTTTCTGCAGGAGAGCGTCAATAAAGCTTTAGAAACTCCTATGATTTTAAGGAGCAGAGGCTATATAGAAGATTATATAGAGCAAGTTCCCAAGGACCCAAAAAAAAATAGATACAATTTAAATTTTAATTAAAACATGTTATAATTAAAGCATAAAGGAGGAACTTTTATGCAAGAAAAAAATTTTAGATTGAAGTCAATAGTAGGTGCAGTTTTAATTATACTATTAACAATTTCTATTTCAATGATTATAACATTTCCGGAAATAAGACAATCTTTATTAGATGCAAAATCAGAGATTTTAAAAAGTTTTATAATAGGGTTAAGTATATTACCAGTCATGATTTTTATTATTCACAATGGAGGCAAAAACTGGACAAAAAGTAAATTATCGTGGATAATTTTGATAATAGCCTGTGGAGCTGTATTTTATATTTCTGTTTCAGGAGAAAAAATGGCACGAGATAATTTTTTATTAGAACATAATTTGGATGAAATGTATTGAGGTCTAAGCAATGCATGAAATATTTATGATGGAAGCATTAAGACAAGCAGATATAGCACTATCTCTTGATGAAATACCTATTGGAGCAATTATAACCCATAAAAATAAAATAATTGGAAAAGCATGTAACCAAAGAAATACTTATAAGAATTCACTGTACCATGCTGAAATTTTAGCAATAAACCAAGCTTGTGAGACAATTGGGGATTGGAGATTAGAAGAGTGTACCATCTATATAACTTTAGAACCATGCCCAATGTGTGCAGGAGCAATTATACAATCTAGGATACCAACAGTTGTATACGGCGCTTCCAGTCCAAAATCAGGATGTGCTGGCTCAATTTTAAATATTCTTGAGATGGATGCATTAAACCATAAATGTGAAGTTATAAGAGGAATAAAAGAAGAAGAATGCACAAAAAAACTTACCAATTATTTTCAACAACTAAGATTGAAAAAATAATTTAATTATTTTAAAAAAAATGCTATAATAATAACTAGGCTTAACAAATACAAACAGAAAGCGTGGGGAAAGAAATGGCCGTTACTATGAAACATAAAAAAGCAAGAGTTTTTAGAGATTTTCTAATTAGTAAAGATACTATAAAAATGTTCAAAGAGGAAGAAACTGATAATGCAGTTCTATTTAGAAGTATTTACAATGTTAGAGAGAATGATAAAAAACAATTTGTTATTATCATAAATGATAGTATTTATATTACTATGCAATCTCTAATTTTAAAAGAAGTACCCGAACATAAACGCCAAGCTATCATAAACTTGATTAATCAAATTCAGTTTGAGTATCCTACCGTAAAATATGTAGTTACTCCTGAAAATCATCTTATGACTTCTATTGCTTTTCATGGAAGCGACAAGACTATGGATCCAGCAACAATTTTAATGTGTACTATTGAATATTTTAAAGTACTTCAAAACAACCATTATGAAAGATTTTTAGCATGTATTGAAGGCAGAGAACCAAATTTTGAAACAAAAAAAGATGAAAAAAGTGAATAATGATTGACATGCGTGTTGCAAGTATGTATAATATAAGAGTGACATAAGTCAAAACTTTTCTGTGCTAGCCGGGGAGGTAGCGGTGCCCTGAACCTGCAACCCGCTATAGCAGGGGTGACGCTTAGTTTGAGGCAGTATTTTGTGGAGTCTGCCCTTAGAAAGTGGTGTTGACGATTGGGTCTTACGCAATAGACACTTATGAACCGTGTCAGATCTTGACGGAAGCAGCACTAAGTAAGACCGTCTATGTGCCGTAAGGAAGCCTGGTTTGAGCTAACTACTAAGGTAACGTTTGGAAGGTGCTGTCGAAGCTAAGTGCACAGATTTATTAATGAATATAATGGACAAGGTGCAAACGTACCTTGTCTTTTTTCATTTTAAATAATAGGAATTATTGGGTTTTTGATTATGTGAAAGGAAGTAGTATGAGTTATTTAGCATTGTATAGAAAGTATAGGCCAAAATCTTTTAATGATATAATAGGTCAAAATCATATTGTAAAAACTTTGCAAAACCAAATTAATAAGGGAAGAGTTGGTCATGCTTACTTATTTTCTGGAACACGTGGAACAGGAAAAACGACTATTGCCAAAATCTTTGCAAATGCAATAAACTGCCAAAATCCTATAGATGGTTCTGCATGTGGTCAATGTGAAATTTGTAAACAATTACTCGATACTACTAACTTAAATATAATAGAAATTGATGCTGCTTCACACAATGGGGTAGATAACATCCGTGAAATAAATGAAGAAGTAAAATATGCTCCTGCTATTGGAAAATATAAAATATATATAATTGATGAAGTTCATATGCTTTCTATTGGAGCATTTAATGCTATGCTAAAAACTCTAGAAGAGCCCCCAGCACACACTATATTTATTCTAGCTACTACTGATCCACAAAAAATTCCAGTAACGATTATTTCAAGATGTCAACGGTTTGATTTCAAAAGAATTAATGTCAAAAATATTGAAGAGTGTCTTAAGCACTATATGGAGCTTGAGGATGTAAAAATTGAACAAGAAGCCTTGATGTATATTGCACATATTTCGGATGGAAGTATGCGAGATGCCTTAAGTATACTTGAGCAATGTATATCTTTTTATTATAATGAATTCATAACCCATGATAAAGTTTTAGAATTAATTGGGGCAGTTGACAATAAACTAATATTTGATATGATCAATTCTATAGCCAAATTTGATAGTACTACCGCTATTGGTATATGTGACGAGATAAATAACCAAGGAAGAAACATTAGACAATTTAACAATGATTTAATTGTTCATGTTAGAAACTTGTTGGTAGCTAAAACTACAAACGGCAACTCAAATGTATTGGACTATAGTAAGGAACATATAGAACAACTAAAAACACAAGCTAACAACATTAATATTAATGATTTAATGAGGTATATAAAAATATTTTCAGAGCTTGATATAGACTTAAAGGTGGCTTCTAACCCAAAAGTTATTTTAGAAGTTGCAATTTTAAAGCTATGTGAGCCAAATATGGATATTGATAATCCTATATACAGTAAAATTGCTGAATTAGAAAACAAAATCGCTAAACTACAAGCAACAGGAGTACAGGTTCAAACAACATCTAGTGAAAAAAAAGAAGTTGCAATCCAAAAGCCTACTAGATTACCTGACGCAGTTCCTGAAGATATATTAAAATTACAAAAAGAGTGGTCTAATATCATAGATAGTTTAAACAGTACAAGTAAAGAGCATGCAGAATATGCAGTTTTTTTATCATTTAAAAATGATAATGTTGAGGCAAAAGTTTTGGAAGGAAATATTTTATATATAGTTTATAGTGAATCAGGTCTCGAAAATCTGCTAAATAGTAACTTAGACAAGTTAAAAGAAGCTCTTTCTATGAGAGAAAATAAATCTATAAATATTAAATTAATGTCAGTTGAGGAATATAATATTAAAAAACAAGAACTATATGGTTCAGGAGAAACTCCTGTTTATATAGATAAAAACTTACAAGAATTTCAATCTAAAGTCAATTTTGATGTAACTGTAAAAGATTAAAGGAGGAACTAAAAATGGCAAAACAAAACTTTGGTGGAATGCCAAACATGCAACAACTTATGAAACAGGCTCAAAAGATGCAAAAACAAATGGAAGAAGTTCAGTCTAAACTTGAGGAAATGACTATAACAGCAACATCTGGTGGTGGAATGGTTGAAGCTATTGCCACTGGAAAAAAAGAAATTATATCTATAAAAATCAATGAAGAAGTTGTTGATAAAGATGATATAGAAACTTTAGAAGATTTAGTGTTAGCTGCAGTAAACGAAGCATTTCGTCAGGCGGATGAAATTTCGCAAAAAGAAATGGGCAAAGTAACAGGCGGAATGGGAATGCCAGGAGGAATATTTTAGTGAATAATTACTATGGTAATAAAATGGTTGCTCTTATTGGAGAACTTTCAAAATTACCAGGGATTGGCTCAAAAACAGCTCAACGTTTAGCCTTTCATATTATATCAATGCCAAAAGATAAAGTTGAGCACTTGGCCCAGACAATGGTTCAAGCAAAAGAAGACATAAAGTATTGTGAAAGATGCTGTACAATTACAGATGAAAATCTTTGTCCAATATGTAAAGATCCAAATAGAGTGCAGACGCAACTTATGGTTGTGGAAGACTCTAGAGATATGGCTGCATATGAGCGAACTCAAGAATTCACAGGGATATACCATATATTGCATGGAGCAATTTCTCCAATGATGCATGTTGGCCCAAGTGATATAAAAATTAAAGAATTATTAAATCGCATCAAGGATGAAGATATCAACGAAGTTATAGTTGCTACAAATCCAAATATAGAAGGCGAAGCAACTGCAATATATATTAGCAAATTAATTAAACCACTAGGCATAAAAATAACCCGTATAGCACATGGGGTTCCAGTAGGTGGAGATTTGGAATATGTAGACGAAGTTACACTTTCTCGTGCTTTACAAGGCAGACAAGAAATGTAATGAATACCAGATAATAAATCCATAGGGAAGCACAATGTTCTTCTATATGGATTTATTGGCAAGCCCATTTTCATACATCATAAAATATCACCCCTATTTATTTCCAATTTTTAGTACGATTAATTTTTAAAGGAGGTGATGACATGTTGCTTAAAAATAATTTAGAACATTTACTGCTAACTCATAGTAAACACGCATATAAATCTGAAATTAAAGAAGGAAAAAGCTTATTTGAAATTTGGTCTGATGAAATGGATAAAAAAGCCGAAGAAAGAGCTAAGATAAAAAAAGAAGAGGATATTAAGGAACTTAGGAAAAAACTTAATAACATTAAATCCAAACAGGCAGCTCGCAGAATGATAAATCCTATACTACAAAAAGCACTTTTTGCCCAAGACTTGGCTGTGTTATATGAACTTGAAAACTTTTTAAAGAACAAATACATTACTTTGCCTGAAAAAAGTGATAAACAAAATACTCAAAACAGCAAACCACTAGAGTTAAAAAATAACAATATTCACCAGAGATGTATGAAAAAGTTATAGAATTTGAAAAAATGTATGAGGAAGTTGATAATTTAAAAGAAAAGCTTGATAATGCTGAAACTGGAATAAATATAATGACTGCTTTAAAAATTTTAGAGACAATTGATGAGTTTACCAAATGTGGAAAATATCAAAATCTACCTATGGAATCTGAAAAAAATAATTCTGTACATAAATCTCAGGTGCAACATAGCTTTGACAATAATAAGTTATCAAATTTAAAAGCTGAATTGACTAGTTTTTCTCCCAAACCTTCCAAATACGAATATAAAAATACAAACTTATCAACTAGAGAATTTACTGCATAAGATTTAAAAACGAGGTATAGTCAATACTATACCTCAAAAAATATAAAATTTTTAATATGCATTTTTATTAATGAACCCACTTACAAAAGTAAGCAATATAGTTTTAATGTCAAAAAAGAAACTCCAATTTTCTATGTAATATAAGTCATGAGCGATTCTTTCTTCAATAGAGGTGTCTCCTCTAAATCCATTAACTTGTGCCCACCCTGTAATTCCTGGACGAACTTGGTGTTTTATCATATATCTTGGGATATCTTCACGTAGTTTTTCCACAAAATATGGTCTTTCTGGACGTGGACCAACAACAGTCATATCACCTTTTAAAACATTAAAGAACTGTGGCAGCTCATCAATACTAGTCTTTCTCATAAAAGTACCCCATTTTGTTTTTCTAGGGTCATTTTTAGTTGTCCACTGAACTTTTTCTTCAGCACTATTTTGAACCTTCATAGAGCGAAATTTATACATATAAAAAGTTTTACGATTTAATCCAACTCTTTCTTGTTTAAAGATAATTGGGCCTTCTGAAGTTGCTTTTACCATAATAGCAGAAAAAATAAGTAGTGGTGAAGTAATTAAAATTGCAACTAATGCAAAACAAATATCAAAGGCACGTTTTAACATGCTTTTAAAAATATTATCAAGTGGTACATGTCTTATATCTATAACGGGCAATCCATCTAAATCATCCATATAAGGTTTTGCTGGTATGTAACGATAGTAATAAGGAATAATACTAGTTCTGATACCTGAGTTTTCGCAGATATCAAGTATATTCGCAATATGTTTTTCTTCATTTGTTTCAAGAGCTATAAAAATCATATCAATTGGATTTTCTTCTAATATTTTTTCTAAGTTATCAATACTTCCTAGTGTTTTATATTTTGAAAAATTAAGCTTATTTTTTTCTATTTCAGTACTTACTATCCCAAAAATATTATATCCCCAATGTTTGTTATAAATTGTTTTATCTATAAAAGCATTTGCTGTTTCGTTTGCACCAATTACTACACAATTTTTTTGATGATATCCAGCAGAATGATATTGTCTTAAAACTTTTTTAATTATAATTTTCATTGTACAAGTAAAAATTATATTAAAAACAAAAAATAGAGCTAATAATACACGAGAGTAATCAAGCATTTTAAAGATAAATAAGCCAACCACTAAAAATGAATCTCCAATTATATTTGCTTTAATAATCTGAGTAATTTCTGTACTGATATTTTTGGTTCTTTTTGGATTATATAAGTCAAATATATGATATAAAACTGATAAAAAAGGTACTAGAAAAGTTATAGGCCACAGAAAATCTCTCATAGACATTGCTGGACCAGCCGTACTTACAGAAAATCTCACCCAATATGCTATAATAAACGATATCCATACTATAGCCATATCCACCAAAACTTGGGTTCGATTAAGATAATTTTGATTTTCACGAATCATTTATATTTCCCCCTTTATATAATAAAACGTGTTGTAATAAAATATTGCCTCTGTAATTATTATTATACAATATTTTTAAAATAAAATCATCTGGTAATTTTATCATCTATATTAAAATTTTTCTAAATTTTTTGTGTAATATTAATTATTAATCATTATACAAACTTATGCCGTAATTTTATTCATTACTGCAAACAATATTATCATAAATAAGGATATTTATATTAGGTTGTTGTAAAAAGTGCATCTATTAATGAAGTTGTTTCTCCATTTTGATTACTAATAAATGATATTCCATCTTTTATATTTCTTTATGCTTGACGTAGCCCTGTAATTTGTGCACGCATTGTCTCCGATATAGCCAAACCTGCTGCTCTATTAATTTTTAACCCCGAAGACAATTTTTCACTAGCCTTACCTAACATAGTTGTTATCTTTTTGTATTATTCATAGAATTTATTGTATTTACATTAGTGTTAACCATCATATCCATACAACCTCATAATAATCATTTATAGTAGTTATAATTTTTAGCAAATAGGCAAAAGCGAGCTAAAACCTAAAAGAGTATCATCAGAGCATTTAATGCTCTAGCTAAATAACAACTTTAGTCACGTTGTTCATAAATCCGTTATCAAGAATAAAGTGTAATATTTAGTGCTTAGGAATTAAAAATACTATTTAAAGTATGATTAAAATATATATCGTAAAATTGTAATCTTAATCTTATAATATTACGATATATATTTTATATAGAAAAACTTTTATCATTTACTTTTTTACGGTACATAAAAAATACATAGTCTTGCCCTTTTCTTTTTATCATAAATAAGTAAAGTGATTTTTGGTATACTATTAATATTAAATCTAAAAGAAAGAAGGTGGCTACCTGTGTCACAAGAAACAGGAGAGATAAAAAAATACGAATTCAATTTTAAATGGATTTTATTTTTGCCAATTGCCATATTGTTAGGATTTGTTCCACTAATTACAAGGCTAAATATAATTGAAGTCGATGAAAGGACTTATGAGATTTTTGGATCTGTTCATCAAAATGACTTTTTTAGTCAATACAAAGCTACAGCAATAATATCTTTAGCTGTTATAATGGGAGCAATAATATTTTTAACAATAGAAAAACGTCTAGTAAAGACGGACATTGTAATGAAATTTATGTATGGAGGACTTATTTTATTTATATTGTCCACTATTATATCAACTGTTTTATCAGAACATTCGTCTGTTTCCGTTTGGGGAATGTTTGACCGTGCAGAAGGAATGATTACAATTCTTGCTTATACTGTAATTTTCTTTTACACAGTTTATATAATTAATACTACCAAAGATTATAAGTATATTATTGCACCTTTGAGTTTTGTAATAATAACTATTGGTATAATTGGATTTTTTCAATATATTGGAAAAGATTTGATGTTAACTACAGAGATAGGAAAAAAATTAATAGTACCTGAAAAATATGCTGAATTAAGAAATAGTTTAAGTTCCAGCTTTAAATATGGAAAAATTCACGGAACGTTATATCACTATAACTATGTGGGAAGTTTTGTTTCTCTGACTGTGCCATTTTTTATAACGCTTATGTGGTTTGAAAAAAACTGGCGATTAAAAAGATGGTATATATTAGTTACACTATTTAACATTTGGTTATTGTTTGGTAGTACAGCACGTTCTGGACTTGTTGGTGTTGGACTTTCAGCATTAATGTTTATGATTATATATATAAAAGAACTTTTAAGAAATAAAAAATGGTTAATCCCACTATTTGGAATAGGAATAATAGTGGTTGTAATATTAAATTTTGCAACAAAAGGACAAATTTTTTCAAGAATTCCGAGTCTTGTAAATGATGCAATTGGTATATTCTTACCATCTGATCCAGATTTTAATTACAAGGACCATATTCCAATTAGAAATTTACATTTGGATGGATCAACTGTCGTAATAGAAAAAAATGATGGAACTTTAGATACAACCATAGAGAACGGATTAGAGTTTACCGACGAAAATGGTAACCCTGTTATTTATAATCCAAATGAAGGTGTTTATACAACAGAAGATCCTAGATTTAGTAATTTATCATTTACACTAGTAAAGGCTGATATGGAAACTATTCCTCCAGAAGAAGTTGCATACTATGAAAATATAAATTATGATTTAATTATTGCAATTGATGGTCAAGATTTATTTTATGTAAGAAACGAAGTTGATGGAACTACTTATTTTATGGATCCAAGAACATTAAAACCTATAATTATTGAAGATGCACCAGTAATTGGATTTAATGGAAAGGAAAAACTAGGGTCTGCAAGGGGTTATATTTGGTCAAGAAGTTTACCTATGTTAGTAGACACATTTTTCATTGGAAATGGGCCAGACACATATGTTTTAGAATTTCCTCAAACAGATTATCTAGGGAAGTGGTATGCATATAATACAATAAATATGATTGTTGACAAACCACATAATTTATATCTTCTTATCGGTATTAATCAAGGTGGATTTGCACTACTAGGCTTTATGACCTGTATAATTGCTTATGGTATAGATAGCCTAAGACTATATTTTAATAGATCTGAATATAATAAAATGGAAGTTATGGGTGGAGCTTGTTTTCTTGCTGTTGTTGGATATCTGGGTGCTGGAGTGTTTAATGACTCTGTTGTATCTGTTGCTCCAATATTTTGGGTTTTATTGGGATGCGGTGCATCAATCAATTGGGCTCTAAATAAACAAAGAAAAGAACAAAAAAAACATGTTGTTATTGAAGAAACCTTCAAAATTGTTGATATAGCACCTGCAAAATAGATCTTTTAATAATAAAAACGGATATAAGAAAAACCAGTTCTGAATTATAATATTCAAAGCTGGTTTTTTCATTCTATATTGTACTAATGAAATTTTTAAAGCAATCTATCCCCTGTTCATCTAATTTAAAAACCCCAGCATGTTCTAATACAGTTGTAAATTTATTTCCAAGCTCTTGAATTATAAATTTATCAAGATTAGAAGAGGGATTATATCTTTGTTTTAATTCTGTTGCCCAATCTTGGTGATATTGAGCAACTTTAGCTTCTTCTTTCCCTAAAATGTACTCTTTTATATCTTCAAGTTCTGTAAGCAATCTGCCTGGAAGAATAGCTAGACCCATAACTTCAATTAAACCAATATTTTCTTTTTTTATGTGTTGGACTTCTTTATGTGGATGGAAAATTCCAAGAGGATGTTCTTCAGTAGTACGATTATTTCTTAAAACTAAATCCATTTCATAAAATTGACCGTTTCGTCGACAAATTGGTGTTATAGTATTATGAGGAACACCATTTGTGTGGGATAAAATATTACATCCTTTATCACTATAATTTTTCCAAGATTCAAAGATTACATTACAAGCATCTGTTAATTCATACACATTTAAAGAAGAAAGCCTTATTGTTGATAAAGGCCAATGTAAAACAGAACCTTTTACAGACTTATGAGTTTCAAGTCTAAATTTGAAAATTTCCTTGGCAGTTTGCATTGGAAAAATATAATTTCCACCTTGATAATGTTCATGTGCCAAAATTGAACCCCCTACAATAGGTAAATCCGCATTAGAACCAATAAAATAGTGAGGTAAAAATGAAGTAAAGTCCAATAAGGTTTTAAATGTATCTTTTGTAATTTGCATAGGAACATGTTCTGCAGATAACACTATACAATGCTCATTATAATATAAATAAGGTGAATATTGTATTGCCCATTCACGATTATTTAACATAGTACGAATGACACGATGATTTGCTCTATCAGGAAGTTTTATAGTTCCATTATATCCTTCGTTTTCAAGGCACAACAAACAACGGGGATATTTATTTGTAGGTGCTGACTTTTCTAACATAATTTGTTTAGGATCTTTTTCAGGTTTTGATAAGTTGATTGTGATTTCAAGATTTCCATAAGGAGAGTTTACTATATATGATTTATTTTTAGCAATTCTATCAACTTTTATATAATTGCTATTTTTACTCATATCATAAAACCAATCTGTTGCACTTTTTGGACTATTAACATATAAATCAAAAAACTTATCGTTTATAATAGATGGTTTATCTAAAAACTTATTCATAATATTTGAAGAAAATATATCTCTACTTGACAAATTATCCTCTATTATATTTCTTTCAACAGCTATATCACACAATTTCTCTAGAGTTTCATATAAATTTAAACTTAGAGTACCAATTGGAGGATCTACAAATTCGGGCTCATTAAGCAAGGCCAAAATTTGATTACGAATATAGATTTCGTCAATAGATTCTAATAAATGATTTAAATGACATATGTTTATCAAATTATCAATTAAATTACTACACATAAAATACACCTCTGATTTCTCTGATTTTATAGAAAAACATTCTATATATAAAAATTTGATGTTTTTCAAATAATATCTAATATATACTTTAATGTTCCACAAGAAACCCCAATATATACCAACTTTAGTTTAAAATCCTATAAACTATCTACATTTAAAATTAACTTATATACTAGGTTACTTTAATTTATTTTATATAATATGTATATTATATTTATTATCTATATGTTCCTCACAGAACTTCTTTTATATTCTATAATTATATGTTCCTTGAGGAACATTATCTAATGTTTTACAATTATATGTTCCTCGAAGAACATTATCTAATATTTTACAATTATATGTTCCTTGAGGAACATTGTCTAATATTTTGCAATAATATGTTCCTTGAAGAACATTAAAATTAATATGATCTTTTTACACTATAATTTTCCTGGACCATTTCCAATAGATGCAATATAAAAAGAAGCATTATATCCAATTTTATCTTTATATTTATCGCCTACATTTTTAATAAATTCATCTACCTTATCATTTTCTACAATAGCAATTGCACATCCAGAAAATCCTGCTCCCGTCATTCTTGCACCAACAGCACCATATTCCCAAGCAGATTCTGCTAAAGTATCAAGTTCAGGGCCAGTAACAGCATAGTCATCTTTTAAAGAAACATGTGATGCATTTAATAATTTTCCAAACTGTTCTATATCATTATCTTTAAAAGCTTTAGTAGCATCTTTTACACGAATATTTTCGGATATAACATGCTTAGCACGTTTAAACTCAATATCAGTTAGTAGATTTTTGTATTTTTCAAGATCTTCAATTGTGACTTCACATAGGTTTTTAGCATCAAGAACAACTTGTAATTTTTCAAGAGCACTTTCACATTCACTACGACGTTCGTTGTATTTAGATTCAGTAAGTTCACGTCTTTTGTTTGTATTCATAATAATAATTTTATGATTTGGTAAATCTAAAGGAAAATACTCATACTCTAGACTATCACAATTTAACAATATAGCCATATCTTTTTTTCCTAGTGCAATTGAAAATTGATCCATAATCCCACTATGAAGACCAAAATATTCATTTTCCACTTTTTGACCTAACAAAGCCATATCCACATTTGTAATAGGTAAGTTATATAAGTCTCTACAAATTGTAGCAAAAAGAACTTCTAGT
Source organism: Candidatus Epulonipiscium fishelsonii (assembly GCA_001983455.1). Classification (GTDB taxonomy): domain Bacteria; phylum Bacillota; class Clostridia; order Lachnospirales; family Cellulosilyticaceae; genus Epulopiscium_A. Next base: position 14,119 of record LJDB01000008.1, read on the forward strand.
GAAGCTGAAGAAGAAAGTCCTGCTCCATTTGGAAGATTACCATAAACAACCACATCAAACCCAAAATTAATACTAGTAAATTGTTCTTTAAGATATTTTAAAATAGCTTTAACATAGTTAACCCAATTGTCTTCTTCTTTAAATTCAAGGTTATCCAAACTAAACTCAATAATTCCAAGATCGTCAAAATTTAATGAATATGCACGGACAATTTTGTCTTCTCTTAAACTTAAGCCTGCATATGTTCCAAGAGTTATTGGAGACGGAAGAACTAATCCGCCATTATAATCAATATGCTCTCCAATTAAATTAATTCTGCCTGGAGAAAAATATTCCATCTCACATTCTTTTTTAAAAACAGTTTTGAAGCAGTTTATTATTTTTTCCATAGAAATATTCCTTTCAATTTATATTTAATTTGTAAAGAAAAAAACAGCTGTTAGCCTACAACATTTTAAATTTATAATAGATATTATTCAGCTGTTAAAATATATATTTGAGATGTAAAATCTCCCTTATCAGTTCCAGGAGTATATTTGCCAGTAAAATTTTCAGCTTGCATTAGTCCTGTAAATTCTGTTTCAAGTATCAATCCACAATTCATTAATTCATCACCATAATGTTTAGTGAAAAGTTTTTGATTAATAAAGGTATTTATTTTATATTCTGAGTTTTTATCCAATCCAACCAATTTAATTTTCTTTAAAGAAGGATTTGGATGTGCTAAAATTTTATAATATCCTAGAATTGCAGTCTTTCTATCATTTGAAACAACCATCCAACTATAATAATTACCACTTTGAAGCCTATAAAAATCTCCAAGTTGAATAAGTTCTCTATGTTCCTTGAAGAACATTATTTGTTTTTCAATTTGACCTAGTTCATCTGTTGAGATTTTATTCAAATCTAATTCATAACCAAAAGTTCCAAAGTATGCCACATCCGCACGCATTTTTAAACTTGTACATCGATCGACCTGATGGTTTGGAACAGCAGCCACATGGGTACCCATTGATGCAATTGGATAAAGCATAGACGTTCCATATTGAATATGAAGTCTTTCAACAGCATCCGTATTGTCTGAAGTCCAAGCTTGAGGAGCATAGTATAAAAGTCCTGGATCAAACCTTGCACCCCCTGCAGAACAAGATTCAAATAATATATTTGGAAATCTATCAATAAGCTTTTCATATAAAGAATACACTCCCAAAATATAACGATGGAAAAACTCTTTTTGATGAGAATGATCTAGTGAACAACTATATGCTTCAGTGATATTTCTATTCATATCCCACTTAATATATGAAATATTTGCAATACTTAGTGTTTCATACATTTTCTCAAATATACAATTAACAACTTCATCCCTTGAAAAATCAAGTACATATTGATTTCTCCCATATGATTTTTTTCGGGCTGGAGTGGAAATTACATAATCTGGGTGAGTTTTATATAGATTACTTATTTCATTTACCATTTCAGGTTCAAACCAAAGTCCAAAATCCAAGCCTAAATTATTTATTTTTTCAGCTAGTCCTTTTATGCCACTGGGTAATTTTTTTAGATTTACAGACCAGTCTCCAAGTGAACTTGTATCATTGTTTCTGTTTCCAAACCATCCATCATCAAGAACAAATAACTCAACACCAACATTTTTAGCTGTTTTGGCAATTTCTAATATGCTGTCTTCAGTAAAATCAAAATATGTTGCCTCCCAATTGTTTATTAAAATTGGTCGAGCTTTTTGTTTGTATGGACTTCGCATAAGATTATTTCTAAATAAGTTGTGGAAATTTTGACTCATTCCGTTCAATCCTTCATCACTATAAATTAATACAGCTTCTGGCGTATGAAAACTTTCACCTTGGTTAAGATTCCACTCAAATTCAAAAGGGTTAATGCCAATTAACACACGACTTACATCATATGCATCAACTTGTACTTGTGCCAAAAAATTACCACTATAAATTAAACTAAAACCGTAAACTTCACCTGTTTGCTCAGTAGTGTATGGTCGTTTTAATGCTATAAATGGATTATGCATTGCACTGCTTGCTCCACGTGCACTAGAGATTGACTGAATACCTTTTACAATCTTCTGAGTTTGTATATGTCGTTCACGCCCCCAAGCTCCATTTAGTGTAATCATCTCAAAATCAGCATCATATAAATCTAAACTAGCTGACATTACTCTATCAATTTTTATGGGGTTTGTTCCAAGATTATAAATTTCAGCACTACGAATAAGTCCTGCTTCAAAAATGCTATATTTTAAAATTACTTTAACATCTATTAACACATCGTATAAAGTAATTTCCAACGTTTCAACATTGTCTCCATATGTTGAAGGTAGTCCTTTTATTGAGCTTTTACCTTTTGTTATAACATGAGATTTATATATGAGATCAGTTATGCTACTACCATTTGGCTGTGTAATTTGAATGGCAGGGTCACGAAAATCCCCTGTACCATAAGAAGGATATTCTTGTTTCAATACTTCAAGTGAAAAATCCAAGTCACCTTGAAAAACAGCAGGAGCTAAATTAGTTGCTTTTTCAACTAGTAAATGATCAAAACTATTTCGGTGCTTTATAGCTTTACCAAAATATAATTGACCTAAATGTTCATTTCTTAAAATTTTAAAAATATAGCTTATTTTTCCATTAGTAATATGAAATGTATTATTATCAAATAAAATCATTTTGTCTAAATTCTCCTTAATTAGTATATTTTGTCTCTTATTAAAATATCTCTTGCTTTAAAGTACGAATAATATAAATATAGGTGAATAATATATTATTCACCTATATTTTAAATTAATTTGCAGGTACTTCTTCAGCCTCTACAGCTTCTATTTGTTTCTCTGGTGCATTGAATTTTTTATCAGCTACAATTGAACAAACTGCACATACAGCACCTACTCCAATTATATATAATAAAGTGTCCATTGTAAAACCTTCTGCTTTAGCAATTCCATATTTTGAAAATACTATATACATACTAATCATAACGAACATAACAGCTCCACTAAACAAATATCTTTCTTTCCAAGGATTCATTTCTACTGGGCTATTTTCTGGCATTTTATAAGGAACTTCCATTGGACGAATTTTTCCTATTACAAACATCATTAAACATGATATTACAAATAGTATACCAGAAATATGAAGGTAATGTATACCCGTATCAATAAATAGTTGTGTAATTCCATATACAGTAACAAAGAATGTAATTGCAACTTTTGCAGCAATTGGAGGAACTCTTTTTGTCATATATCCCATAAAGATAATTGTAAATATTGGAACATTAAAGAAACCATTAATTGTTTGCAGATAGTCAAAAAGTCCTGCTGGTGCATTTAATATAAATGGTGCAACAAACATTGAAACAAGTGCAATAACTAATGCAAATAATTTACCAACTTTAATAAGTTGTTTTTCTGACGCATCTTTACCAATTGAAGTTTTATATACATTTAGTGCAAATAAAGTTGAAGCACTATTAAGAACACTGTTAAATGTACTAAGAATTGCACCCATCATTGCTGCTGCAAACAAACCAATAATTGGAGCTGGTAACACAGTACTTACAAGTAATGGATAAACTGTATCCATATTTGTTATATTTGACCCTAAAATTTGGAATGCTATAATCCCTGGAATTATAACTAGCATTGGTGTAAGAACTTTTAAAAGACCAGCAAATATAACTCCTTTTTGAGCTTCTTCAAGATTTTTTGCTCCAAGAGCACGTTGAATAATAGATTGATCTGTTCCCCAATAATATAAATTAACTAGTAATAACCCTGTAAACATAGTTGAAAAAGGAAGAGGATCTGTGCTTGAACCAATTGCATTGAATTTTTCAGGATTACTTTGGAAGAAAGATGTAAGACCTTGAACAAAATTGCCATCTCCAATAAATAAGATACCAAAAATTGGAACAAGTAAACCACCAATAACTAGAGCAATACCATTAATAGTATCTGAAATTGCAACAGCTTTTAAACCACCAAATATTGCATAAATTGATCCGATTATACCTATAATCCAAACCATAACCCAAATTGATTGTACATATGTAATTCCAAAAATTTCAGATACATTAAAAATTTGCCCCATTGCAACAGCACCAGAATATAGTGTGATTGGTAATAAATTTATAATATAACTAACTAAAAACAAAATTGTAATGAATTGTCTTGTTCCACCATCAAATCTTGATTGAATAAACTCTGGAATAGTTGTAATACCTTGTTTCAAATATCTTGGCACTAGAAATAAAGCAACTAGAATTAGTGTTATTCCCGAACCAACTTCCCATCCCATAACAGACATATTCGCTTCATATGCTTGACCAGACATCCCTACAAAACTTGCTGCACTTAAGTTTGTTAATAATAGTGAACCAGCAATTACGCCACCCGTCAAACTTCTGCCTCCAAGAAAATACCCTTCACTGCTTTCAAGAGTATCACCTTTCGTCTTGAGATAAGTTATTAATCCTACTATACCTGAAAAAACAACAAACGAAATAAGTATCATAGTACTATCCATTTATAAATTCCCCCTTTTTGAATATAAACCCGTGTTCATCACTGAATAATAATTATTCTATATAATAATAAAGTTTTGTTTTTATTATTATATAGACTCAAATATAAATTATTTAAGTTTTTGAGTTACACTAGAGCCTTCAACTAAATTTGCTATACAAATCTTGTGTTTGATCTTTTCTTCAAATAACAGCTCAACACTACTTTTACCTATATCTTTTATCGATACAGACATAGTAGTCAAATCGAAATTATACCATTTTGCTAAATTTAAATTATCAAACCCTATTATTGAAATATCATTTGGAATTTTAAACTGCATTTCCCGAAGAGCTTTTGTTACCCCTATTGCCATAATATCATTTGCCACAAAAATAGCAGACGGCTTATAAGTTTGTAAATACTCTTTTGTTATTTTATAAGATACATCATCTCTATACATACCATAGATAACAATTGACTCTAAGTTAAATTCTTCCATAGCCATCTTATAACCCATTTCTCTTTGAACTGAGGAAAGTCGGTTATCACCAGCTATATGCAAAATATTTAGATGACCTTTATCAATTAGATGTTTTGTAGCTATATAGCCTCCTAAATAATTGTCTGAATTTACAAGTTTTAAGTCTTTAGTTTCATCACTAGACTCCAATTGGTCAATTAACACTACGTTATACTTTTGAGCTAGTTTTTCGAGTTCTACAGTCTTATAAGGAAAGCCAACAAAAATCCCCCCTGCCACAATTCGGTTTAAAAAATAATATTCTATATCTTTGTATTCTTTAACATCAGTTATAATATTTACTAAAGCTATATGATTATAATTTTTTAAAATATTGATAATTGTAGAGAGCAGATTCATATTATATGGAGAATTAACACCAATCCATTCATTTGGACTAAAAGTAGTATTTATATCAGCTAAAAATATACCAATTATGTTGGAATCTTTTCCTGCTAACGTTCTGGCAAAATGATTGGGTGTGTAACCATATTCCTCAATAACCTTTTCAACTTTTTTTCTTGTTTCTGTTGTTACATTATCATAATTATTAATTACTCGTGAAACTGTACTTCTGGAAACATTTGCAAGTTTAGCGATTTGCTTAGTTGTAATTTAAACACCTCTATTCCTTTGAACACGTGTTTATTAATATAATAGTATCACATCATTAGATTAATTGCTATTCTTAAGAAGTAATAAAGTTTTATAAAATATTTAGATAATATTTCTTATAATCAAAAATATTATTATGAGTTTTGTAGAAAAACACAGTGCGTATTTGACAACGAAAAAAATATAACTGTATTAAATATCATTTCTACATTTTGGATAAAATGTAATGTTATGGATGAATTCAAATATATACATAATTACTATTAAAACAGCATACAATACAACTTATAATGATATTAAAAGATAATATTAAGAGCTATATAATATCTTTTACCATTATAAAGATGTATCGGAAGCCCAAGCGTTGAGGGAGATGTATATCACATTTATTTCGATCGTTAAAAAAAACCGCCCATAAAACAGGCGGTTTTTTTATGTTATATTCTCTAAAATATGCTCTATCACAGAAATAGTAATGTTATATCTGGAAATTTACAATAAAATATACTATACTTAACTATTTATAATACATATATATTTTTTTATCACAGCTTATGTTTGACAAACTCCAAAAAAATTAATATAATTATATTATACCCGAATGCATTAAATCTTATTTATTATAATTAGATTTTGTGTAAAATAAAATATAAATTTAAAATGCTAAAGATTACACATTTTTTATTCGAGTACATTATAATAATAGTATAAGGAGAAGTTTTTAAAGGAGGGATTTAACATGATTATCGAATCTATGAGTTCAGCTCAAATCTCAGCAAATTACTCAAGTAATAGCACTGTTAATACAAACAACACTGCTAATTATGACGTACAGTCAGCTATGCAATCATCAAGCACATCTTCTGCACCAAAAGTTGATTCTTCCACATCAACTTCATATTCTTCAAATAGTTCTTATGCTGACAAAGTTGAGATTAGTGAACAAGGCCGACAACTGTCATATGAACTACAAGAATTACCAGCACCACCAACAGATGAAGAACTTGCAAGAGCTAAAGAAGCAGAAGAAAAAGCAGAAAAAGAAAAACAAGCTAAAATTGAGGCTGAAAAAGCAAAAGCAAAGGCTAAAGCAAAGGCTGAGGAAAGACAACAAGAACTTAATGAATTAAGTAGATTTTCAGAAGATATCTCACAAATGAATGGTTACAAGGCAACTGTAGCATATAAAGTAGGTGCACAAACTAATATGCCAATGCAAGAAGGGCAATTTAATATAGCAGTATAAAACAATAATAAGAAAAGACCTTTGACTTTTTCTTATTATCACCAATAATGTAATAGAGGGGCGTTCACCCCTCTATTTTTTTCTCAATATCACGAACAACTTCAGACGCAATAACTAAGCCAGCTGTGGCAGGAACAAAAATTGCCGAAGAAGGAATTTGTTTTCTTCCACCATTTTCATTATCTGGTAAAGGTTTAACTGGCATTTCTTTTGAATAAACCACTTTTAATTTTTTTATACCCCGTTTTTTTAGTTCATGTCTCATAACTTTTGCAAGAGGACAAACACTTGTTTTATAAATATCAGTCACTTCAAGTTTTGTTGGATCAAGTTTATTTCCTGCTCCCATTGCACTTATAATAGGTATATTTTGGTTTGTACAACGCTCAATAAGGTCTAATTTTGAAGTAACCATATCTATAGCATCCACCACATAATCATATTCTATACTTAATAGCTCCGCTGCTGTTTCTTTGTTGTAAAGCATTTGAAAAGTAATTACTTCAATATTTGGATTTATTGATAAAATTCTTTTTTTCATAACTTCAACTTTTGATTTTCCAATTGTTTCCTGTGTAGCATGAATCTGTCTATTAATGTTTGAAACAACAATATCATCACTATCGATAAGTACAAGATGACCCACTCCTGTTCGAGCTAAAGCCTCTGCTACATATGAACCTACCCCTCCAATTCCAAATATAGCAACTTTTGTATGACATAATTTTTGCAATGCATCTTTTCCTAGTAATCTTTCTGTACGTGAAAACATTAATTTATCCCTTTCTAAATTTTTACTTTTCTAATTGAAAAAATTATCTAATTTTTTTCCTTATAAGTGTTGTCAACTATCCAAACTTATATTCATTACTACTAGTTAATCTAATTTTTTTATATTTTTCATTAATAAATTATATCTCATTTATTATATTCAATATTACTTATAAAACTAAGAAAAGCACATCATAATAATTTGACTAATATATTGTTGTATAAACAATAAAATCATTCTGCATGATTATTTCTAAGAAGGATGTGAAAATATGAAAGCATTTAAAGGATTTCAAAATTGTAAATGTGAATTTTTTCCTTGTCATAAAATAGATAATAACCAAACAATAAATTGCATGTTTTGCTATTGTCCTCTATATTTACTAGAAGATTGTGGCGGAAACTTTTTTTATTTGGGTAATGGAATAAAAGATTGTAGTCGTTGTTTAAAAATACATGATGAAAATTCTTATGATTTTGTTCAGTCAAAAATGCTAGAAGTACTTGAAAAAGCTAAACAGACGCTACAATCACTAGAAGACAATGAGGACGATGAATAAAATCTTAGCTCTTATTATCAGAAAATATACTTTTTAATTTGACATTAATATTATATATAAAATTGATAAAAACCAACAAAATCATGGTATAATATATTTAAAGATAAATATTATCATACCATTTCAAATAGATATTATTTACTATGTTAAATCTATCTTAAAATTTACAAAAGGGAAGTGTACGTAATGGAAGGCTATAAAGGATATTCAAATTTTAAATGTAAATTTTTTCCTTGTCATGAAGTAAATAATGTTGAAACATTTAATTGCATGTTTTGCTATTGTCCTCTATACTTATTAAAAGAAGATTGTGGAGGAGATTTTGTTTATTTAAAAAATAGAATAAAAGATTGTAGTCATTGTATAAAAACACATGGCGAAAATTCTTATGAGTTTGTTCAATCAAAAATGAAAGAAGTAATTGAAAAAGCTAAAAAAGGAAATTAATTATTTAAATCCACATATATTCTTTAGTTAAAATAAAAAATGAGAGGAATACTTAAGAGGGTTCAAAAATGAAGGATACTTTAGTGATAATAATAAGTAAAAATCAAACTTATATAACAGACTATTACAAAAAAAGTTGGAGAAAAGTGCAATTTAAAGACAGGGACTATTGGGAAATTTATAGTTATTATGATATTAATGACTTAGTGGAATTTTTGAATTATCCATTACACTACAAACAATTTAAAGGCATAAATATTAAAATAATTATAGATAAACCCATTATATATGAGTATTTGTACAAAGTACAAAAGATATTTAGCCAGGCTAAAAGTATAGTTATAATTGATATAGAAAGTTGGATTATTGCCAGTGCATATTTATTGAACAAACCTATCGGTTATATTGAATTTGAAGGAGCATTTTTCTTAACTCAAAAAGTTGGAGATATTTATGAAATAAGCAAAGTAGAAGAGCCAAATAAAATAAAACATACAAGCCTCAAAGATAAGGAATGTAATGAAATAATATTTAACCAAAAATATAGTGTAGATAATTTGCCGTTTTCACAAATTCACAAAGATAATATTAAACTTTTACTAGACAATTCCAGTACTTTAAAAACAACATTTAGTAAATACTTAGTACTATCTCCAGCAACAATTAGATATGGAAAACAAAACACTAAAAATCACTATTTAAAAGTAGATGATATATTAATTATTGAAAGTTTAAAAGAAAATTTAAGCCATATAAAAAGGGAAGAAACTCTTTTTAGCTATACACATGAGGTTACAAAATTATTTCGTAGAAAAGAAAAAAAAGTAGTTGATAAAAAAAGTGAAGCTGAAGGAGTTTTTCATTTAACACTAGACAACGATATGAATTCAAGCATATGGGCTAAAAAAGAAGACGTTATAGGCTATATATGTAAGGAAAGGAGTACCTCAGATGGAAATCATTAAACTTATTAACAAAAATAATATGGAAGTTGAATTTATAAATTTAGGAGCTACTATAACAAAGATACTAGTGCCAGATTATAAGGGAAATTTTGAAAATGTGGTTTTAGCTTACAAAAACTATGAAGATTATTTTGAAAATAGAGATTCTATGGGTTCAATTATGGGGAGAACAAGTGGGCGAATTCATAATGCTAAATTTACCCTAGAAGGAAAAGAATATACTTTAGCTCAAAATAATAATCATAACAATTTACATGGTGGATTTAAAGGATTTAGAAAGAGACTGTGGGATTTTGATGTGTTAAGCAATAATGTAGTTAAGTTTAGTTATTTTAGTGAGGATGGCGAAGAAGGCTTCCCTGGAAATGTTAAAGTAGAGGTAAAGTATACTTTAAGTGATGAAAATGCTTTAACAATTGACTATAAAGCTACTACGGATAAAACAACACTAGTTAATCTAACAAATCATAGTTACTTTAACCTATCAGGAAATGCAAAATATTCTATTTTAGGTCATAAGTTACAAGTTGATAGTGAATTTATATTAGAATTGGATGAGTTTTCTATCCCAACAGGCAATCTTATAGATGTAAATAAAGAGACTACATTTAACTTTAATGAGGTTAAAGTTATAGGAAAAGATATAGATAATCCTATTACAAAGTTACAAATGGGATATGACCATCAATGGATATTAAAAGATAGCCGAGATGTTAAATATTATGACCCAATAAGCAAGAGAATGATGGAGATGACAACAGACTATCCAGCAGTTGTTATATATACTATGAATAAATATAGTGGTGTACCTCTTGAATATGGTAATGATATAAGATATGCAATATGTTTTGAAGCTCAAAATTTACCCATAGGATATAATTTATATAATTTAGAACATAGCATATTGTTTCCAGATAAAGAATATATTCATACAACAACATATAAATTTAAAGTAGGGAATTTTTATGATTAAATGGAATGATAAATATCTAGTAGGAATTGATATTGTAGACACTCAACACAAACAGCTGTTTATAATTGCTCAGGAAGCAGAAGCCACATTAAAGTCAACTCATATAGATAAATATTATGAAATAATGAATATTTTAAATGAGCTAAGAAAATATACAGAGTTTCACTTCCTTACAGAAGAAAAATTAATGGAACAAACTAATTATTCAAATCTACACATTCATAAGACAGAACATGATGCGTTTATACACAAAATCATTAGTGTTCTCGATGAACTTGATGAAGAAAGTGATGATGTAGCTTTAAAAGCAATTTTAATATTTATAATAGATTGGATTAGTGAGCATATTAGACTTAGAGACAAAGATATGTCTAACTATATACTTAATTTATAATGATATTTAGATATTCTCGTGTTTTCTCAAGAATGTGTTTCATAGGGGTTTTGGAATTGGGACTTCGCCCTCCAGCTCCAAAATAGAATTTAGCGTACCTTTATTCTAAAAAATAAGCGTTATAGCTCAAACCCTTATTTTTTAGAAAAACATAAATAAAAATGAAAATTAGATATTTTTTTATAAAATCTTTCATATAAATTAAAAGACGATAGATAGTGTATAATAAGGGGGATAGAACATGAAAACACTGATACAGGAATTAATTAATCAATATGATTTGAATGTAAAGAAGCATAGTTATAATAGAGGTAACTATTATATAACTACATTTGAAGAACAATATATATTGAGAAAAGTAAACATGCCTGAGGAACAAATATGGTTTATATATGAAGCTATTAATTATTTAAGAGACAATAATTTTAATAAAGTTAGTACATTACATTTAACCAAGAAAAAGCTCCCTTATTCAATGACTAAAGGACAGATGTACATTCTTCAAACCTATAAAGAAGGTCAAGAAATTGATTTTAAAGAAATTGAAGATAGTAGGGGAGTAGTTAAATTACTTGCAGAGTTTCATAAAACAGGCACAGATTTTAACACGAAATATAGAAAAAGTGAAACTGTAGAAATAAAAGATATTTATGAAAACTTTACAAAACGAAGCAAAGAATCAGCAATGATCAAAAAGAATATCGTAAATATATCTCAAAAAACACCTTTTGAAGTTATGTTTTTAAAAGATTACAAAGTATATAATGACTTACAAAAAATGGCGATATCTTGTATAGATCTTCAAACTAGCATAGAAGTTACTAATCAGGCAAGACTCAGAAAAACTTTAGTACATAATGATTACAACTATCATTCTGCAACTAAAATTGGAGATGAATATTATATATTAGGCATAGATAATTGCACATATAGCCTTCAAATACTAGACTTAAGTAATATTTTAACAAAAATTATGCAAAAAAACAAGTGGGATATAATATTGCTAAAAAGTTTAATTAATATATATGAAGAAATCAGGCCAATTCAGCCTCAAGAAAAAAACATTTTAAAAGCAAATTTAATATTCCCTATTAAATATTCAGGTATTTGTAACAAGTTTTTGCAGTCTAAAAGAAGAAATAACTATACAATGTTTGAAGTTAAGTGGCTAAATATGCTGGAATATCAAGAAGAACAAATCAAAGCAGCACAATATATATTGAATGAACTATAAAAGAGGAAGATTAAAAATCTTTCTCTTTTTTTCTTATTAAATTATTTTATTCATGTAAAACTACATATATTACCTAAAATTTATGTGATTGAATATTAAATAAATAATATTTCATTTGATTTTACTTGTGATAGGGCTCACCAAAATTAATTCGATATGCTCTATAAATCTGCTCAATCAACATCATTCTAAATAATTGATGTGGAAAGGTCATTTTTGAAAAACATAGGCTATAGTGTGCTTTTGACAGAACTTCATTACTTATGCCCAAAGAGCCTCCTATTATAAAAGTTATATAGCTTTCTCTATTAAGACCTCTTTTGTGAATAAAAGTGGCAAATTGTTCAGATGTTAACATTTCACCTCTTAAGTCTAGTGTTACAACATAACTATTTTCTTTAATAGCTTTTAAAATCTTTTTACCTTCTTTTTGTTTTATAATATCTTCTTCATTTGTGGAGGCTCCGTCTTTTGTTTTCTCATCTGCAATTTCAATTATCTGTATTTTACAATATTTACTTAATCGCTTTAAATACTCTTCTACTCCTTCTGCAAGATACTTTTCTTTAAGCTTTCCCACACATATTATATCCAGTTTCATTTTTTAAATTTCCATCCTTTAAGTATTATCATAGGGAGGAGATTATATTGTTTTCAATTAAGTAAGTTATTATTCTTTTTGTAGCACTTTCATGAGCCAGCTTTCCTGGATGATTTAAAGAACCAATCATTTCTCCATCAGCATATTCAAGTTTAATAAAACCCGCTTTTTTGTCATTATATTCTCGTTTATATTCACCAATTGCATCTTCAATATCTTCTGTTAGCCCTTTATTACACATATTATATGCCCACAATATAAATGCCGTAGGATTGTCTTTTCTAACCTTAACTAAGAAATCTTTTATGCCGTGCATTAGGTGTTCAACACTAGTTTGTTTGCATAGTATTTTTTTATATTCAAATGGTGGCGAGCCAAAAAGCGCTGCTTCGTCATTTGTACCTAAGTTTATTACTATGACATTAGGTTTAAATTGATTAAAATTCCATTTATTTTTAGCACCTAGTTCTACATTTATTTTACCTGTTAAAATTCCACATACATCTTCATAATATGGAGGAATTATAGTTGTAGGATTATTGTCCCAACCCGAACAAACACCCCAACCACTTTGAGAAATCACATTAAAATCTGCACCAAAATGCTTAGATACTCCTGTGGCATAACAATAATACCCACTCATGAATGGCATTATCCAGTCTTCTTCTTTTTTTGAGCCAACAGTACCTTCACCACTAGTTAAGCTATCACCAATAAATTCAAATCTTAGTTTTGGCTCGGCTAATTCTTCAAAAGTACCATCTGAAATAAAACTAAGAATTTGAAAACAATGTTTTTGGTCTCCATTCATAGCTTGAGTATCTTTTAATATTTTAACATTCTTTATAGTATCTTTATTCATTCCTCTTAAAACACAAATTTCATGAGTACCTTTTGTAACCATCTGTCTTGATAAAAGTTCATCATTTAACAATACATAAATCCAAGGTTCAAACAAAGTATAGTTTACTGCCACTTCTATCCATAATTCACTACCTTTAAAGTTTACTTCAACTCCACTTGAAGTCCAAAACAATGTTAACGGATCCAACTTGCCACTCGTTCTACCGTGTATTTTTATGTTTTTTACTTGTGATAGTTTTTGTTTTTCCATCAGTTTTCTCCTCATATAAATAATGTTGATACTCCCCACATCTAAACTAAAGTCATGGGATTCTAAAGTGATTAAAGGACAAATTCATTTCTGATAGTCCAGTATGACCTTTAGTTTGCCCCTCCCTAATATCGTTGTGATGTTTTTTGGCTTTCTATATATTGTTTTGCTACTGATAATGGGGCACCTCCTACAGTTGTTATAAAATAACTATTTGTCCATAATGTTGGTATTTTAGTTTTTAAATATGGAAACTCTCCTCTTAGTATTCTTGAGCTTTTACCTTTTATAGTCTTTATTACTTTATGCACTCCAACCTGTGGGTCTACTTCTAATAATAAATGTATATGGTCTGGCATAATTTCCATTTCTATTATATCAACTTTTAATTCCGTACATATTTCTTGAACTAGTTCTTTTAATCTATTTTCTACTTCATTAACTAATACTTTTCTCCTATATTTTGGACACCAAATTATATGATATTTACATGAATATACAACATTTTTATTTGATTTATATAATTTTTCCATATCAGTATTATACATTATACTTATAATTAATACAAGTCCTTATAAAAAAATATCGCCTTATATCCCCTAGGAGCTTTACGGCGTGTTTGGCAAAATTATATCATGATTGCTTCCATAATACATTAAAATATTTTTAAGCTTTTATTATTTTACGAAAAAAAAAATCAGTTTAATTAAACTGATTTTTTAGGTCGCAGATCATAAACAATTATCTGCAATATTTATTATTCTTTAAATTCGTAACCAATTTTAATACCATAGTTACCTTCATATTTTGCTTTTTCATCTAAACTTATTGTAATAGTTTCTTTCATCATACTTATATCAAACATGTTTCTAACTTCTTCAATTTTTAGTAGTTTAAATAATACTTGATATATATCTAGAGGTTCTTCTGCTTTTGCTTCAATCTCTTCAAGATTTAATTCAAGAGCATTTTTAATATCTCCAGTTCTAACTAAAGTAATTTCTTTAACACTAGCAATTGCATTTGCATCATCTGATTGTACATATATACTAATTTTTACTTGATCCCCTTCATTAAGTTCAAGATCTAGTGAATTTGTTTCAATTCCTAGTTCGTTATTTAGTAATATGTTATTTGATATTATTTTATCTAAACCTGTTTCAATTTTATCTGTTACATCTGCTACTTTAACCTCTTCTTTAGTTGGTTCAAGTTCTACTTTAACATCGTCTTTATTACCTTCAAGTGTTACTTTAACCTCTTCTTTAATTGGTTCAAGTGCTGTATCATCGTCTACTTTTTGAGTTTTATTTAGTTCAAGTGACTCAATATTTTTTTCTTCTTTATTTTTAATTGGTTCAAGTGCTACTTTAATGTCTTCTTTGCTATCTACTTTAGTTCCAAGTAAATCTCTTGAAATTATTTCTCCATTTTTTTCAATTACTAGATAGCCTTGTTCAATATTAGCAAATTTATATAGTGCAGATAAGTTGTAAGTTCCTGTTTCTTTGATTGTAATATCTTGAGAAAGAGTTACATCAATACCATCAGTTTGACTTTCAAAAGCATTCCAACTTAAAAATCCTTCTTTATCATAACCAAAATTTGCACTACGTTTATTTTCATCTATGTTCCATTGTTTTGGAGCATTTGTTACAGGATGTTTGTCTTCAAATGTAGCATTTACACTCACATTGCCTTTCACAATGTTTGATTTTTCAGTTTCTCCAATACGAACAAGCTCTACATTATCAATCCAGAAGTTAGCATCTCCCATTTCCCATAGTTTTCCATCAAATACAACTTCAGTAAGTCCTTCTTCCAAATTGATGTTGTAAGAGAATGTTTGCCAAGCGTCATTTGTAATAAGATTAGATTCTTCAAGAACTCTGTTTTTATCTTGAATAACATTTACATATGCACTTTCAAGAGTATTTTTTGTTTTCATATCAAATTGTAATCTATATTGACCAGCTTCTTCCACTTCTAAAAGTTGAGATAATCTTGCATTAAATGCATAGTCCGCCCATTTTCCATAAGCATCAACTTTATCGTCTACATTTTCAAGTTTCATTCCACCAGTACTGTTCCAGCTCATTGGAGAACCTTCTTTGTTAATTTGACTAAAGTCTCCATTTAAAATAATTGATTCGCCTTCAACCACTGCAACCTCTGGAAGAACCATTGATATTGGTTCAATTTCTTCAGGCTCTTCATTTCCGTCTACATTTATTGTAATAACACCATTTCCGTTTTCTTTAATTACTTCTCCATTATATGCTTTAATTAAAGCTTTAACACTTAAAGCCTCACCGTTATAGATTTCTGAGTTTTCATCTAGTGTATATTCCCATTGTCCTTCCTCATCAACTGGGACATTTACTTGTGCATCACCAATTTCTAATGTTACATAATTTACAAAACTTGCAATACCGCTAAAAGTATAAGGAAATTCAGTAATTTCTAAAGATCCAGATTCTTTTTCTTCAGTAACTTTAATTTCAGGAATAGTGTTAGTAACTTTTTCTTCGCCATCTTTAATTTCAGGAGTAGCATCAGTAGCTTTTTCTCCATTATTGTCCACTACTAATTGTTCACTATTTAATTTGTTTGAAAGTAACACATTAGCAGTTTTTAAATTGTCAATAAAGTTAAATCCTTTTATATCATCAACATAAATTGTTCCGCTTGTAATGTCACCATTTTGGCCAGCATATAGTGAAAACTCTGATATACTATCCTCTTTGTTGAAAAAAGTACCTTTGTTATCTGCCCAATCTGGAGCTTTTAGATCTTTAAAAGGAATAAATATTTCTGTTAGACCAGTAGAATCCATTTTAGTACTAGTTTCATAAGTATATCCGTTTGGAGATTTCACTTGTAAAGTCAAAGTATTTCCACTTCCATCAGGAATGTATGATAAACATATACCGTCATATTCTTTTAAATTAACTTTGCCTAGTTGTTTAGTTGCTCCTGCATAGCCTGCACCTTCAACATCATAATCAATTTTTAAAGCAAATTCTCCTTGTACAGCATTTTTTGGGCTTAAAGAAGTTTCAAATTTTCCACCGTTTCCATTTCTAGTATAAGTTTCATTTAAAATTGCATCTGAACCACTATAGTTTTCAAAGCCATCAAGTTCTGCTGAGTTTTTGAAAGTTAAGTTATCTAAGTAAATTTCTCCTTTTTTAACATCAAGGTTAGTGTATTTTACTCTAATACGCATTTTTGCAACATTTGTTAGGTCAATTGCGTCTTTATTAAGTTTAAAGTTTTCAATTGAAGAACTATCATCAAGAAGTTTTTCTGCTCTCCAAACTTTACCATTGTTATCTTCTAATTCAAAACACAATATATTATTTGAAGCATCCCCTCTTATCCAAGCACTCATTGTATCAAACATAGATAAATCCATATTATTTAAAGTTTTAGTTGGAAGTTTATTTCCATTTTCATCTTCATTTATATAAAGTTTTTGAAGATTTTCATTTTGTCCAAAGTAAATTTCTCCGTTTTCTAGTATGCTTATTGGATTGTGTTCATATGGAATACGTTTTTCGCCTGATGCATATTCTACACTACTTAAAATAACACTTGGATCTAAAATTTCTACTTTTATGTATTTTGCGTCTTTATTCATGTTCATATTTTCAAATACTAGCTCGCTCCAGCCGTTATTTCCTTCTTTTATCTCTGGTGTAACTCTGTTATATACCAAACCTTCACTTGAGTAAGAAATTCTTATATCTTTAACGTCTTTTGCAGAAGCTTTAATTCTAAAAGAAGATATGTCTTTATATGTTTGATAGATAATTTCTCCATCTTCTTTGCCAAAGTTTAGACCAAGCCCACTATATCCATGTTTTGTTTTGTATACTAATGCATTATCTTTAACTGCATATCCATCTTTAAATTTATTATCTTGTACAAATTGGCTATCTTTTGATAAGTTATTTTTTGCTATTTCCACTGTACCGTCATTTGTATATGTAACATCAATGGAATCAATTTGACATTTTCTTTCACCAGTCACAATTACTCTAGCATATAAATAATCTCCATTTAAATTTGCACTTAATGTGCCATCTTGGAAATTGGTATTTGTTACTTCTTGGAATTTAACGCCATCTTTTGATACATAAAGTAGAGCATTTTCTTTTGAACCAGCATTGTGATTAATTGCGATTTCTTTGATTGGTATTCCTGTATGATATGTAATATATCCAAAGTCTTGTGCTTTATTTACAATTGAACCACCTTCAACAACAACAGAGCTTGAGTGGTCATAACTATATACATTTCTAATTTCACTTGAGTTTTGATCATTTTTAGTTGCACCAATAAGGTCTAGGTTATCTTTAACGAAGTGGTTTGCATTTTTTACAGTAACATAATTTGACCATAGTCCCACTCCAGATTCATTTGCAGCTCTTAATCTATAAGTATAAGATTTTCCATCAATTGCACTTAAGTCATGGAAACCTTTAGTCCATCCAAATCCAAAATCATCAGATCTTCCAGCATCATGCACG
Organism: Candidatus Epulonipiscium fishelsonii; assembly: GCA_001983455.1. GTDB lineage: Bacteria > Bacillota > Clostridia > Lachnospirales > Cellulosilyticaceae > Epulopiscium_A. The sequence goes on from LJDB01000008.1 coordinate 32,631, forward strand.
TTATCTTGTTTAGTTGCAACTGCAATCCATTCACTTTCTTCTGTTGGATTAACATCTTCAGTTCTTTCAATTTCGTACCATGCTCCACCAACAACTCCACGCCATTTAATGTCTCCAACTGTTTCAATATCAAATAATACTGGTTCAGTTATTTGACTTGGAGCAGGAATAGCTTCATTTCCAGTACCACCATTCATAATTTGTGCATATTTGTATACTACTCTTAATGTATCGTCTTCATCATAATATTCACTAGCGTTAAATCCTGGCCAATGATATGCTGCCCAGTTTCCAGGAGTTTCATCATGCCAATCAAATCCCCATCCGTCTTTATGAGCTCTTATACTCCACATCATCACTCCATCAGCACCATGGTTATATCCTGCTTCAAATACTGGTTCTGCTTGAGTAGCATTAGTTATACCACCAAATTCTCCTAGAATAAAAGGTTTATTTGCAGTGTTAGCCAACTCAGCATCTTGTTTAGTTTTTTCAGTATAGTTACCAGTGTAATAATGAGCTCCCAATATGTCTGCTTGATTTTCTTCTGATACAGAACGTTCTGTCAAAGACATACGCCCATCCATAACAAGTTGTTTTGCATCATTTGAATGAATTCTTTCAATAATTTGGTTTGTTAGATTAAATAATTGCTCATCATATTGGTCTTGATTGTATGCTCCAAGTTCATTTCCTGTTTCCCAACATAAAATAGCTGGATCATTTTTATATTGAACACCAGTAATAGTGTTTGTTCTATTTAAAAGACTATCAATCATTTGCATAAAGTAGTCAATTGCTTGTGGGTTAGAATAAAACTCCCAAGACCTATCATCAAATGGTTTTTGAGCATAATTTTCGCCAGTAGCTAAACTTAGATATCCTTCCATTCCTCCAACCCAACTCCAATGGTCTACAAGTGGAATAATTAATCTAATTCCATACTCATTTGCATGTGCAAGTAATTGGTCTAAGTTTACTAGTACATCTTCATTAAATTGTACTGTTCCATATTCGCCACCAGTTTTATCTTCTTTGTTAACTCCTACAACATATGCTGTTTCTTTATTTGTTCCGTTATATGTTGGAATTGTGTATGTACGTGTCACTTTTGTTCCCATAGCTTGCATTGTTTCCATTATATTTTCTTGTTGCCAAGAGCTATCTTTGTCCAATGCTTCAGGATAGTTTAATGACGCAAATCTAAATTCTTTGTCTCCATCCATAAGTCTTGTGCCATCCACAGTGATAAAGTTCATTGTTGTAATTGGAGCTTCTTTAATATAGTCTTCAGTATTTCCTCCACCTAGATAAGTTATTGAAGCAGAAGTTGTTTGTACTGTAGTTTCTGCTAATTTAGATTGAGTTTCGTCTTTTTTAACAGTACCCTCTGTTTTTTGAGTTGTTGCTAAAGCATAATTTGGAGCTACTAAATTTGACATCATTATAGCTTGTGAAGCTATCATTGCTATTAATTTTTTTCTTAGTTTCATAAATTTATCTCCATTTCATTATTTATTTTATATTATAAGTAAATTAATATTATTTGAAATAAGATTATAATGTAACTGCTATCTCACTATTATATAAGTCAATTATTTTCTGGTTGCTATTGTACTCAAAAGTAAGCTCAGCCCAACTCATTACAAACACCCATCTTGGTTGTTCAATAAGCTCTTGTACAGTTGGTAAAACAGCACATTCGCCAATTGCAATAAGTTTGTCTCCTGCAATATCAAGCATTTTATCATATTTAAATTTTGTAAAGCCATCCTCATTATAAACATCCAATGAAAATATATCATAGTAAGAATTTCCTGGATGATATTCTTCCCATTCGTAATCTAGATCTTGTATGTTCCAAACAAATATTAAATTGTTAAGTTTATGTATGTCTTCAAGATAATCTCGTGTTATTTTATATAAAGCAGATGTTCCTTTTAGTCCTTTTCTGCCAGCCCACCAAAATGCAGCTTGGTTCATTTCATGAAATGGTCTAAATAATACAGGTACATTTTCTTCTTGAAGATATTTAAGATATACAGCATATGTATCTAGTCTTAGTTTCCAGATCTTATTTAACTTTCCTCCATCTGTTATAAGATCTTCCCATTGTGCATCTGTTAACTTAGTTTGTACACCACCATCCCAAACTCCTCGGTCCTCAAGTGTTGGTGCCACAACGTGCAACATAAGCTGAGGTATCATTCCTTCTATCCATTTCTTTTTACATTCTTTAACAATTTTCCATCTGTTATCTACATCTTCATCTAAAAACAAAAAGTCAGCACTATACAAAGCGGGCTTTTTACTAGTTAATTCACTTATTTTATTTGTTTGTAAGTCTGGAATTGCATTTGGTTCTCTATTATGTATGCCTAAAATTGTTTTCTTTCCACTAATACTATGTAAATAATCCATTATCTTTTTTACTTCTACAGATTTACTTTCTGTACTTATCAATTTCATTCCTCCTAAAAAGATAATTTTTGTTCGATAAGTACATTATACCACAAAATTTTATTTTTTCAAATACATTCTAGTGTATTTTGTTTGACAGTTTAATTACATCAATGTAACAAAATAGCTATAATATTTACAAAAAATCTTTTAATAATTAAAAATATAGTCAGAAAGTCAATTTTAAAAAGATATAATATTAATCATATATTGACTTCTTGTACTATTTATCTTATATATTACCTAGAGAAATAAGTTTATTATAAATTTCACGCTTACTTACCCCTCTATCTTTTGCCACAAGTTTTAAAGCTTCCTTCTTTTCAATATTTTGTGATAGATAAATATTCAAGTGCTCTTCTAAAGGCATATTTTCCCATTGTTTTATATTCTCTTCTTGTATTAAAGCTTTACTTTTACCTGCTAAAACCAAGACAAATTCGCCCTTTGGAGTGTTTAGGTTAAAGTAAGTTTTAGCCTCACTTAAAGTAAACTTTAAGGTCGTTTCATATTTCTTAGTGAGCTCTTTTAATATTGTAACAGACCTATCTCCCAATTTTTCATATAGAATTGATAGAGTTTTAGTTAGCCTATGAGGAGCTTCATAAAAAATTATAGTCCTAGTTTCATCTTTAAGAGCCTCCAAAACTTCATTCTGTTCCTTTTTTTCTTGTGGTAAAAATCCTTCAAAAATAAATCGCCTAGTGCTTTGACCTGAAATAATTAAAGCAACTATGCAAGCTGCGGCTCCTGGGGCTGCTGTAACAACAATATTTTCTTCTAATGCTAATTTTACAATATCTTCTCCAGGGTCAGAAATTCCTGGTGTCCCTGCATCTGTAACTAAAGCAATAGTCTTATCTTGTTTTAAATATTGCAATATAAGCTTTCCTTTGTCTATTTTATTATGTTCATGATAGCTTATCATAGGCGTATCTATTTCAAAATGATTAAGTAGTTTTCTTGTATGACGAGTATCTTCAGCTGCAATATAATCAGCTTCTTTCAGAGTTCTAATTGCTCTATAAGTTATGTCTTCAAGGTTTCCAATAGGTGTTGCACATAAAATTAACATAGTGTCTCTTCCTTAATATAATAAATTTATAGGGACGAACATTGTTCGCCCCTATATTTTCCTTTATAAATATAAAGATTATTTTTCTTTACCATATATAGTATATATTTCATCGGTATAAGTATTATCTTCATTATACACTCTGAACCTCCCACCTCTAAAGGAGTGGGGTTCTTAAAGTCTTTTAACTGTATTAAGAAGTTTGATATATTATATCCTTATTCTTATAGACGTGTTCAGGTCGCCCCTACTGTATAGGACTCTTATGTCCACAACTCTACTTTTTCTTAATACCTCTGCATTTAAATTATTTACATATTTTAATATATTTAAACTTTTTTATTAAGAAAAAATATTAAGTTAAATATCTTTTAAAACCCCACTCCCTTTAATTGTGATTGGAGGTTGTCGTTCAATTAGAAACGCTACTTTCTAACCAGTTCTCTTATGAACTTCTTTATATTTCTATAAAGCACAGACTATATCTTCTCCCTCAGCTTTATCTGTTAGGGGCTACCCACTTCCACTATCCATCGCTTATAGTGTACTTCCCTCAAGAGGAATAGTCGTTGAACTTTACTCTGTTCGAGTATTAGCTGCTAGTTACCCATTATATTAATACTTAGGATTTAACCTTATATTATCCAATCAATTTTTTCTGCTTTCGCAACATTCACGCTTAGCCTTATTTCATACTTACGTTGTAGTTTAATTGGCTTTAGGGATTTCAAGCAATTCAAGTAGTATATTGCATAGTTAATTTAACTATGGCTACGCACTAGTTTCCCAATACGCTTACTGAATGAGAGGGCATATATCCCATCCCTAAATGAGTGGGTTTTACGCCCTTATTCTATAAGTGGAGCATCTACTTTTAGTTCTGGATTACCATACTTTGTTCCCTCAATCAGCACCATTGTTGGAGGTTTTGATATTTTAGGATAAACCAGCCTCATTCGTTTTGGCTCAATCCTATGTTTACGCATTAGCTCTAATAGATCTACTAGTCTATGGGTTCTATGAATCATAACCAATTTGCCTCTTTCTTTCAAAAGATGACTGCTTGCATCTATGATATCTTCCAAAGTACACGCTATTTCGTGTCGTGCTATAGTCTTGGAATGATTAATATTTTGCAATCCATTATTATTTTTCATATATGGAGGATTACAAGTTATGGTATCAAATTGCTCTTGAATAAAGTGTTGCCTATAATCCATAATATTCATACATTTTACTTGAATATCATTTTGTAAATTATTTAAAATAACAGACCTATTTGCCATTTCAGCCATACTTTCTTGAACTTCTACAGCAGTATATTTTCCTCGTTTATTAATGCCATGCATCAAAATAGGAATAATCCCAGTGCCTGTACCAATATCAAGTATTTTTTGATTTGGCTTTATTACTTTTGCATAATGAGCCAATAAAACAGCATCTATGCCAAAACAGAATACATTAGGGTTTTGAATTAGATGATATCCATTACATTGAATATCATCCAATCTTTCATTAGATTTAAATAATATCATCATATCCTCCACCACAATGTTTATTACATTTCTTTTTAATTTTGATTTGGCTACTATTATAAAGAATTGCTTCTTTTTCATCTTTAGCTTTTATTTTTACAGCCACTTTAACCTGCTCTCTTAAAACATTTACTGCTAAAACTTCACCTTTTCCATCTGGAGTTAAAACAATATCCCCCACATCTGGTAGTCTTTCTCTAATTTCAACATAACAGTCTTCTTCATATTTTAAACAACACATTAATCTACCACAAATTCCTGATATTTTTACAGGGTTTAAAGATAGACTTTGATCTTTAGCCATTTTAATAGATACTGGATGAAATCCTTCCAAAAATGTTGAACAACACAATTTTCGTCCGCAAATTCCAATACCTCCACACATTTTGGTTTCATCTCTTACACCAATCTGTCTAAGTTCTATACGTGTTCTAAATATTGCAGCCAATTCTTTTACTAATTCTCTAAAATCTATTCTATCATCCGAAGTAAAATAAAATAACAGTTTATTACCATCAAAAAGATATTCAGCTTCAATTAGTTTCATATTCAACTTATGTTTCAAAATTTTATCCTTACATATAAAAAAAGCTTCTTTTTCTTTTATCTTATTAGCTTGTAAAGTTCTTTTATCTTCTTCGTTTACTACTCTTATAACTCTGCTTCCTGATGTAACTTCCACATTTTTATCAATTTCTGTTAAAATTACTTCTCCGCACTCTATTCCTTTAGAAGTTTCTACAATAATATTTTGCCCAACTTCAAATTTTTTCTCTTTATTATCAAAATAACATATTTTTCCTGCTGTCCTAAATCTTACACCTATCATCTTATACCTCTTTTAAGCTCAATAAATAAATTTTCCATCACAAACAAAGGATTTAAATTTTTTTCTATATCTATTTTAGCTTTTTGTATCATATTTAAATCTCTACTGATTTTATTATGTGTATGTTGATTTGATATATTTTTTAAATACATTTCTTCGTCTAGAAAATATAATTTTGGATTTTTAATACTTTTCATCATTGCTAAATCTCTATACCATAAAATCCAAAAATCGAGTGTATCACAAATATTATCTTTATGTTTTAATATATCATCAATCAACGAATACATTCCTATTATATCACAATTTTGCAAGATTTTCAGATAATTTATACTTTCTTTTCTTTGTTCCAAAAATGTTTCATCCTCCAAAATATTCTCTAGTGTTCCTATGCTCCCATTGCAAAAACGTATATATGTGTTTAAATGTTCCGTCTTTAAATTTTTTAGTTGCATATATTCAAAGATTTCATTGTCTGAAAGATTATTAAATCTTATATGGATACACCGTGATTTTATAGTGGATATGAGTTTATCTATATTATCCACAATTAAAATAATTATAATATAACTGGGAGGGTCTTCAAGAGTTTTTAATAAGGTATTTTGACTTTGAGAGTTTAAAGTATGAGCATCATTTACAACAATAAATTTATGACTGCTTTGATATGGCTTAGTATTAACTTCATTTATTATCTTATCTCTTATTGTGTCTACTTTTATTACTTTTGTGTCTTTATTAATTACAATAAAATCAGGGTGTGAACTAGCATTTATTTGATGGCAAGACCTACATTCTCCACATGGAGCTTTTTTTTTGTCAAAACAAAGTAATGTTTTAGCAATTTCTTTAGATACTAACTTTCTACCAGTTCCTACTTGACCCTCAAAAATGTAACTATGAGCTAATTTGTTATAAAGAATTACCTTTTTAAAGTAATTCTTTACTAAAGTTTGTCCTATTATGTTTTTCATATATCTTCATCTTTCTTGCCAAGATTATGTTCCAGATCTTTTATAGCAACTTTTAGCAATATGTCTAATGCATTTAAATATTCTCTTCTTTCATCAGTAATATCCATTTTTAAAAATTGACTAATAACATCTCGTTTTATTAATGCTTCTTGATAGTAACACTTTTTTAATTCTAGTAAATTTTTTTTATCAGAATTAATCAATGCAACACCTGTACCAACTGAGGCTAACGCTATAGCTGGTAGTGCAATAAGGCCTATTCCCGCAAGCATACCCCCTCCAATTATACTTCCTGTTGCAGCTAATCCACTTGTTATTCCTGCTGCACTTAATCCAACAACAGAACCACCAAAATATAATGCACTAAATCCTATGCTTCCACCTACACCTCCACCCAAACTTGCACCTATTATACCTGCCAATGTTTTAGACATCTTTGAAGTTTTAATAGTTAGCTCTTCATCCTCAATTGCTTTATTCACTTCATTTATTACACTTTCAACTGCTTTTAAAGTAGCGATATTTTGGAACTTCATATCTTTTTTATTTTCTATCATATTTACT
>LJDB01000009.1 GCA_001983455.1 Candidatus Epulonipiscium fishelsonii
AATACATATATAATATATTTGATATTTTTTACAAATAAGAAGAACAGACCTGTGGCCAGTTCTCCTTATCACGAATAATGTTTATATAATTTGTTTTAGGGCAATAATTATATAAGCAGCTGAATATTAGTGGTTTCTACAAGCAAACATTTTAGAGTAAAATATTCAATGTGGTTGGTAATTTTAATTTTTATTAGTAACTATAGAAGTCGAACGACTAAAGGCTATAAAAATAAGTATAAAAATCAACTTAAAAAGTATTCCCTAATGCTTATGCAGATGGGATATGCGGTGTAGGGTTACACCCAATTAGAGTAGCTATTTAGAAATAAATAGTGACTAATATACAATATTTAATAAAAATTTTAACAGATTTTAATCTTTTTATTATTTTTGATAACCTAGCACTTAATAACCCATTTCTTTAGTTGTAGGAGTTTAGAATATAAGTTCTAAATATACCATGTCAATTAGTTGTTGGCCAGCCTCAAATATGGGTTCATCATAGTTATCTATAAAGAAATTTTTAACTCTAAATACTTCTTTAAAGCCACATTGCCTATAAAAAGAAATAGTAATTGGACTATCTCCAGTCCCAACTCGCATAATTAAAAATTTTGAGGAGTACTGCTTAATCAAAAAGTCTATTAACATTTTGCCAAGACCCTGTCTTTGATATTGTGGTACAACTGCAATATTTTTTAGCTCTATAATATTATTTCCCTCATCAGTTACAACACAAATTGCTTTTATTTCTCCATCACAAGAAAATATACCAAACAATTCTCCACGGTCCAAATATTTATCTATCATACTTTCTTGTTCATCGCCTAGTAAAAGTAAGTCTAGATATTGTTTTTTATTACTTAAAATTGATCTTATCATATAGTATCCTTAATTTATGATTTAACATTATAAATATATCATATTATCAAGTATTTATGAAGTACTACTAATCTTCTTTTTGAAAACGTTGCTCAAAGTAAGTCCAAACGATTATAACAATTAATACTACATTTTTAATCATAATGTTCAATTTATTTTTACAAACGTCTAAGAAAGACATTTGAGTAGATACTGCCATATGCTGATTTTGATTTACTTGCTCTATTTCATTAGGTTTATTATTTTTTCCATTTCACTCGCTTCCTTGCAATTACCTTTTTTTTCATAATATGTAAATCTCTTAAAGACGTTATAAATTTAACATAATGAAAAATGTATAAATTTACTATAAAAGGATTATACTCATACAAAGAGGTGACATTATGGCAAATATTTTAGATGATAATATGAATGAGTTAGATGCCATCGATTATAATAAAGTATTAAATATCCTCAATGAAAATTTAAATTTTATTGAAATAGAGCAAAATAATAATTACTTAGAATTTAAAAACTTTAGTTGGATAATTAATCAAACAATGAAAAAGTTGATGAGCTCTCAAAATATATTGAGTGCATTAGGTATAAGTAATAAATGCAAAGCTGAATTTATGAGCTTAAATCATGCAAACCATGATAAATTTATAGTATGTATAAAAAATGCGGAAAAAATTTTAACTGTACCTGATATAAATGTTTCAAATATTGCTAAATTAAATAGACTAAATAATAATAAATTTTCACAATATAACTTTGGAACAAATTATACTTTTCCAAGTGAAAATTTTAATAAATCTAAAATTACTTTTGATAAGAATGACAACATTGAACTTTTACGATCCGATTGTGTAACTATTGAAACTAATCTAAAAGATTTAGAAGAACAATTTAAATCAAATATACTTAAAAATTTAGAAAAAGATTTAGAAGAAGATATTGAAGAAATTAGTGAGGAAGTAAATAAAGGTAATTTTAAAGTCAGTCAAATATTAAATTTTTTGGATACCGAAACTCTAGGCAAAGTCAAAAGAACAATTGGGTATTTATATTTAGAGCACATAATTTCTGGTGTAAAACACAAATCTGAACATAATTATAAATATGCTTATAATTATGTAAAAAGATTTAAACTATTAGAGGATTACTTGCTTAAGATGCTTCAAGAAGGTAATAGTGAAATTACAGCTAATGATGAAGTTATTAATTTATGTGAAATTTTATCAGATGGAACGGCTTTTGATTCATTGCCATTTATAGGAAAAACAGAAGGGGTTTTTCTTGAGGAAAAAGATGAAAATCAAAAAATTTTCAAATTATCTTTAAGGTTAAAGCTGAATGGAATGGTGCAAAATAACACTTTAATACCAAATGCTTCTTCGTATGTATATCATCTTGAAACTTTAAAAAGTGACTGTAAAGAAAGTATTAAATTAAAAAGTAAAATAAGAAAATTTTTTTTGTATAGTTTTATGTTTACAAATTTAAATGATGACAGCTTTGATCCGACTGAAAACTGGCCTAAAATAAAAGATATGCTGGATAAGAAAGGTCTTGATGAAACACTTAATAAATTTGTTAAAGTATATTTGGCACCTGAGAAAATTAAAGTAGTAGAAGCAATAAAAAAAGTATTAAATAATGAATTAAAATCAAAAACTTTGAGTAGCACAGAGTATATAAAAAATCTTATATTATATAGAGGTATTTTAACACCTAATAGAGAGTATGAACACATTCTAAATAAGGGAAGCATATTTCAAGAATTGATAAAAGAACAGTATGGAACACATTATTTAAAATATATATCCATTTTGGATAGTGATAATGATTTAGAAAACAGTTTGATTAATATTCCGTTTAAGATTACTATTGAAACTAAAGTCCTTTCTAAAGTTCAAAATCAAGAATATACAACTATTAAATATGATTTATCAGACAAATTAATTTTGCCTATAGTTTTATATCCTAAAACGTCCAAATCAATACCTGTTTTAGAACAATTTAAAGATTGTTATTATCTAAGAATTTCGTATGGTTTTTCAGAAAATACTTTAACAGAAGACAGTTTTATTATAAAACTTGTGTTATATTTAACATTGGTTTATTTGGTTATTAAAAAAATTTTGAAACAATTGGATATAAAAAATAACAAAGATATATATGTGCCTTTTTTAAGATTACATTCATCTAACCAACAAAATACTGCTCCTAAAGTTTGTGAATTAGTTCGTAGTATTAGTAAAACTCTAGAACATGTATTTTCTGTAGATTATAGATCTATGTCACAAGGTTTTACCTATGATAATAATAAGCCGTTTATTAAAAGTAATGCTCTTTCTTCATTGTACAATAGAGTAAATAGAGAATTTGAGCTTAAAAATTTAGAACTAGAGAAAAGTGCTATAATTGTAGTGACAAGTAGAGTAACTGATGGATCCAAACATACTACACAAGATATTAAACTAATATTAGGAGAAGTAATTTTATTTGATAAATTACCTAATGGAAAAATAATATGTGATAGCTGGAAAACTTTTGCAGATTATTATTCTAATAAAGAAATTTTTGATAAACCAACAGTTATTAACGATATTATCCAGGAATTATATAAAAAAGATTACAAAAACATTGTATATATTGCCAAATCACCGTATTCAAGCAATTTAGACATAACCAAAAAAAAGCAGAACTTATATTTTATGAATGAAGAAATTTTTGAAAATACTGTGAAAGATAAAAAAGATTTAAATTTATATCCATTGTATTTTGAAACTTATTCAGCTATTGATTTATATCCAAAAAACTTATTAGAAGCTTTTTATATTGATGATACACAACATTTAGATGAAAATCTTATTAATAATAATTGGACAATTAGAAGTGTTTTAAATTTGTATTCTGGCAAAGCTATAAATATTAAAGACACTAGTTATAAGTCTGTAATAATTTATTCTACATTGCAAAATATTTATAAAGACAGTAAATTAAATCAAACTATACTTGATGGAGTAATTAAACCTTCCAATACAAAAAAATTAATTACAGAAATTCTTATGATGCTACATTACATTAGGTATGAAGCCACTAGAAATAGAACAATAAAAGTTAATCCATATGAACGTTTAATCGGTGATGATGGAGTGGGTACAAAAAGCATAGTAGAATGTATAGTTGATTGTAACAAAATTAAATTTAATATGTTAGCATATTTGATAAATATGCAAAAAATAATAGATGTGAGGAGTTAGTATGGTTTTTTTAGGATTTGTATTTGAATTAGGTTTTAATATGGGTATTTTAAGTTATATGCAAGGTGACTTATTAAATAGAGCTAAAACATATTTGAGCCATGAGAGTTATCAGAAAAAATATTTGTATAATAAATGTAAAAAAGAAATGGAGGATTTTGAAACAGGATATAAAAATGTAGATTACTTCTTATTCAAAGGGCTTTTAAGTGGCTCAAACTTTTTTAACGAATGGGTAGAAGCTAAAACAAATGGTAGAGCCTACAAAGTAGAATATTTTCAAGCCAATTTCTTAAAAGTTTTTGAAGAAAATAAATTAAAGACAGAACATAGAGAATATATAAAGAATGAATTGAAACTGCAGCTAAATGTTGATATAGAAAAAGAAGAACTAGATAAGTATTCTAAAAAAGGGGAATTTGTACATGCTGATAGTATAATTTTAATTTCGGTAAGAAATAAGTATCATTTATGTGTTATTGATAATTATACTAGTGTTGGTCATATTACCAATTTTTATAATATTGAAAACCTTAAAAATATATTAGAGCAAAGAACTAATAATTTAAGAAAGAAAAGTACTTTTAGCAATTTATCTGTAGATAGTGTTAATAATGAATTAGATATAAATATTCAAAGTCCTATAAATAACTATTTGTTAGGTGAAGGAAATAAAGATAAGCCCTTATCTAAAATGATACAAGCTGGAAGTTATGCAGATAGCTTTATAGAATTTTTAGAAAATAAATCAAAAATTAATATCAAAGATTTCGCTTCAATATGTGTAGCAGGTTATACTGATAAAGAAATTTGTACAACTAACTTAAATCACGAACAACATGATATTTTAAAACAATATCGTAACCTCTATAATTGTATGGATTTAAGGAATATTGACAGTAGCTATGAATATAAGCAAGAATTGACTTATAAAATTATGAGACGAAACTTGAAAAAATTCTTTGATATAGACAGCCAAATATTTGAGCAATTTGAAAATTTATCTACAGGTGTTGATGAAATTACCTTTGAAGAAGTTCATGACACCTACCAAAATACTGCTGGGTTATACAATTCTAATTCTTTTAGAAATGAACATGCACAACGAATAACCAATAATTTAAAAAATAAGTCAATATTTATATTATTTTTAACTGGTAATGCAGGAATTGGTAAAACAACAGCAATAGTGGAATATTTAAAAAATAAACAAAGCGGATACATTTTTTTGTATTTAAGTCCAAGACTACAAGTTAATCAAGATATAAAACATAAATTTTGCAATGAGTACGGTAATTTATACGATAATCAAGCCGTATATTTGACACGTAGTGGAACTGATGTAAGCAATAGCATCAACATAGAGCAATTGACAGATACTGTGCACAAAGTTAAAGATACACCAACAAAAGGAGTATTACATCTTTTATGTGAAGACATTCATTCTACAATAAAAAATAATGTAAGTAATAAGATAATAGCGACTGCCTCCATACAGTCTTTAAAACAAGTTGGTGAAGATAAAACGACAGCAAAACATTTAATCAAAATGTTTCGTAGTATTTACAATGAAATAAATAACACAATAATTATGAACAAAGCGGAGAATTTTGTTAGAAACTTTAAAGATGTTATTATTATGATTGATGAAATAACAGGAGACGCAGCAGGAGTAGAATTTTTAAAAGAAATAATAAATATTGTAATCAAAAATATTTATGAGGGACTTTCACCTTCGTTAAAACAAAAAGTTAATTTTAAAATTATAGTGGCAGATGCTTCAATTACCAATAAAGAAGTTATCTTGAAACATTTGAAAACTGCTGTTCCAGAACCAGATAAAATATACTTTAAGAAAGTTAAAGACAGTGCTCCAAAATATATGGAAGAAGAGGTATTTAAATTTCAAAAATTGCCTTCAGTTATAATAAACACCAATTCATTTCCTGCTAAGAGTTTGCGAATTAAATATAATTTGATTTTGGATAATAAAGGTGGAGACACTAAAATTGTTGATGAAAAAATTGTAGCTGATTTAGAAGCTTCACTAAAGGAACATAAACAAGTTATAATCTATATTCAAAACAAAGCTAGACTTGAATATATTCAAAACAAAATATTTGATAAGTTTAAACAGGATGAATATTTGGTGATTCACTCCTCTATAACAAATAAGGAAAAAAATGAAATAGATAGTAAAAAAAATAACGCTAAAATTATTTTAATGACCTCTTCAGCAAGCAGAGGAATATCTTTTCCAAAAGCTACAGCAATATTAGTAGATGTTCCTAACTTCTCTATAGAACAAAATATTATGGAAATATTGCAAGTTATTTATAGAGGAAGAGGAAATGAAGAGATTGATAAAAATAATGATAAATCAATATATTTCTATATTCATGAAGTTATTTGGGATAAAAATTCACCTAGAAGTCTAATAAATATTTTTGGTTTGTTAATATTATTAAAGACTAGCATTTTAACCCGTATATATGGAAATTATAAAGGTATCTCTTTAATTCCTATAGGAGGAAAAGGTATTTCTGCGTCTTCAGTTACACTAGTAGATAATTTTAGCTCTTTATTAAGTGCTTTAAAAAGAGAATTTTATAAAAGCAGAGATGTTGAGATAAAGGTTTTAATGGATTCTTTATATTCATTTTTAGATATTTTTACTATTGAAACAAATAATGAAATATTTAAACAGCCTATTGATACCATAAAAAAAGATTTCTATGATAAATGGAATAATTCAATAACAGATTTGATTGACTTTAAACCCTTAAAAAATCCTAAAATTATTGGGGATCTAATGATTTTTGAAATTAAAGAAGATATAACGGCTCGTTTAAATATAAGTGCTAACAGTAATTTTAAAAAATTACAAGCCCTTTTAATAAAACATAAAGCAAGTAAAAATTTTAATGAGAGCATCCGAAAATTAATAAAGGATACTTTGGAAACTATAAATTATTTTGCAAAAACATCGCCAGAAAAATCTAAGGATTTATTAAATACTAAATCTTCACTAGGCAATTATGTTGCGATACCAATTGCAACTCCATTTATATTAAAGGAACTTGAAGAACATGAAGAAGTAGATAATAAAGTTTCTTTAAAAAATGTTTTAGAACGTTATGTTAAATCAAATTATAATATAAATAATGTTCTACCAATTACTCAAAGATATAAAGATATACCGTACATTAGCTTCAGTAGTGCTTCTTTATCAACTTGTCGTAATCAAATTTTTAACCAAAATTATTTATTATGTTCTACAGAGATTAATTTGGTTAATCTAATGTTACTAAAACCTTGAATAATTGGACATAATTAAATAACTGATTTAGTCACGTTGTTCCTAAATCGGTTATCACAAATGAAAAAACTTATAATGAAAAATTTTTGCAAAAACAAGTTAAAAAAGGTGATAGAAATGAAAAGTGAAATTTCAATGGCAGTTATAAGAAGATTGCCTCGATATTATAGATATTTAGGAGAGCTTTTAGACGAAGGAGTTGCAAAAATTTCTTCAAAAGAATTAAGTAATTTAATGAAAGTTACTGCTTCTCAAATAAGACAAGATTTAAACAATTTCGGAGGTTTTGGCCAACAGGGATATGGTTATAATGTAGAATATTTATATCTAGAAATTGGCAAAATACTAGGACTCAACAAGATAAATAATATGATTCTTATTGGAGCTGGAAATTTGGGGCAAGCTCTTGCAAATTATCCAGCATTTAGAAAAAGAGGATTTAATTTAATTGGGATATTTGACAAAAATCCCAAGATTATAGGCTTGCAAATTGGCGGTTTAGAAGTCTTAGATGTGGATAAGCTGGAACAATTTATAAAACAAAATGAAGTAGATATTGCTATATTAACAATTCCTAAAAATGGAACATTAGAAATTGCAACACTTTTAACAAACTGGGGAATTAAAGGATTATGGAATTTTTCACCAACAGATTTATTTATCCCTAATGTTCAAATAGAAAATGTCAATTTGTCTCAATCACTTATGACATTGGCCTACCAAATTCATAATAAAAATTCATCTAATTCTTAAAATTAGATGAATTTTTAATGTAGTTTAAATAAAAAGATGTTATAATATAATCATAGTTTCAGAAGCTGTTTATAATTTGATAGGTAGACTATAATGATTGGGGGGACATTTATGTTTAAAATATTTTTTAAAAAGAAAAACACACCCGAAAAAATCGCTTTTACAGTTGATCAAGATGAATTAGACAAAATTAATGCAGTAGTAGAACATGAAAGCATGCCAATTATAATATTGGATAATAATTGGTATGTTGTAAAACAAATTATTGCTGATAAAGAAATTGATAAATTGGAAAAAATAGTACATACTGCATTGAAAAAACAAGGTCAAGTAAATACAGATCTTATTGAGTACGGAAAAATCAAACAAGTTCTTTTAGATAAAATATTGCGTATAAGTGAGCAAATACATTCAAATCCTGAGTTAATAAAAGATTTGGATCAAGCGAGTGACGCTCTTGTTAAGGCAAGTGAACATTTGATATCTTTAGAACAAGAAGTAATTGGTTTAGATGATAAATTAGAAAAAGCTAATCTTGACCTAGTAAAATATATAGTGAACAAAAGTTATGGTTTGATGAGTAATCAAAAATATATAAGAGAAACTCTAGAGAAGGAAATAGACGAATTAAGATCTGCGATGTTAGAAAAAACAGCCCAAAAAAAATCTATAGGAATAGAATACTCAATATTATATAATTATTTTCATAATCTTATAGGTCATCAGTATGTAAATAAACTTGACAATATTATTGACGAAATTGAAGAGAATAAAGAAAAAGACGATAAAGAAGAAAAAGAAAAAGAAGAAGAAGGAACAAAAGATGATTAAAGGAATAGGTACAGATATTATTGAAATTTCACGGATTACGCAAGCAATTAAGCGTAGTCCTCATTTTCTAAAAAAAGTATTTACACAACAAGAAATAGAACAAAATCCAAAAATGCAAAGTTTGAGTGGAAATTTTGCCACAAAAGAGGCTCTAAGCAAGGCTTTTGGCACAGGATTTAGAGAGTTTAGCTTTCAAGATATAGAAGTTTTAAGAGATAAATTAGGAAAGCCCTATGTAAATTTATATGGAAATGCCAAGCTGTTGGCACAAAAACAAAATATAACTAATATAAATATAAGCATTTCTCATTGCAAAGATTATGCTATTTCATTTGTAATTATTGAGTAAATATGAAGGACTAATCATAATTTGATTTCAAAATGAGTATATTAATTAGTAAGTTCTACATTTAGAAGAAAGAGTGGCTGATATGAGAGTAATTGCAGAAATTGATACACAAGCTATCCGACACAATTATAGACAAATAAGAAATATTATTTCTAATAAAGTGGAAATTATAGGAATTGTAAAAGCAGATGGATATGGTCACGGGGCAATTGAGGTAGCCAAAATACTTCAAGAAGAGGGTGTTAATAGACTAGCTGTTGCAATTTCAAAAGAAGCTGAAGAACTTAGACAAGCAGGAATAAATTTACCAATATTAGTTTTAGGGTATACTCCAAAAGACGAAATTGAAAGACTAGTAATTAATAATTTAACACAAACAGTATTTTCTTATGATATAGCAAACTATATCAATGCACAAGCTCAAAAATTTAATAAAAAAGTTAATATTCATGTCAAAATTGATACAGGGATGGGACGTATTGGTTTTCTGCCAAATAGTCACAGTATAGAAGAGATAAAAAAAATATCTCAGTTGCCATATTTGAATTTAGAAGGAATGTTTACTCATTTTTCAACTGCTGACGAAGAAGATACAACTTATGTTAAAGAACAGTGGAGTATATTTAAAGGATTTCTTAATGAACTGAAAAATTTTGGATTAGAAATCCCTCTACTTCATGCTTCCAACAGTGCAGCAATAATAGCCCACAGGTATACACATCTTGACATTATCAGACCTGGTTTAATTTTGTATGGACATTATCCCTCAGAACATTTAAATAATGGCTTAATAAATCTTAAACCAGCTATGTGCTTAAAAACACAAGTAGTACATATAAAAGAATTACATAAGGGAAGTTTTATAGGTTACGGAAAAAATTATAAAGTTGAAAAACCAATGAACATTGCAACTATACCAATTGGATATGCAGATGGATATTCCAGAAAATTAGCAAACAAAGGATATGTGCTAATTAATGGAGAATATGCTAATATTGTAGGCAATATCTGTATGGACCAATTTATGGTTGATGTAACAAACATTAAAAACGTTAAACTTGGAGATGAGGTCGTGATCTTTGGTAAGCAAGGTAATAGAAATATCTCAGTAGAAGAAATAGCAACGCTTACAGATACGATAAATTATGAAATTATATGTATGATTGGAAAGAGAGTACCAAGACAATATATATAACAAGGAGCGGATAAATTGAAAAAATATATAATGTTAGTAAATAAACATTTTGGAGATAAATCGACATTAAAGATGATGAGAAAAGGCTATAAAGAGATGGGTAATATAAACCTTTCGTTAGCCAAGTCATATTTTGCGTTAGAAAGTGAGGTTCAATTGGAATATGATTGCATAGTGGAGAGTGAGTAAATGCGAGTAAAAAGAGGAGATGTATTTTATGCTGATTTAAGCCCTGTTATTGGATCAGAACAGGGTGGTGTACGCCCAGTACTAATTGTACAAAATAATGTTGGAAATAGATTTAGCCCAACCATTATTTGTGTTGCTATTACATCAAAGATAAATAAAGCAAAACTACCAACTCATGTTGAAATAGAAGGTAATAAATATGAAGCTGTTAAGCATTCAGTGATTTTACTTGAACAAGTTCGGACTTTAGATAAAAAACGGCTTAAAGATAAAATTTGCCAATTAGATAAAGAATTAATGGATAAAGTAGATAAATCATTAAAAGTAAGTTTTGACTTATAAAGGGGAATTATTGCCCCTTTATTTTTTTACTTAATTTATGGTATATTATTATTATCTGTTTATAATTTCTAACTTTAACTATTTTATTGTTTATTATCAAATGCTATATACATTATTATATTAAGACATCACTTAAGAATTTTTAAATACTGTTTTTTTATAGGAGATGATTACAATCGATACTAGATTTACAATTTTAGGAATGACTGGAGCCGGAAAAACTTGTTATTTGTTAGGCATGTATTATGAGTTATGTGCAGGGCTTCAAGGATATACTATGATTACCGATGAGGATAAAAGTATAGAGTTGAGAAGTCAATATTTAAGAATATTAGATAAAAGTTTAGGCATTAACAGATTTCCTGCTGGAACTGATAGCACTACAAAGTATGAGTTTGAACTACAATATTGTTATGATCCAATTATATCATTTGGATATGATGATTATGCGGGAGGGATTTTAACCAAAAAAAATTCTGGTGATTTAGAGGAGTATGAAGAATTTAAAAATTCCCTAACCTCGTCTAGTGTTTTATTTATTTGCATAGATGGATCACTATTAGAAGGCAATGATAATGAGGAAAAAATCAGAAAAATAAAGACTAATTGTAGTAATGTTATAAATGAATTTATCAGTGATTATAAGAAGAATAACAAAAAGCTACCTCCAATTTCACTAGTAATTACAAAGTATGATATATGTGAAATGACTACTTCTAAAGAAGATTTAGAAATAATTATTAAAGAAGCCTTTAATCCATTATTTACTCCTCAAGATGAAGGGACTTGCATTGTTTCAATAATACCAGTATCACTAGGAGCTGGAATATGTGATGATGATAATAAAGGAGAATTACAGCCAATAAATATTCATGTTCCAATATTCTTTGGAATATATTTTGCATTGTATGATAAAATAGAGGTAGGAAATGAGCAAATAGGTAAAATTTTATCTTTAATAGACGCAAAAATGTTAGAAGTAAGCAGGTTAGATTTAGAAATAAGAGGCTATGAAAGAGAAAGATTACATGCTCTGGATGGATTTATGTTGTGGGGCAGAAGTAGAAAAATTTTAAATATAGAGTATAATCGTGAAAGAAAATACAATATAAGAAAAGAATTGGAAATAAATTTAAAAAATTTGCAAGAAGAACGTGATTTAAGAGTGAGTACACTCAATACTATTGAGCAAAACCAAAAAAGATTGGCATTAGAATTAGATAGTAGTAATTTATTGATATATAATAATGGAAATAAAATTTCTTTTGCTGATGTTATAATGAGGGGAGGAGTGTAGGTTGGAAATATCCTATCTTATCCATACTAGAACTTTAAAATGTGATTTTAATTCTCAATTTATGGTACGTCCTGAAGAATGGACCGAAAGTACTATTAATTGGGCAAGAAAAAATGTTTTATTAGCTACAAATTCCATAGATAGTTTGACAGAAGAGAGATGGCTAATTGCTAAAGATAAAACATATACAATTATAGGATTAGTGGATTTTTTAGGAAACATTATTGAAAAGTGTATATTGATTGACAAAAATATAGCTGAAAAATTTAAACAAGATCAAGTAGGCAGGCGGACCTATACTTTTATAGGTATTGTCATAAAAAATGTTACTTCTGTAAATATCGAAAATATTAATTATGATTATTTAATGGATTTGTATATAAGATATTTGGATAATATATGGGATAATATTCAAAATGAAACAATTAAAGTGGAGTTTGAAAAAAAGGAAATAGTAGGAAGTGATTTTAAAGAACCGTTGCCAAACGATAAATTTGAATACAACCAAAATTTAATTTTATATGAAGATAAAAATAATTATAAATTAATTAATTATTATATTAGTAATTTAAAAGAAAATACTACTATATGTACGAATGTTGGTTCAGTATCTAAGATAAAGGAATTTAGTGATTCTTCAGATATAAAGTACATCTTATCTACTAACAATAACAATATCAGAAGATTGCAAAACGAACTAGAAAAAAAACAAATAAATAGAGAACTACCAGAGGATAAGCCCAATACATCCGTACTTCCCTATGAAAATTCACCTTTAGAAAAAGGCTCAAAAAAAGTAAAAAAGCGTCTAGCGATATTAGGGGTGACACTAGGAGGAATAGCAAGCATAATAACTCTAATATTGCAAATGATGGCAAACATCTGAATAATAAACAGAAAAATATTAATCATGATAAGTCAAAGTCTAAAGACAGTAAAAAAAAAATTAATCATGATAAATTAAAGTCTAAAGACAGTAAAAAAAAATTTAATATTATGAAATTAAATATAAGAGCGAGTAAAGATAATAATATTCGCTCGATAACACTAGAAATTTAGTCATAATATTTAAATAATGGAGAGAAAAATTGATGTTAAGAAAATTTACAGATAACATTAAACACGGTTATAAAGAAACAGGTAAAAAACTAGACGAATCAAAAAAATTAACACAAATTGCAATGTATAATTCTGAGTTAAAAAAATTATACAGTGAACTAGGTGCATTATACTATAAGAAAGTAACTTTTGATGAGCCTATGTCAACCTCCGAAAAAATAATTGCTCAAATAGAAAATATTAAGCAACAATTGGATAAACTAAATAATGAAGTAATGGACCTAAAGGAGAAAAAATAATGTTAGAAAGATTTGCAAGCAATATTAAACAAGGTTATAAAGAAGCAAGTAACTTTACTCATAAAACAATAGATGAATCAAAGAGATTAACATATCTTGCAATGTATAATTCTGAATTAAAAAAATTATATAGTGAACTAGGTGAATTATATTATAAAGAAGTAGCGTTAAATGAGCCTATGTTAAATGCAAAAAAAATAATTGCTAAAATAGAGAATACAAAACAACACTGGGAGGATAAACTAAACAGAGACGTAAATGAACCAGAAGATTGTGTTAAAGAAGTAAAATACACATCAATAGACAAACACAAGCCCGAATTCAAATTTTGTCATAAATGTAATATAGGAAATTCTATAACTGCTACTCAATGTGAACATTGTGGGGCAACGTTATAATCTAAAGAAAGCGTAGGTAATTTCAATGTATCTAACTTTACAAGCAAAACAATCAATGGAATATGCTCAAACGATAATGGAGCAATTTAATCACGGTTACTTAGGAACGGAACATTTATTAATTGGTCTTTCTCATGTAAAAGATACGGCAGCTCAAGTAGCTCTGGCTAAACAAGATGTTTTTGAAGATTTACTTATTGAAAAATTAAACGATTTAATAGGAAAAGGAAGTAGTAGTGTTACAACAAGTCAAGGATTTACTCCTAGGATGGATCGTGTTATTGAAAGAAGTACACAGCTTTCAAAACAAACTGGAGCTAAAAAAGTTGGAACAGAACATTTATTAATGGTTTTGTTAAAAGAAAATGGATGTGTAGCCATTAAATTACTAGAAGCTTTAAAGGTAGATATAAATGCTTTATTTGCAAGTGTAAACTCTATAGTATCCAAAGACAAAGGTATAACGTTTAATGTAGAAACAATTCACAAAAAAGTTAAAAGTAATACTCCTCAATTGGATAAGTACAGTAGAGATTTAACAACACTTGCTCTAGAAGATAGATTTGACCCAATTATTGGTCGAGGACAAGAGATTGATAGAATTATACAAATTTTGTCAAGACGTACAAAAAATAATCCTTGTCTTGTTGGTGAACCTGGGGTAGGAAAGACTGCAGTAGTTGAAGGATTGGCACAAAGAATTGTAGAAGGAGATGTACCCGAATTACTAAAAGGGAAACGAGTTGTTTCACTTGACCTTTCGACTATGATTTCTGGTACAAAATATCGTGGAGAATTTGAAGACCGTATTACTAAAGCTATAAAAGAGATAATTGAAATTGGAAATGTAATCTTATTTATAGATGAACTTCATACTATAATTGGAGCTGGATCTGCAGAGGGTACTATGGATGCATCAAATATCTTGAAACCGTCGCTTGCACGTGGCGAGCTACAATTAATTGGAGCAACAACACGTGAAGAATATAGAAAATATATTGAAAAAGATTCTGCACTTGAAAGAAGATTTCAACCAGTTAAAGTTGAAGAACCAAGTACTACTGAGACTTTAGAAATTCTTAGAGGGATTAAAGCGAAATATGAACTTCATCATGAAGTTACTATTTCAGAAGAAGCGGTTACTGCAGCTGTAAAAATGTCTGATAGATATATAACAGACAGATTTTTGCCAGATAAAGCAATAGATTTAATTGATGAAGCATCTTCTCATGTGCGTCTTAGAGCATATACTTCTCCTACTCAAATAAAAGATTTAGAGCAAAAACTTATAGAATTATCTAAACAAAAAGAAGTAGCTTTAATTACTGAAGATTATGAGAGAGCAAGTACTCTAAAAAAAGAAGAAAACGAAGTTTCGGAAGAGTTAAAAGTACTTAGACGAGATTGGGTAGAGAAACAAACTAAAAGTTCCCAAGTTGTTACAAGTGAAGATATTGCACAAGTTGTAAGTAAATGGATAGGAATTCCTTTGCAACGTCTTGCTGAAGATGAAAGTGAAAAGCTTAAAAATCTTGAAAATATTCTTCATGAAAAAATTATTGGGCAAGATGAAGCTGTAAAAAGTGTTGCTAAGGCTGTTCGTAGAGGACGTGTTGGAATAAAAGATCCAAATAGACCAATTGGTTCGTTCTTATTTTTGGGACCTACAGGAGTTGGAAAAACTGAGCTTACTAAAGTTTTAGCAGAGATTATGTTTGGTGATAAAAACGCTATGATTAGAGTTGATATGAGCGAGTATATGGAAAAACATGCTGTTTCAAAATTAATAGGTTCTCCTCCAGGATATGTTGGACATGAATCAGGAGGCCAATTAACTAAACAAGTTCGTACCAAACCATATTCTGTTATTTTATTTGATGAAGTTGAAAAGGCTCATCACGATACTTTTAACATTTTGTTACAAATTTTAGACGATGGCCATATAACAGATTCAACTGGAAGAAAAGTAAATTTTAAAAATACAATCATAATTATGACTTCAAACATTGGTGCTAGAAATATGATGCAACAAAATAAAGTAGGATTTTCTAGTGGAAAAAATGCAGAGCAAGATTATAACACTATGAAAAAGAATGTTATGGATGAAGTAAAACGTTTATTTAGACCTGAATTTTTAAATCGTCTAGATGAGACCATAGTTTTCCACCCACTAACAAAAGACAATATAGAAGAAATTGCAAAAGTTATGAGTAAAGAGTTAATTAATAGAATATCTAAAAATGTTGGAGTAGATTTAATTGTAAGTGATGAGGCAATTGCGTTATTAGCTAAAAAAGGTTATGATGAAGCATATGGAGCAAGACCTCTTAGACGTACCATTCAATCTGAAATTGAAGATAAGCTTTCAGATGAAATATTGGATGGAAATATTAAAATAGGTACTGTTGTAGAGATTGCCGTTAAAGATGAATCTATTGTTTTTATAAATAAGTGATGACTTTTTAAAAAAAATTAGGTATAATTATAGTACAACGATTATAGAATAATTATATTCATTAAAAATATCAATTTATAAATTAGGAGGAATTATAACATGGGAGCTATAGCAGAAATTATTAAAATTAATTCAGACGACACACTGAGTTTTGGAGATTTTAGTCTTGACAAAAAAACAAAGGTGTTAGACTTTAAAGTAGATAATAATTTTTATAAAGCAAAGACTTTTAAAGAAGTTACTAAATTAAAAAAAGATGGAAAATTAGTTTATGAATCAATTCCAGGTACACAAGTGCATCATTTTAGTGTACAAGATAAAGGCGTAAGATTTTTCATTGAAGGATATGCTCCAACACAAATTACTCTTGAATTAGAACCAAATACAAACTATGAACTTAAAATTGATAAAGAATTTATTAACAATGTAAAAACAACTAGTACTGGAAAAGTAAATATTACTGTTGTTGCTACAGATGATGAAAAATTAGTAGAATTAATGAAAAAATAATAAATTTAAATTTTAGCTTTTGTCTTGTATTAAATACATGAGAAAATCTTCCACTTAATTAATTAGTTGAAATAATCATCTATAATTATTTTCTTTAATGAACCAGAAGAGCCTATGAATTTAGGCTCTTCTTTGCGTTAAATATATTCATATTGAATACCCTATCAAAAATCAGGCCACAATTAAACAAGTGATTAAATAAAAAATAAGAACAAAAATGTTATAAAGGAATAGTGATATGTCTAAGAAAAAACAAGTTTATATATGCCAAGCTTGTGGGTATGAAGCACCAAAATGGATGGGTAAATGTACAAATTGTAATGAGTGGGACAGTTTTGTAGAAGATATAGTGGATAAAAATTTGAAATTAAACACTTGTTCAAAGGTAGGGAATAACGAACCAATAAAGCTTGCAGACATCCAAATTCGAGGTGAAAATAGAACAACAACAGGAATGAACGAGCTTGACCGAGTTTTGGGTGGAGGCCTTGTAAAAGGCTCGTTAATTTTAGTTGGAGGAGACCCAGGGATTGGGAAATCAACTTTAATTTTACAAATGTGTCAAGCAATTGGCTCTCAAGATAAAGAAGTACTGTATGTTTCTGGGGAGGAATCTGTTTCACAGATTAAATTAAGAGCTCAAAGATTGGACGTTGAAACAGAAAAATTAAATTTACTTTCGGAAACCAATATGACTTTTATTGAGGCTCAAATAAAAAAAAATACACCTGATATGGTAATCATTGATTCAATTCAAACAATCTATTCAGAAAATATAACTTCCGCTCCAGGAAGTGTAAGTCAAGTTAGAGAAGTAACCCATAATTTAATGAATATAGCAAAAAGAGATGATATCACAATAATAATTGTAGGTCATGTAACAAAAGAGGGCTCTATAGCGGGCCCTCGTGTGCTTGAACATATGGTTGATACAGTTTTATATTTTGAAGGAGAACGCCATGCTTCTTTTAGAATTTTAAGAGCAGTAAAAAATAGATTTGGATCAACAAATGAAATTGGTGTTTTTGAAATGGTAGACAAAGGTCTAGTAGAAGTGAAAAATCCTTCAGAAATTATGTTAGCAGGGCGGCCTAGTAATGTCTCTGGCTCAATTGTAAGTTGTTCACTAGAAGGAACTCGTTCAGTGCTAATAGAAGTCCAAGCTTTAATTAGCTATACAAGTTTTGGGATGCCACGCAGAATGGCAACAGGTATAGATTATAATAGGATGGTACTATTAATAGCAGTAATTGATAAACGAGGTGGAATAGATTTATCTAGTTTTGATGCGTATGTCAATTTGGCTGGTGGAATAAAAGTAAATGAGCCTGCTTTAGACCTTGCAATAGTCATGTCTATTGTATCAAGTTTTAGAAATAAACATATAGATCAGCATACTATAGCATTTGGAGAAGTTGGACTTAGTGGAGAAATTCGAGCAATTGGAATGCCAGAGAAAAGAATTATAGAAGCAAGTAAATTAGGCTTCAAAAAGTGTATTATACCGATGGCAAATAAAATAAAACTTAATAAATTTAGTGAGATAGAAGTTATTGGGGTAGAAAATATATCTGAGGCTTTAAATTATATAAATTAAATTTTAAAAAATATAGACCTTTGTATCATAAATATGGTATTATATATTAGATGAACAAAAAAGGATGGGGTAAATGAGTAAAAAATTGGTGATGACAGCAGGAGCTTTAATAACAACATATGCATTGCTTGAACCACATTGGCAAAAATATAAAGAATACACCGTTAATAATATACAAATTCCATCAGAGTTTGATGGATTTAAAATAGCGTTTTTAGCGGATATTCATTATGGAGGAGCCATTGGTGAAAAAAATTTATCAAAGATCGTGGACTCTGTAAATAATTGGGAACCAGACTTAATTTTATTAGGTGGAGACTATATTTCTAGGAGAAAACATATTTATCCTTGTTTTAATCAACTTTCAAAATTAAGGGCTGTAAAAGGTGTTTATGGTGTTCTTGGTAATCATGATGTAACTGAAGGATTAACCGACACTATTAATGCTATGGAAAAAGCTAATATTAGATCAATAAATAACGACGGACTTTGGATCACTAAAAATAAACAAAAAATTAAGCTTGGTGGAGTAGGAGATTTTTGGACACAACACCAAGACCTGGACAAAACTTTATTTGACACAAAACCAGAAGACTATATTATACTAGTCACACATAATCCGCAATTTGTGTATAAACTAAATGATAAAGATGATATAAACCTTATACTTTCAGGACATACGCATGGAGGACAATTTCCTTTGTTAAAATATTTAGGAAAATATGTTCCAGCTGATATTGATGAAAAATTTGCACTTTCATACTTAAGTGGAAAGCGTAAAAGACATAATAGAGATATTATTGTTTCAAACGGAGTAGGCACTGCTAAATTTCCTTTTAGGATAATGACAAGACCAGAAATCATTTATATTACATTGCATAAACATAATTCTAATAATTAGAGTATAAAATATCCACAACTGTTTAAAATAAGATAAAAAAGACTTTTATCTTACCATAAATGAGTAATAAAACAGAAGGATGTGGTTACTTGAATCAGGGAAGTAGTTGGAAAATATTCTTTGGTGTGATATTAATATCATCTTGTAATTTTGTAACTTATAATGTGCAAGCACAGTTATTACCAATTTATTCCGTTGAGACTGAAGAAAAGCTTGTGTCTCTTACATTTGACGTGGCTTGGGGAGATGAAGACATGTTGGAAATATTAGATATTTTAGAAATACATGGAATTAAGGCTACTTTTTTTATTGTAGGCGATTGGGCTGAAAAATACCCTCATCATGTTAAAACTATTTTGGAAAAAGGTCATGACGTAGGCAATCACTCCTACAATCATCCACATGTAAATAAAATAAGCAAAGATGAAATCAAAGAAGATATAATGAAAGCTCATGAAGTAATCAAGGAAATCGCTGATTATGAAATGGATTTATATCGTCCACCTTATGGAGAATATAATGACACAGTAATTGAAGCGGCAAATGAATGTAATTACTATACTGTTCAATGGGATGTCGACTCACTTGATTGGAAAAGATATGGTTTGCAACCATTAATTGATAAAGTATTAAATCACAAAAATTTAAATAATGGTTCAATAGTACTGCTTCATACTGGAACAGAGTATACTTCTTATGCATTAGATGATATTATAAAAGGTTTAATATTAAAAGGATATCAGCTTGTTCCGATTTCACAACTAATTATTAGAGATAATTATAGGTTAGATCATCTAGGAAGACAGCACTTAGAATAAATAACGGATAATGTGAAAAGACTTTTGGCTTTTCAGGCTTATTATGAACGAAAGCCCATTCAATGGGCTTATATGAAATTTATATTAATAAATTTTACGAGTTTTCAAGTAATAGGTTTGAAAATCCAATTGTTTTTTAAATGTGGGTACGATTTGAGCATCAAGTTGTTGACTTAGTTGCAAAACTTCTGGAGCTTGTAGATTGTAATTGTGTTTTTCTATAGCTTGAGCAAGTCGTTTTTTATATTCTGTTATAGAAACACTATTTTTAGTTGACATAGCAAACGCCTCATTTTAATTTTAGTTGCCTTAAATTTAAGCTAACTTTGATGTCTAGTATATTATATGCTATTTAAATTTTATCTGCTACAAAAATAATTACACAATTGATAATTATATTTATATAATATGTATAAAGTTGTAAATTGTGTAATATAAATATTAAAGACAGATAAACAAACTGTTAAAGAACAATTTTGATAAAAAAGGAAGGCGTGATGAACGTGGAACATATTTTAGAAAATAATGAAGTAGAAGTAATTGGTAAAGTAGTAACTGGAATTGAATATAGTCATAAAGTTTATGGTGAAGGATTTTACAGTTTTGATGTTGAAGTACCAAGATTAAGTGATTCTTCAGATTTAATCCCAATAACTATTTCCGAGAGATTATTACCATGCAATTCAGAAATTGAAGGTAAGATATTTAAAATAACAGGACAATTTCGTTCATATAATCAATATGAAGAAGGTAAAAATAGATTGATCCTTACACTATTTGCACTTGAAATTGAAGAAATAACAGAACAAGAACTAAGTAAAAATCACAATTCTCTTAGATTAAAAGGCTTTGTATGTAAACCTCCAGTGTATAGAACCACACCTTTTGGGCGTGAAATTACAGATATACTTTTAGCAGTAAACAGAGCATATCATAAATCGGATTACATACCTTGTATTACATGGGGAAGAAATGCACGTTATGCTAAAAATCTAAGTATTGGCGATGAAATTGAAGTGTTAGGACGTATCCAAAGTAGAGTTTATCAGAAAAAACTTGAAAATGGAGAAACAATTAAACGCGTTGCGTACGAAGTTTCAATTTCTAAGATGGAAGTTGTTACAGAAGGCAATGATTTAGAAAACGATTCAATTGAATAAAAATTTTAGCTCTCTTATTAAACGTAAGAGAGCTTTTTTAATAAAATATATTTAGGTTAGCATTTTTTCAAAGCAATAGAAAGGTTCTATTTTAGCCCTAAAATGCACATCACCAACATAAATATAACCATGTTTTCTGAAAAGATTTTGGGCAAGATAATTTTGTGAGAACGTATCAATTTGAATATTGGTAACATTGTTATATAAGGCAATCTCTTCTAATTTATTCATTAATAGTGAAGCATATCCTTTTTTAGTACAGAGTGGATCCACTACTAATCTGTGCATAGTATACGCTGGAGCATTGGAAGACCAAAATGAAGCATCTTTATATTCACTAGGGATATTTTGATCAATACATGCAGCGGCACCAATCTTTGAGTTTTCCTCCACTACATATAAAGTTTCGTTTTTTATATCACATAAAAAGTCTTCCTTTGTTGGGTAAAGTTCGTTCCACTGATAAATATTATTTTTTCCCATTTGAGCTATAGCAAGATTTTTTATTTCAACAATTCTATCTATATCATCTATCTTTGCTAATCTAACCATTTTTGAAACTCCTTTCATATATTGAGTTATTAAAAGCATATTATAACAAATATTCAAAGTATAATCTATAGTAAAAATAAGTAGTACATTATAAGAACTAGTGAATATGAGTCGTATCTTAAAACATTTATTGACAAAGATAAGTGCACTAGATACAATGATTATAAAGTAGAATTAAGAAATGGAAGTGTAAATGTGTTAATTAAATCATTAACAGGAACAAAAGATATCTTCGGTGATGAAGTAAATGAGTGGATTAAGATAGAAAAAACAATTAGAGACCTTTGTAAGGATTTTGGATTTTCGGAAATAAGAACTCCAATGTTTGAGTTCACTAGTTTGTTTCAACGTGGTGTTGGTGAAACAACAGATATAGTGCAAAAAGAAATGTATTCTTTCATAGACAAAGGTGAAAATCATATTACGCTAAAACCAGAAAGCACAGCTCCAGCTGTAAGAGCATATTTGGAACATAATATGCATGCAAAAATACAGCCCGTAAAAATGTATTATATTTCTCCTGCTTTCAGATATGAAAAACCACAAGCAGGAAGATACAGACAATTTCATCAGTTTGGAGTAGAGATGTTTGGATCGTCATCTGCAGTAGCTGATGCTGAAGTTATTGCTTTAGGAGATATGCTGTTAAAAAGACTAGGTTTAAAAAAGGTGGAATTGCATATAAATTCACTTGGAGGGCCAGAGTGTAGAAAACAGTACAATGAAAACTTAGCTAAATTTTTGGAAAATAAAAAAGAACATCTTTGTGAGCTATGTAATAATAGACGACTAAAAAATCCGCTACGTGTACTAGATTGTAAAAATGAAAAGTGCCAAAAAGTGCTTACGGATGTGCCTACTACCTTAACTTCACTAGGCGAAGAATGTAAAAAGCATTTTGAAGAGGTACAGGCTTTATTGACCGCTATGAATATTAATTTTATAGTGGATGGTAGTATTGTAAGAGGACTAGACTATTATACTAAAACTGTGTTTGAGTTTATTTCTAACGAAATAGGCTCACAAGGGACTATTTGCGGCGGAGGAAGATACGACAAACTTGTTGAAGAAATAGGAGGAAATCCTACGCCAGCAGTTGGATTTGGAGCAGGTATAGAACGATTACTTTTGACGATGGAGGCTGAAAACGGACCTATGTATATAGATAATTCTAAAGATATATTTATTGGATATCGTGGTGAAGAAGCTATGATTGAAGCAGTTAAACTTACTAATGAATTAAGACAAGCAGGATTAAAGGCGGAAACAGACCCGCTGGGCAGAAGTGTTAAAGCTCAAATGAAATATGCAAATAAACTAGAAGTAAGGTATTCTGCTATTATTGGTGAATCTGAACTTGAAACAAAAGCTTTAAGCTTAAAAAATATGGCTACTGGTGAACCATCTATTTTACCATTTTCTGATGTGGCAACTTTTTTGAAAGATGACACGAATGCAAATTTATAATTAAAACCCTAGGGGCGAACAACGTTCGCCTCCATAGTCAGCAGCAATGTTGACTATTTTTTTATGGCCATTTAACGCTTATTCGTAATAACAGATTTATGAAAAACTAGTACAAGGTTAAGCCTGCAAGATAGATTTTGCATAAATATAATTTTAAATGAATTTTTATGCAAAAAATACGAAAATCTTTAACTTTTCATCTTTACTAGTTCGTTAATTAATAATTTTCACAGATATATAGTGCTTATCACTAGGTTTCATAAAAATTAGTTTTCTCTTAAGCTATAGACATTAAACTAGAAATCTATTTTTATATTGTTATCAGTAATCGTATCAAAATATTTTTTAACATCGAAAATAGTCCTAAAGTGATTTCTTTAGGACCTAATTAACCTTCTTATTCTTGTGATTGTTAGATTTTATTAAGTTTTCCTGTAATGATGAAAACTTTTTAGGTTTCCATAATTATGAATAATTGAATTATTATTGCTAGATTTTATTAAACCAACTAGTGTTTTCATAAATCTTTAGGCTTCCATCATTATGAATAGTTGAATTGTAATTGGTAGCTTTTATTAAGTTTTCCTGTAATGATGAAAACTTTTTAGGTTTCCATAATTATGAATAATTGAATTATGATTGTTGGATTTTATTAAGCCAACTAGTGTTTTCATAAATCTTTAGGCTTACATCATTATGAATAGCTGAATGTATATTTTACTTTTAATAACTTATATATGCGCCTGCTTATAATCTAAAATGTATGATTATTAATAAGGTGATGCTATGTTTAGGATATTTGTTATCCAAGGTTTAAGTTTTTTTTGTAGAGATTATAAACAGTACTAGATGCTTAAATATCTTTTGATTATAGAACTAATTTAATATCTTTTAATTTCTGGAATACGTCTTGCTTAATGATACGGAATTTTTATATGTTATGTATATTATAAATTTTATTCGTGATAAGGTCAGCTACTTATTTTTTACATTGGCTACTTGTTTCGGCGCATTGACTACTCTTTTCGTCGGCTACTCATTTTTTCACTCCTGCTTGTTATTTTTCGCATTTATCAACTAATTAAAGTATATACCTATATTAATTAAAATACAATTGGCGAAATACACTAGGATGTTTCCTCCGACTAGTGTATTTTTCAAAATGCATATTTATGCATAATCATAGTCAGTATAAACTTTTATTCAGGATAAGGGAACAATCTATTTGAACTTTTATTTTATTGTACAACTGTTAATTTTATGTTACAATACAAGTAATTCAACTTTAAATATAAAGGAGGATATATATGGCAATTGAAGTTAAAATTAAATATGATGGTGAAATGACAGAAATACATGCTAATGATGATAAAATAGAGTTTTCTTATTTAAATGGAAAAGGTATATCACAATGGTTTGAAAAAATTGAACAGTCCAGATTTGTTTGGCGTGGGTTGCCTAGTGAAATTAATAGAAGGCTTGGTTGTAATGGTGAAGATATAACTTACATATTTGAAGGCGATAGTCTCAGTGCAGATATTTTTCACGATTGCATAAAAGAAAAAGGCATCGAAGACAAAAATATAAGAATAATAAAAGATAATGGAGAAATGAAATATCATACAGGAAAAGAACAAGAGGAGAGTGGTAATTTAGACAATGCATATCAGCTTTATTTAAAGTCAGCAAAACTTGGATATTTAAAAGCTCAACTTGCTTGTGCGAGAATAGCAGGCGAAAGAAAAAATTACTCTGAACAATTTAAATGGTATACCCTTGCGAAAAAACAAGGTGACTCAGAAGCTCAATTTAATCTAGGGTTATGTTATGACTTTGGTAAGGGGATTACTAAAAATAAAAAAAAGGCATTTAATCTATATACTAAATCTGCTGAACAAGGTTTTGCTGAAGCTCAATTTAGGCTAGGCTTCTGTTATGAATATGGTAAGGGCGTTGACAGAAACTTAGAAGAAGCTATTCATTGGTATACTAAATCTGCTGAACAAGGATATTTGGAGGCTCAATTTAAATTAGGGGAATGCTATGAGTACGGAAACAGCGTTGATAAAAATTTAAAAGAAGCTATTCATTGGTATACTAAATCTGCTGAACAAGGATATTTGGAGGCTCAATTTAAATTAGGAGAATGTTATGAATATGGAAACAGTATTGATAAAAATTTAAAAGAAGCTATTCATTGGTATACTAAAGCTGTTGAACAAGGTCATGTGGAGGCTCCGTCAAACTTAGTTAGAGTTCAATTTGAATTAGGAAAATGTTATGAATACGGTGATGGTGTTGATAAAGACTTAAAAGAAGCTATTCATTGGTATACTAAATCTGCTGAACTAGGGCATGTAGAGGCTCAATTTAAATTAGGAGAATGTTATGAATACGGTGATGGAGTTGACAAAGACTTAGAAGAAGCTATTCATTGGTATACTAAATCTGCTGAACTAGGCAATGTAGAGGCTCAATTTAAATTAGGAGAATGTTATGAATATGGCAAAGGTACTGAAAAAGATTTAAGAAAGGCTTTTGAATGGTATATTAAAGCTGCTGAACAAGATTTTACAGAAGCTCAGTTTAAATTAGGTTTATGTTACGCAGATGGTACGGGAGTTAATAAAGACTTAGAAGAAGCTATTTATTGGTATACTGAAGCTGCGAAACAAGATTTTGCAGAAGCTCAATTTGAATTAGGCAAATGTTATGAATACGGTGATGGTGTTGATAAAAATTTAAAAGAAGCTATTCATTGGTATGCTAAATCTGCTGAACTAGGGCATGTAGAGGCTCAATTTAAATTAGGAGAATGTTATGAATACGGTGATGGAGTTGACAAAGACTTAGAAGAAGCTATTCATTGGTATACTAAATCTGCTGAACTAGGCAATGTAGAGGCTCAATTTAAATTAGGAGAATGTTATGAATATGGCAAAGGTACTGAAAAAGATTTAAGAAAGGCTTTTGAATGGTATATTAAAGCTGCTGAACAAGATTTTACAGAAGCGCAATTTAAATTAGGAAATTGTTATGAATATGGCAAAGGTACTGAAAAAGATTTAAAAAAGGCTTTTGAATGGTATAGTAAAGCTGCTGAGCAAGGCAACGCAAATGCAAAAGCTGCACTATCAAGATTATACGAGTCTGATAGAACTACCTTTTGGTCAATAGCTTTAAGTATTGGTGCAGTATTTGTAGGATCAATGTTTCTTAAAAAATAAAATTTGGAAGATTTAATCAAAAAGAAAAGAGGATACAAATGAACTCATTAACAGTAATGCAAGATGAAATAGCTCTTGCGACATATGCACAAATTCAATTTTAAATATAAAGAAAGATATATATATCAATTGAAGTTAAAATTAACTATGATGATAAAATAGAGTTTTCTTATCTAAATGGAAAAGGTATATCACAACGATTTGAAAAGGTTGAACAGTCCAGATTTGTCTAGCGTGGGTTATGTTATGGATATACTACAGGCCGTTGAATGGTATACTAAATCTGCAAATCAAGGTTGTGATAATGCTAAAAGTACATTGAAAAAATTATCAAAACATGTTAACAAAATTACTAGTGTTAAAAATGTATAAAAAGAAAATAGGATATTTTTGAAAATACATATTTATATATTAATTTTAGCTATTCAACTTTTATTGTACAATTGTTGACTTTATAGTATAATACAAATAAATTCAACTTTAAATATAAAGGAGGATCTATATGGCAATTGAAGTTAAAATTAAATATGATGGTGAAATGACAGAAATACATGCTAATGATGATAAAATAGAGTTTTCTTATTTAAATGGAAAAGGTATATCACAATGGTTTGAAAAAGTTGAACAGTCCAGATTTGTTTGGCGTGGGTTGCCTAGTGAAATTAATAAAAGTCTTGGTTGTAATGGTGAAGATATAACTTACATATTTGAAGGCGATAGTTCCAGTGCAGACAAATTTTATGATTGTACGAAAGAAGAAGGCATTGAAGACAAAAATATAAGAATAATAAAAGATAATGGAGAGATGAAATATCATAAAGGAAAAGAACAAGAGGAGAGTGGTAATTTAGACAATGCATATCAGCTTTATTTAAAGTCAGCAGACCTTGGATATTTAAAAGCTCAACTTGCTTGTGCAAGAATAGCAGGCGAAAGAAAAAATTATTCTGAACAATTTAAATGGTATACCCTTGCGAAAAACGAAGGTGACTCAGAAGCTCAATTTAATCTAGGGTTATGTTATGAATATGGTAAGGGGATCACTAAAAACTTAGAAGAAGCTATTCATTGGTATACTAAATCTGCTGAGCAAGATTTTGCAGAAGCTCAATTTAAATTAGGAGTATGTTATTATAATGGAAAAAATATTTCTCAAAGTTTAAAAAAGGGTTTTGAGTGGTTTATTAAGGCTGCTGAACAAGGACATGTGGAGGCTCAATTTAACTTAGGTGAATGCTATGAATACGGAAACAGCATTGATAAAAATTTAAAAGAAGCTATTTATTGGTATACTAAATCTGCTGAACAAGGATATGTGGAGGCTCACTCAAACTTAGTTAGAGTTCAATTTGAATTAGGAAAATGTTATGAATACGGTGATGGGGTTGATAAAGACTTAGAAGAAGCTATTTATTGGTATACTAAATCTGCTGAACAAGGATATGTAGAGGCTCAATTTAAATTAGGGGAATGTTATGAATACTATGATGGGGTTTATAACAACTTAGAAGAAGCTATTTATTGGTATACTAAATCTGCTGAACAAGGACATGTGGAGGCTCAGTCAAACTTAGCTAGAGTTCAATTTGAATTAGGAAAATGTTATGAATACGGTGATGGGGTTGATAAAGACTTAGAAGAAGCTATTTATTGGTATACTAAATCTGCTGAACAAGGATATGTAGAGGCTCAATTTAAATTAGGGGAATGTTATGAATACTATGATGGGGTTTATAACAACTTAGAAGAAGCTATTTATTGGTATACTAAATCTGCTGAACAAGGACATGTGGAGGCTCAGTCAAACTTAGCTAGAGTTCAATTTGAATTAGGAAAATGTTATGAATACGGTGATGGGGTTGATAAAGACTTAGAAGAAGCTATTTATTGGTATGCTAAAGTTGCGGAACAAGGACATGTGGAGGCTCAATTTAAATTAGGGGAATGTTATGAATACGATGATGGTGTTGATAAAGACTTAGAAGAAGCTATTCATTGGTATACTCAAGCTGCTAATCAAGGTTTTGCAGAAGCTCAATTTAAGTTGGGATTATGTTATGAAGATGGTAATGGTATTAATAAAAAGTTAAAAGTAGCTATTTATTGGTATAATAAAGCTGCTGAACAAGGTAACGCAAATGCAAAAGATGCACTATTAAGATTACGCAAGTCTGATAGAACTACCATTCGTTCAATTGCTTTAAGCATTGGTGCAGTATTTGCAGGATCAAGGTTTCTTAAAAAATAAAATTTGGAAGATTAAATCAAAAAGAAAAGAGGATTCAAATGAACTCATTAACAGTAATGCAAGATGAAATAGCTCTTGCAACATATACACTTTATAAAGATTATTTATGTGACTTAGAGAAATATAGTGTAGTACCAATGAAAGACACGAATTTTAAGTTAGCAAGTGAAAATCCACAAGATATAATAAGACTACTGCAACTAAAAAAGCTTGTGTATGAAAAAGACGAAGATATTCTGCAAAAATTATCTACAATTTATAATGCTACTTTGTCTAATGAAGTAAATTTAATCATTATTATTGACGCTCAATATAACAAACCGATAAACTTCTACATAGGAATTTGTGGTGAAAAAAGTGTGGTTGGAAAACCTATTAAAACATTACAAGCAGGAATTAATGGAAATTTATCAGGTACAGAGTATAATTTTCTAGGAAACAATAAAAATACGGAAAACTTATTGAAAGAAATGACGTGTGTAGATAGTGATATAGATATATCTATAACTAGTGTATCCACCAGTGCATCTTTAAGAGATAAAGATAAAACAAAAGATAAAAATTTTATACAAGGTATAGAGAAGTTTATTGATGCAATGCAAGGCCAGCTGTATACAGCAATGTTTATTGCTCAGCCTGTTTCATCCGAGGAGCTATTGCAACATCAAAGTGGGTATCAACAACTGTATTCAGACTTTTCTCAATTTGAAAAAGTTAGTATACAGTTTCAAGAGAGTGAAAGTATCTCAATTATGCAAAGTACCACAGAGAGTATAGCAAATGGAATTACAGACACTATAGGTCAAAGTATCACTCAAGGAACTTCTAAGTCTAAAGCTTTGGGAGCAGGAGCAAACGCAAGTGTTGGATTAAGTAATGGAGTAAATGCAGGAGTAACTGCAGGAGTAAAGTTAATAGCAAGGTTAGGAGTTTATGGTGGTATAGCAAGAGCTATAGTAAATACTATAGGAGTATCAATATCAAAGACTAATACAAAGACAACTTCTAACTCCAAAACTCAATCAAATAGTACTTCGACATCTCGAACCGAAAGCACTAGTAATACCTCTGGGAAAACTGGAACGACAACTACAGGTATCTCTAGGCAAATTGAAAAAACAAACAGAGAGGTTAAGGATATATTAAAACACATTGACTTGCAAATAGAAAAACTAGAGCGTGGTAAAAGCTATGGCTTATTTAAATATGGAGCATACTTTATTTCAGCTGAAGAAGACACTGCTATTTTAGCTGCAAATACCTATAAGGCTTTACTAATTGGAGACAACTCCACAAAAGAAACTACTGCTGTCAACTTATGGAAAGATAAATCTCAAGTTAACCTAATAAAAGAGTATCTGATAAGAGGTCGCCATCCTATGTTTAAGTCAAGTGAACATAGCCTTTGGTATGATACAACAATACTAACGGATGGATTGACATTGCCTATATATATGGGCTTACCTTTTAAATCTGTAGTAGGACTACCTGTTATTGAACATGTGCGTTTTGGAAGAAATAATCAGGCTTCTACACAAAATCAAATTACACTAGGGAATTTATATCATATGGGTAATGAAGACGCAACGCAATTAATGACACTAGGTAAAGAAAGTTTGACATCACATACATTAATAACAGGCTCCACTGGTTCGGGAAAATCTAATACGATTTATCATATAATCAATGAACTACATAAGAAAGATATACCGTTTCTAGTTATTGAACCTGCTAAAGGTGAATATAAGCATATATTTGGAAATAGGGACGATGTAAATGTGTTTGGTACAAACTTTAAGAAATCTCCACTATTAAAAATAAATCCTTTTAAATTCCCTGATGATGTTCATGTATTGGAGCATATTGATAGATTGATTGAGATACTGAATGTGTGTTGGCCAATGTATGCTGCTATGCCCGCAGTTTTAAAGGATGCTGTTGAGCGTGCTTACAAAGTATTAGGTTGGGATTTAGACAATTCTACTACAAAATTTAATATTTATCCTACTTTTAAAATTGTTTTAAGCCAAATTTACGAAGTAATAAATTCATCGGATTATTCCGAGGAATTAAAAAGCAACTACATTGGAGCTTTATGCACACGTGTAAAATCACTAGCCAATGGTATTAATGGACAAATCTTTGTTTCAGATGAGCTTGATAGTGCAACTTTGTTTGACCAAAATACTATTGTTGACCTAAGTCGTGTTGGCTCTAGTGAAACCAAGGCCTTAATTATGGGTATACTAGTAATGAAACTTCAAGAATATCGCATGTCTCAAGATGGAATAAATAAACCTTTGCAACATGTGACTATACTAGAAGAAGCTCACCACTTATTAAAACGTACATCAACCGAACAATCTTTAGAAGGAGCAAACTTGAGCGGAAAATCTGTTGAAATGCTAAGCAACTCTATTGCTGAAATGAGAACATATGGAGAGGGCTTTATCATAGTGGACCAATCTCCCAATATGTTGGATTTATCTGCTATAAGAAATACCAACACTAAAATAATCTTAAGATTGCCTGATATATCTGATAGAGAATTAAGCGGTAAGGCTGCAAACCTTAATAATGACCAAATTGTCGAACTTGCAAAGCTTCCGACTGGGGTAGCTACTGTTTATCAAAACAACTGGCTTGAACCAGTATTATGTAAAGTTGCAGAGTTTAAAGGTGAAGTCTCTATTTATAAACCTCCAACTCAACCCACTTTATCTAAACAAGACAATAATGTAGATTGGCTCTTAAAAAGATGCATTAGCTCTCCTGTGGAATTGAATAACATAAGTAACATTATAAATGCTTTATTAGATGGTAAAAATATTATTAAGGTATTGTCTGGCGGAGATTATAATTCTATAGAAGAATGGAACAATGATATTTTAAAACATTTAAATGTAACTACTAAATATCCATACCTACTATTACAATGTATTTTAAAGATTTCTTTAGATGGAACGAAAGATAAACAGCTATATCATAATTGGATTAAAGAGATGAAAATGCAAGGGAAGCAGGTGATTGTATGATGGAAAAATTTAGTCACAAAGAAATTTCGCCTAAAGAAAATTCCTCAAATGTTTTTCCAGGAAATATTTCTAAATTATTAGAGGGCTTTTCCTCGAAAATAAAAGAAATCGTACAATTTAGAGGAGGTTCTTATGGTGAATTAAAAAAAGAACCAAAAGGTAATTCGCCACTGGAAATTCATCATATGCCTGCTGACTCTACAAATGAACTAGCTAGAAATGACGGTCCAGCTATTGCTATGGATAAATGTGACCATAGAGAAACAGCAAGTTGTGGGAATTCTAAAGAAGCAAGAGAATATCGAGCTGAACAAAAAGAACTAATATCTGAAGGTAAATTTGAAAAAGCTTTTGAGAAGGATGTAAAAGATATTCAAAGTAAATTTGGAGATAAATACGATGATGCTATTAATGAGGCCAGGCAATATTTAAATACACTAAAAGAGGAGCAAAAGATATGAAATGGTATATTACCCCACTAGTTGGAGCGAATAACATAAAATTTGGAATGACTCGTGAAGAAGTACGAAAACTTGTAAATCTGCCTTATACTGAATTTTATAAATGGAAGTCCACAGTGCCAACAGATGCTTATAAGTATTTTCATGCATTTTATGATGAGGAAGATAAACTGGAGGCACTAGAGTTCTCTGATGAAGTAGAACTTATATATAAAGAAATAAATATGTTTAGTCTTGCACAAGAAGGAATACAATCTTTATTTGAAGAAATAGAAGTAGACGGGGAATATTTGACTGATATTGCTTATTCCATTGGTATTTTCATTCCAGAGGATGAACAAAATCCAGAATCCATATTGATTGGTAAAAAAGATTACTATGTATAACGAAAAAAAGATAGGTTAAAAATTCCTATCTTTTTTGTTGTGATTAGAGCGGGAAAATGATAATATTAATTTGGAGGTGCATTTTGATGAAAGGAAAAGTAGTGGTTGTGACAGGAGGCGGGCAAGGTATAGGAGCTTGCGTAGCAACAACATATGCTAAAAAAGGAGCAAAAGTAATTATTGCTGAAATTGACGAAGAGGCAGGATTGGAAACTGAACAAACGATAAAAGAGCAAGGGATGGAAGCAACTTTTATTAAAACAGATGTAGGGAGTGAAGCTTCTGTTAAAAATATGGTTTCCATTGTAATTTCAAAATACGGAAAAATAGACATATTGATTAACAATGCTGCAATTAATCCCAGAGGTAATTTATCCACAAGGAAAGTAGAAGAATTTGAAAACGTATTGAGAGTGAATATAACAGGAATGTATATTTGTGTACAAAATGTTGTCCCACACATGAGAGAAAAAGGATGTAGTATTGTGAATATTGCTTCCACTAGAGCATTTATGAGCGAAGCTGACACCGAAGCGTATTCTGCTTCTAAAGGAGCAATTATAGCTTTAACACATAGTTTGGCTATAAGTTTATCTCACAAAATTAGGGTCAACTCTGTCAGCCCTGGATGGATTGAAACATCTCAGTGGAAAAAGAAAAAAGAAAGAAAGTCTGTATTATTAGAAGAACAAGACCATTTGCAACATCCAGCAGGTAGAGTTGGCAAACCAGAAGATGTTGCTAGTGCTATATTATATTTGACTAGTAATGAATCAGAATTTATAACAGGTACAAATTTAATTGTAGACGGTGGAATGACATCTAAAATGATATATGTAGAGTAGGTTAATTATGATAAAACAAGATGGGAATTATATAAACACGAAAAAACAATTTTTTTTAAGAAGGACTATAATATGGCTAGTGGCAATTTTAGTAGTATTTATCGGCGGTTGGATTGTTACAGGAGTCAGAGGTAATGTAGCTACAATTTTTGCAGCTGTTATGACTTTGGGGTTTGCTCAAAATTTAACACGCTATTTAGCATTTAAACCATTTAAAGATTGTGACACAGAAAATTTAAAATTGATTGATGCCTTAAAGGGTGATGTAGCAATTTATCACAGTGTTCTTATTCCAACAGAAAAAAAAGTATTATATTTTGATCATGTTATTGTGACAAAGCAGTTTTACTTTATTTCTAGCAGTGATGAATATTTGAAATTAGCAAGAGAATATCTTATAAACAGACTTATTTCTAAAGGAATAAATCTAGAGAATATGAATTTTAAGAAAATAGAAAATAAGGGAGAACTTGAGAAATTGCTGAAGTCTATAGATTGTACACCAGAAACAAATAAAGAAGCATTACTTAACAATATAACAATTTTAGAAGGAATGTTAATGTAATTATAGGAGAAACAAATGAGAGAAGTTGTGATATCGGAAACAGAAGCAAATCAACGCTTGGATAAATTTTTATTGAAGTATTTAAATAAATGTCATAAAAACTATTTATATAAATGCTTTAGAACAAATAAAATTAAATTTAATAACAAAAAAGCAAAAGGAGATGAACATCTAAAACCTGGAGATATAATAAAAATTTTTTTGATAGATGAACAATTAGAAGCTCTGGAAGAAATAAAGCATATCAAAGAAGAGATTACTTTTGATGTGATTTATGAAGATGAGAATGTGTTAATAGTAAACAAGCCTTTAGGTCTATTAACTCAAAAAGACTATACAAACGAGGTGAGCTTGGCAGAGCAGGTAGCTTCGTACTTTTATAATGACTATAAGGACACCCGAGGATTTAAACCTGCTCCTTGTAATAGACTAGACAGAAACACAGCAGGAATTGTTTTAGTTGGAAAAAATTTATTGGCAACGCAAGCTATTAATGAAATGTTAAAGAATAAATATATTCTAAAATATTATATTGCAATTGTAAAGGGCCGGCTAACTAGTCCTATTACTTTAAAGGGATATCATATAAAAGATAACTTTAGTAATAAAGTAACCATTTTAGATGAACCAATAGCCGGTGCAAAAGCAGTAGAAACAAGAATAACTCCACTGCAAATAAAGGACAACTATACACTAGTTGATATAAATTTAGTGACTGGAAAGACCCATCAAATTAGAGCTCATTTAAGTCACATAGATCATCCTATCATAGGAGATATAAAGTATGGAGATAAAAATATAAACAATTATTTTAAGAAAAAATATAATTTAAATCATCAATTTTTGTTTGCCTATAAAATTAAAATTGATATTGCTTTGCATCCTTTAGAATATTTAGAAGAAAGAGTTTTTATAGTAGGGGCTCCCAGCTTATATACCCAAATTTTTAAAGAAGAAGGATTTTTAAAAAGCTATAAAGGAGAGTAAAATGCAACGAGGCTTAAGAGGAAGTGAACTAGAGAATTTATTAAATAGAACACACCTCATGTATAGACAAAAAAATTTGGGACTTATACAAAAAGTACCTACACCAATAACTCCATTACAAATTGATAAACGAAATAGCACTATAACACTAGGATACTTTGATCAAAAAAGTACTGTCGATTATATTGGAGTTATCCAAGGAGTTCCAGTATGTTTTGATGCAAAAGAAACAACAGCCTCATCCTTGCCACTTGCAAATATTCATAATCATCAAATCGAATTTATGAGTGATTTTATTAAGCAACAAGGGATCGCCTTTTTTATAATTTATCTTAAAAAATATAATGAGTTTTATTTGATGCCTTTTGAATTATGTAAAAAATTTTATGAAGGCTCTAAAAATGGCGAAAGAAAATCTATTCCATATACCATTATTAAAGATCAATGTTATCAAATTTTGGTGGAAGCAGACTATTATATACATTATTTAAAATCTTTACAATCTTATGTGGATTCTGTATAAAAAAAATAAAACGGGTTTATAATCCCTATAAGGAAAAAGATGCATATATTTTTTCCCTTATCATGAGTAATAGAGAAAACATTTAGTTTTGCTCTATTATATCTAAATGCCACGTATCCTGAAACAACAGTGGTTTTATGTC
Organism: Candidatus Epulonipiscium fishelsonii; assembly: GCA_001983455.1. GTDB lineage: Bacteria > Bacillota > Clostridia > Lachnospirales > Cellulosilyticaceae > Epulopiscium_A. The sequence continues at coordinate 36,044 of LJDB01000009.1, forward strand.
TTAAATTTTACAAAACAAGGATGGAGTTTGGAGTTATGAAAACTATATTTGGAATTATTTGTTTTATTTTTATACTAGTAGGATGTGAGAAAAAAGAAGAAGCATTACTTAGTGAACCCGTAACTTATATAGAAGAAACTTCAAGAGAAGAAATTTTGAATGTGTATATAAATGAGGAGGTTTCATTAGAGGCATATGAACCAATTGAAGGAGTATATTTAGGAGCTTTTGCAGAAAAAAATAAGGATTTAAACAATGATATTATAAATTTTGAGCAGGCAATAGGTCAAGAACAAGCATTTCGTGTATTCCAATATACAAAAGCTCAGTCTATCAACACACAAGACATTTTGTCATGCGTTGCAAACAAACAAGTCCCCTATATAAAGTATCTTTTAGATGAAAATAGTTCTCCAAAAGTTTATGAATTTATAAATGATGTAGGAGCTGTTTATAGTACTCCCCTTTTTATAGAGTTATATCCTGTGACAGAAAATATAACAAATCCGACAGCTTATAAACAGCAATATCAAGAAACTTATGATTTAATCAAAAACTATTTGCCGAATGCTACCATCGTGTGGAGCATGGATTATACAAGAATACAAGATTGGGCTGGATACTACCCAGGAAATTATATGGTAGATTGGGTTGGATTAAATATATATTTGCCTAGATATAAGGAAGAGACGTTATTTAATGAGGATATATCAGATGTTATAGATATGTGGTACAAAACATTTCAGGAAAAAAAACCTATGATGATTTCTTCTCTAGCCATATCACACTTTTCAAATGTAGATTACACCTATATAATAGCTGATGCTAAAAATAAGTTAAAATATTTTTATCAAGATATCCCGCAAAAATATCCTCGTATTAAAGGAATTCTGTATATTGATATAAACATGCAAGACTTGGGTGGCACTGATGATTATAGAGTTTCAATCCAATCTGAGTTAGCAGAATATATAAATCAATTAACTACAAATCCTCTTTTTCTTCATGAAATTAAAAGTGAAATAGATTTGAACGCAAAACAATATATAACATATACTCTGCCAATATTAGTTTATAACAATAAACATTATTTATCAGAAATATATGCTTCACAAGTGTTTGATAGCAAAAGTTTAAATCAAGTTAATGCTTTTAAAGATTTAGAAGGGGCAATATACTATCCTTTAGAAGACATGCAAGCTTATGCAGACTTTTATTTCTAAAAGAGTATAAATATACGAGGTGATCAAAATGAAGTTATGTACAATTGCAAGTGGAAGCACAGGGAATTGTACCTATGTAAGAACAGATAAATCAAAAATATTGATAGATGTGGGGATAAGTGGAAAAAAAGCATATCAAGGGCTTGATAAAATAGGTGTGTCTCCTTTAGATATACAAGCAATATTTATAACTCATGAACATTTGGACCATATTAGAGGAGCAGGAGTTTTCAGTCGAAAATATAATATACCAATTTTTGCAACGTATAAAACGTGGCAAGTTATAAACACTAAAATAGGCAAAATAGAAACTTTTAATAAAAAAATTATAGAAGTAAACGATTTAATTATATGGAAAGATTTAACCATTAAAGCTTTTAAAATAAATCATGATGCAGTTGACCCTGTGGGGTTTATTTTAGAGCATAACAATAAAAAAGTAGGAATATTGACTGATGTAGGTGAAGTGGACACTGCCATAATTAAAGAACTACAGGATTGCAATGGACTAGTTTTGGAATTTAACCATGATGAAAATATGGTGTTAGCTTGTAAATATCCTTATAAGATAAAGCGTCGTATCCTTGGCAGATATGGTCATTTATGCAATGATAAAGCGGCAAAATTTCTAATAGATATATATAACAAAAAATTGGAATGGGTAGTTTTAGCTCATTTGAGTAATGACAATAACGTTCCTGAATTAGCATATATTACAGCAAAAACGTTATTGGACATTAATAATATAAGTTTGATTTTACATGTAGCTAAAAAAGAGGAAAATTCACCTATATTTAGTGTATAATAAAAAGTAAAGGATAATTACATGACACAACGGAAGATAAGTGAACATATATTTTTATTTCCTTTTGCTTGGTCGGTGCCAACACACCGCAAAGCAAATAATTTTAAACCACAACAAAACTTAAAGTCTGATATTTTTTGGACAATAGATGGATGGAAAAGACAAGATTTTAATATTGATAATTATAAAGAATATAATGAATTTGTGTACTTTTATAAACCAGTCAGAAATGTGCTATATGAAAAAATTAAAGATGCGGAAATAACTAAAGTTTACATCAATAGTTTAGTCGGTCCAAATTCTTATTGTGAAGTTCAAATAAATGACAAGATTTACAAGCTTAATATTTTTAAAATAGGATTACGTGTTTTTAAAAGTGGCATAGGCATATTAAGTATATATTTGGACAACTACACGTATTTGGATTTAGAAGATGTAAAAAATATTAATTTATTATCGGAATGCGTATATCCTCTAGAATTACCAATTAAATATCATCCTACTAAAATAACTTTTTACCTAGAAAATAATACAATATATGAAGACAGAACATTAACAGATTATAAAGTAAATGCTGGAAAAATTTCACCTTTCATAATGAAATTATTAGGCAAAAATTTTGTACAAGAAAAAAAATTATGGGGAATTTATATTGAGCCACTAATAGGAAGCAAGATGGTAACTTTATGTTTATTCAATGACGATGAATATTTAAAAAAAGTTAAGCTTAATAACTCTATCCTCAATAAGGAAACTATTAAAGAAATATATACTTCTTCAGATACAGATAGATTTTATTATGTGACAGCTTTCTCTTTGTTTTGTGTCTCCACTATTAATGTAGACAGTAAAGTTTATGACCAAATGATGCATTTGTTATTAATCCAAAAAACAACTTTATTAAATTTCTCAAATCAAATTGCTAGTATTTCTTTATTACCAGAAACAGAACTAGTTATAGCTATTCAAGATTTATATAAAATATATATACAATTTATAAATCAAATGTATTTTAATGAAGTTACAGAAGATGCACGTGGAAGGTGGTTATATTCTAAAATCAGTACATTATTAAATATACAACAAGAAATTCAGCAATTGGACTTTGAAATGAAAGAAGTTCATGAGTATGCAGAATTAATAAACAGGGAACAATCCAAGATAAAAGTTGAATTATTTGCATTTATAGGAGTGGCCCTAGTTGTGCCTACTTTTGTAACAGGATTTTTTGGTATGAATATTATGTCAGAAGAATTAGTGACTTGGTGGCAACATGATAATACAAAATTATGGCTAAACACATATGCTTTATTTCCAATATTGTTAATTTCTTGCATATATACTTGGAGAATTCAAAAAATTTGGGCTAGAATTATTATACAAAGCATATTAATTATCTCGGCTATAATTTCATTATTTATTATTTTTAATTATGGATGTGGATCACCATAAATATATATGTTATAATTATTAAGTTGAGATTGTTTTAATTATTTGAAAAGGAGTAATTTAAAATATGAAAATTTATATAAGCGCAGATATAGAAGGAATTTCAGGAGTTAGCACATGGCAAGAAGCAGATATGATGGGTAGTCCTGAAGCACGAAGAAGAATGACTCAAGAGGTAAAAGCTGCTTGTGTAGCTGCATATGAGGCAGGTGCAACAGAAATTATGGTTAAAGATGGCCATGGATATGGCAAAAACATAAATCATGAAGAATTACCTTTAGGAGTAAAATTGATTTCTGGTTGGAGTAACCATCCTTATAATATGTTTGAAGGACTTGATGACAGTTATAGTGGAGTTATCTTAATAGGATATCATAGTGGTGCATCAAAGCATACTTCACCACTAGCTCATACTATGGATAGATCTATAAACTATATTAAGATAAACAATGTTGTGAGTAGTGAGTTTAGTATATATGCAACTCTTGCTCATTCACTAAAGGTGCCAGTAGTTACTGTAACTGGTGATGGTGGGTTAATTAGAGAAGTTATTGACTTTGACCCAAATATAGAAATAGTAGCTGTACAAGAAGGATTTGGAGGAGCCGTAATTAGTATTCATCCAAAATTAGCTTGTCAATATATTAAAAATGCTGTTACTAAGGGAATAGAAAAAATTGGTACATATGAATTTAAAACAGAAAATATGTATGAATTAGAAATAAGTTTTAAAAATCATAAAGACGCATATAAATATAGCTTTTTCCCTAATGTTGAACAAATAGGCAGTCATGAAGTTAAGTTACAAACTAACGATTATTTTGAAATATTAAGATTTCTAGTATTTATATAAAGGTAATAATTAACTAATAAGGTAATAATTAGATAAATATAAATTTTAAAATAAGGATATAATAATAAGAAACATAATAACATAATAACATATCGTAATATTAGCATGATGTAGCTACTCTTGCTTTTATAGATGAGATAACCGCCCTCACCTTTGGAATTATGGCATTTATGAAAAGTCACTACAACTTGTAGTGATTTTCTGCTTTAAATTTTATGACATATAGGGGGTAAGATTATGAAAATAACAATATTAATGTTGATAATGAGTATTTTAAGTGTAGTAAGTATTGATTTTAAAAACTCTCCACGTGCAATATTTGTAGAAGCTCCCCAAAATATTTTAATTCAACGGAATTATAATAATGCATAAAATATTACTTGCTGCAACTATTATAATTATTTCATTTTATTTGATAAATTCTCATAATACACCAGACATTGTTGGAACTTGGTATTCAGAAGAAACTGGTGAAAAAATAATTTTTAATGAAAATGGGAGTGTAGAGTTAGAAAATGTAAATTATATTCCTAAATATGAAATAATAACTCCAACTAAAATGATATATACAATAAATAATCAGGTTTTTGAAATGAATTTTAGAATTGAAGATAATCAATTGTATTGGGGAATAAGCGAACCAGAAATATTTAGTAAAAAAAAGGGGGAATAGTTTGTGTATGATCAAGCTTATAAAAAAGCAAAAGCTAATTGGAACAGCAGAGTAAACCAAGGTGAAGCAGGAACACTATTATCTTTAGATGGAGTAGTTCATAGGGAAAGTATCTTAACAGAAGTATCAATAGGAACAATAGATATTCCTATCGATAAAATAGTAGGGACTTATAGCCATTCAAGAGCTATTTCTTTTTCTAATAATTTTATGCCTTTAATGAAACCCAATTCGGAATTTGGAGCAAAGTGGAGCAGTTTATACACATCTCACATAACCGAAGGGTTGAGAGAGCCTATAAAAGTATATGAATATTTAAATTATTTTTATGTAGTCGAAGGTAACAAAAGAGTGAGTGTACTAAAATTTGTTGGAGCTACGTCATACCAAGCACAAGTTACAAGGTTAGTACCTAAGCAAGACGAACATGACAAAATAAATATGATATATTATGAGTTTATATATTTTTACAGAGAAACTAAAATAAATACTATATGGTTTAATGAAATAGGCAAGTTTCCTATGTTATTAAATTTAATTAATCAATATATTGATAAGTATCAGTATAACGAAGATCAATATAAACTATTTATAGCTAATCTATACAGACCTTTTAGACAAATTTACAAAGCACAAGGAGGAGATAGATTAAATATTACAACAGGAGAAGCTTTTTTAGACTATATTAAAATAAATGGTCTAAACGAAGAAATTACTGAAGCTGAAGATGAAAAGTCTATTAAAGCATTCATTGAAGAATTAAAAAGTATAAACAAACAGCAACCTAATGTTGAAACAAAACCTATAATAGCTTCAAAGAAAAAGAATATTTTATCAACTATGAGTGGATTAATGTCAAGCAAGAAACCTTTAAAAATAGCTTTTGTTTATGCTAAAACTCCAGATACATCAGGATGGGCATACAGCCATGAGCTAGGACGACTACATATAAACAATATATTTAAAAATCAAATCGAAACTTTTAAGATAGAGAATGTACCTGAAAATCATAATGCATCTAAAATATTTAGACAACTAGCTAACGAAAATTTTGATATAGTATTTACAACTAGCCCAACCTTTGTCACACCAGCTTTAAAGATTGCTATGGAATATCCTGATGTGAAGTTTTTTAATTGTGCAACAACATATTCTTATAAATCTTTGACATTATATTTTGGAAGAATACATGAACCAAAGTATATACTAGGAATGATAGCTGGAGTTATGACTAAAAATAACATTATAGGGTATGTTGCACCTTATCCTATATCAGAAGTTATATCAAGTTTAAATGCATTTACGCTAGGGGTAAAATCAGTCAATCCTACTGCGATTGTGAAAACTTTATGGACACACAGATGGGACCATACGGAGCAAAGTAAAGATATTGATTCAAAATTAATTCAACTTGGCGTTGATATCATTTCTAACGAAGACTTACCCATCGCTGGAGATATGTCAAAATACTATGGAATTTATAGTGTTGATCCAATTACAAATGAAAAGAAACATTATGCTATGACAGTATGGAATTGGGGATTATTTTATGAAAAAGTTATTAAAAATATTCTAAATGGAACTTGGAAAAGTTTGTATGAAAATGTTTCGTCAGATGAGAAACCCAGAAACTTTTGGCTTGGAATGGATACTGGTATAGTAGACATATTTTATTCTAATAGAAATATAAATCCACAATTAAAGAATTTAATTAATTGTGTTAAAAATGGAATAATTAGTAAAGAATTTGATATCTTTAGAGGTCCAATTTACAATCAAGAAGGTCAACTAAAAATAAATATTGGCGAAACTTGTGATTATGACAAAATTATTAATATGGATTGGCTAGTTCAAGGCATAGAAGGAACATTGCCTGATGCTAGTACTTTAGCTCCAAATGATCCATTTTCATATATGCTAAATATAATAAAGAGAGGTTAATGTATAACCTCTCTAACAATAACTAGATAATTACATTTATACGCTACAAAATTTAAGTAGTATGTATGGTAATTATTAATTACCAAATGGATTTTTTTTGCTTTCTGCAGCTTCAGCAGCCGCTTTTGCAGCCGCTTCTGCAGCTTTTTCTGCGTCTCTTACAGTTGGAAAGTCTTTATTATACTCTTTATTAATTTCTTCAGTTGTTACTTGATCCGCTATAGAATATAAAGTTCTATCTATACCTTTATCCCAATATTTTAATACATTATTTTCAATTTCTCCATCAAGTATTAATAAAAAATATTCATATGGCACATACAAATCATTTTTTACTAGTTTTGGCGGAATTTTTAAGCTAGTTGGATTTATTATATATACATTATCTGTTTCGTAAAAACAATATGAATCATATCCAACTTGAAGTTTTGACTCCAAATTATCTTTTGTTAAAGTAGCAATACTTTTCTCTTCATCCCATTTAATATCAAATTGTAACACGTGAGCTATTGGGCGAACAGGCACCATAAGTCTCCCTTGATAAGATATAGGCATAAGACTTTTTAAATCTATTTTTTTTCCATCATACATTATACCTTTAATTAAAATATTATTCAGAGCATCAGCAACTTCTTCAATAGAAAGAATATTATGATTCATAACATTTATTAAAATATCTGTTTTTTCCTTTTCGGTTATTATTCTGCTCCATGTTTTTTCTGTGTATTGCTGTGGAATAATTATTTCAAGCTGACCAATTTTTTGCACTGCTGGTGTTGCATAATGAGTGTCCATTGGAACATGGAAATATTCTTCCACTGTATTTGCAATTGCAATAAAAAATTCTCCCACTGAAATTGGCGTGTTCATATTGATGCCGTAGCCTTCCAAAAGTTCTACCTCTGTTGGTGGTACATACACTACTTCTTCTTTTCCAAATAATGATAGTCCATAAGTTGGCACAACAGTAGAACTAATCAATAATGTCATTAATGCTAATTTAAATTTATTCATAAAAAAATTCCTCCCAAATTTACCTCTCGATTAATTTAGACGGAATATTTAAATATTGTGTTCCTGCTTATACCAATCATTATAAAAATTATTTTAATTTATTTTTTAATGAAGCTATCTCAATTAAATTTGTTGGCATACTTAAATTAAAGTTGTCCAAAATAGTGGCTCCGATCACTGCAAATGAACTTTGTTCAGCAAGTTTACCAGCACCTTTAAACTGTTTGCTATACGCAATAAAAGGTACTTTTTCTCTAGTATGGTCTGTACCCTTATATGTTGGGTCGTTTCCATGGTCTGCTGTTATTATCAAAAGATCATCTTGTCTTAAGTTATCTAGTAATATACCTAGTTTTTCATCAAACATTTCAATTTCTTTTGCATATCCTTCTGTATTCCTTCTATGTCCCCACAGTGCATCAAAATCCACTAAATTTACAAAGCATAGTCCATTGAATTCTTCATTTTTAGCTACCTCAATTGTTTGGTCCATTCCCTCTACTGAAGATTTTGATTTTATAGCTTTAGTTATACCTTGTTCAGCAAATATATCATTGATTTTTCCGATTGAAATAACATCAAATCCATTATCTTTTAGAACGTCTAGTACAGTTTTTTCTGGTGGAGCCAAAGCATAGTCATGACGGTTACTTGTTCTTTTAAACTCGCCTTTCTTTTTGCCTACATAAGGTCTTGCAATGATTCGTCCAACTTTCCATTCTTCTTTCATTGTTAAGTCACGAGCTATTTCACAATATTTATAAAGATTTTCAAGACCCATAGTTTCTTCATTTCCACAAATTTGTAAAACTGAATCGGCCGAAGTATAAACAATTAAATATCCATTGTTAATTTCTTCCTCTGCTAGTTCATCAAGAATTTCTGTACCACTAGAACTTTTATTCCCTATTATTTTTCTGCCAGTTTTTTCTTCCAATTCTTGTATTAATTCTGGTGGAAATCCAGTATCAGTAAAAGTCTTAAAAGGTACTTTTGTTTCGATACCCATCATTTCCCAATGCCCAGTCATTGTATCTTTGCCATCGCTTTTTTCTTTAATCTCAGAAAAATACCCTAGCGGTGTTTCTATTTTAGATACATTTTTTAAAGTACATAAATTAGCAAGTCCTAGTTTTTGTAAATTTGGAATGTTTAAGTTTACTTTTTCAGCTATATGCCCTAGTGTATTTGCACCTACATCATCAAACTTTGCAGAGTCTTCCATTTCCCCAATACCAAGCGAATCCATTACTACTACAAATATTCTTTTAAACATAGAGTTCCTCCAACATAAGATATATTTACTATGTTGAATAGTTTATGCAGATTTACATATTTTATTAGTTAAACATTGAGCTCGCATAACAAATTGTTTATTTAATCTATCAGCATTTTCAAATATCTTATTGGTAAACGTCAAAATAGTTTGCTTTATAAAGTTAGGTGAACCCATCATTTTGTACAAGTTAATCAAATTGTCAATCATATAGTCTGTTGAAAATTTTGAGTTTAATGCTTTATCAAAATCAAACAGAGGTGCTTGAATTTTTTTTCCGCTCTCTATATTTATAAGATATCCAAAATTTCCTGTATGTCTATCTGCATTTTCGATAATTGCATCTATAATTATCATCTCTAGACCAAAATCAAAGTCATTTATAATATCCATGTAAGTATATCCCTGATTACTATATAAAACATATGAGTTAGCAGGTTCTAAATAATTATTTATATCAGTGAAATTTTTCACTAGCAACCTATCTTTTTCTAGGATATATTCCGCTACTGGAATGCCTAAAATTTTACAAAGTACGTAACTATCATATTCATTTGTATTGTAGGGCTTTTGAAGATAATCTTTGGAAATCCAATGTTTATCTAAAACTCCATTAGTCATTAGAGTAGGTATTGCTCCGTTCTTATATTTATGGGTCAAATTTAAATGCTCTCCCCAAAAACGCTCTAAGTATGGAGTTATAGATTCAAATTTAGTTTGGTCATTAGCATATTTAACCCAATAGCAGTCACTTAAAGACAGTAACTTTGTATTTTTAATGATTTTATTTAAATTATGGCCAAAAGTCAAATTTAATAAAGTCATAGCTGTTTTATTACTCTCACTTGATTTTCGACTGCTTCTCCAAATATGAAACGTGTTTTCAGTGGGATTTTTTGCTATAACTTCTGGTAGATGATTAAAATCTAATATTTTTTCTTTAGTTATATTAAATATTGGGTGGTCTTTTATATATAAAATCAATTGAGGCTTTTTAAACAAACTCATCTAAGCCAATGTTCCTTTCTTGCTTACATTAATTATAAAAAGTTAGAGTACTATCTTTTATATCGCATTACTTATATTTTGATATTAAGCAGATAGTGGTCAGTAACTTTTATCTCACTTATATTATTGTGAGGTGGTTATAAGTAAACACACTAACCACTAGAGACTACTCACTTAATAGTTGTACGACAACTTATAAGTAATCAGTATTTACTAATTACAAATCTTTGCATATGGATTTAACAGTTTTTCTTCTCCAACAGTTGTATTATCACCATGACCACAATAGATTTTTACATCATCAGGTAATGTTAGAATTTTACTTTTAATTCCTTCTATAAGTTGTGTATAGTTTCCCCCAAACAAATCAGAACGACCAATAGACCTTCTAAATATAATATCTCCAACAAATATAGACTTTGATTTTTTGTGATAATACGCAACTCCATCCAGTGTATGTCCTGGCACATATATTACTTCAAACTCAAGGTCATCACTAAATTTTAATATTTCTCCATCTTTAATGTATCTATCAGCATCAAATTCTACTATATCTCTACCAATTTTACTTGATAAATTATAGTTTTTATCATTTAGATATATTTTTGCCTCTTCATGAGCAATAACTTCTGTTCCAAATTTCTCTAATAGTGCGGGCACAGCTCCAACATGGTCATAATGTCCATGTGTAATCAATATTGCCACTAAATCAAATCCTTTGATATGACTAGCTATACGTTCTGGTTCGGCTCCAGGGTCAATAATTACAGCTTTATTTGTGATTTCATCTGTTAAAATGTATGTCATTTCTTCAAATATACCAACTTTTAATTCTAAAATTTTCATGATCTGCCTCCATTTTATTTATGTTGATACTCTGATAACGTCTATAACATTATCTATTTTTCTTAGTTGTTTTGTTAGTTCATCCAGTTTTTTAGTGTTGTCAATCTCCACACGAACTTTAAAAATTACCTCGCCATTTTTGGTAGTACTAGCATTTAGAGATTTTACAGGAACTTTAACTTCTGTAAGTACTTTTGACACATCCAAAAGCATTCCTGACCTTTCAATACTAATAATTTGAATTTCTGTTATATAACTATAACTCACATCTGTCTGTTGCTGCCAAGACGAACCTACAAGACGTGCTTTTTCTTCAGGTGGAATATTTACAACGTTAGGACAATCGGCTCTATGCACAGATACACCTCTACCTCTTGTTGTGTATCCCACAATTTTATCTCCAGGAAGTGGTTTACAACACTTTGCAAATCTTACAGCAATTTCTCCTAAACCTTCTATTATAACACCGCTATTGCTTTTAACTTCATGATATTGACTATTGTCTATTTCTTCAAGTTTTGCTTCTTCCAAAATTTCTTGGTCACTTTTAATTGGTCTAATAATGTTATTCTTTTTTATGTTTTCATCAATTAGTCGTTGCAATATCTGCTTTTCTTTTATACTACCATATCCAATTGCAGCATAAATTGCTTTCCAATTTTTAAGGCCATATCTAAGATATACATTTTTCATACAATCTTCATCTAGTAACTCTGATAAAACATATCCTTTATGCTTAGCACACAATTCAAGCACTTCTTTTCCCCTTTGAATATCTTCATCTTTAAACTGTCTTCTAAACCATTGATTAATTTTATTTTTTGCTTGTGTACTTTTAACAATGTTAAGCCAGTCTTTACTAGGGCCTTTGTTTGCTTTTGATACTAATATTTCCAGTCTATCACCGTTTTTCATAACATAATCATATGTTACAATTTTATCATTTACTTTGGCTCCAATCATTCGGTTTCCTACGTCCGAATGGATCTGATATGCAAAGTCTATGGGTGTGCTTCCTTGGGGCAACGTTAATAGTTCACCTTTTGGAGAAAATACATATACTTGATCTGTGTAAATATCTAAATCAAGCTTTAATGCATCCATAAATTCAGAGTTGTCACTCATTTCTCTTTGCCACTCTAGTATCTGTCTAAGCCATGCCAGTTTTTCTTCCGATTTATCTTGAATTTTTCCTTCTACTTTACCATCTTTATATTTCCAGTGTGCAGCAATACCATACTCTGCTGTTCTATGCATATCTTCAGTACGAATTTGCATTTCATAGGGAATTCCATTTGGACCCATTAAAGTGGTGTGTAGAGATTGATACATATTTGCTTTTGGAATAGCAATGTAATCTTTAAATCTACCTGGAATTGGAGTAAATAAATCATGCACTACTCCCAAAACCTCATAACAATCTTTTACATCTTTAACAATCGCACGAACAGCAAACAAATCATAAATTTGATCCAAAGTTTTTTGCTTGTTAATAATCTTTTTATAAATACTAAAAAAATGTTTAGGTCTACCTTCTACCAAAGCTTGTATATCCACATCATTCAATTTAGACTTTATTTTTCTGACTATTTCTTCGATAAACTCTGTTCGTTCTTGACGTTTTTGACATATCTGTTTTGCTAAGTCATAATATATTTCTGGTTCTAAATATCTAAAAGAAAGATCTTCCAAATCAGCTTTTATCTTACAAATTCCTAATCTATGAGCAATTGGAGCATAAATTGTAAGAGTTTCTTGTGCTTTTTCTTTTTGTTTATGGGGTGGCATAAACTTTAATGTTCTCATATTGTGCAATCTGTCAGCAAGCTTAATTAAAACAACCCTTATATCTTGTGCCATTGCAAGAAACATTTTTCTATAATTTTCAGCCTGAATCTCTTCTTTTTGAAGTTGTTTATCTTGAGAAGAATATTTTATTTGACTAAGTTTTGTAACCCCATCTACAAGTAAAGCCACTTCTTTGTTAAATATTTCTTCTATTTCTTCTAAAGTGTACTGCGTATCTTCAACTACATCATGCAGTAATCCTGCTGTAATAGACTCAATATCAAGCTCAAGCTCCGCCAAAATATACGCCACTTCAAGTGGATGTATAATATATGGCTCACCTGATTTTCTAAGTTGACCGTTATGAGCATTATTTGCTAAATTATACGCTCTTTCAATCATGCTTAAATCATCAGATGGGTGATAAGAACGCACCTTATTTATTAATTTTTGGAAAAGTTCACCCGTCTCCATGAATCAGCCTCCTTAGCTTCTTTTGACAATGAAAAACTATTAGCTTTTCTCATTATCTTAAATTATATGTAAAAAAATTTTTATTTTTACATATGGGATTTAACTCTAATAATACTATTTTATTATATTATTTGCAATCCTTTAGAAAAAAAAACTATATTTACAAAAAAACTCTATTTACAAAAAATATAAATGCAGTTTCACTGTATATAAATTTTTTTATAATTACAATAGAAATTTCATAGAACATGGCTGTTCCACCAATATACGCAATACATAAAAAAACTTGTTGCTCCTTATAAAGAACAACAAGTTTTTAAATTTTAGTAACTATTCTACCTGAACCTCCAACCCCTAAATCAGTGGAGTTCTTAAAGTATTTTAACTTTATTAAGAAGTTTGATATATTATATCCTTATTCTATAAGTTTGAGATTATAGATAGGTTTTATATTTAATGCCAAAAGGAATAAATCTATAAATTTAATATTTTAACAATGACTCAATTTTAACACCTTTTAATAATTCTCTTCCTTTTAGTGCTTCCAGTTCAATTAAGCAAATAAATTCCACAACTTCTCCGCCTAGACGTTCAATTAAATCTATAATAGCCTTAGTTGTTCCTCCAGTCGCTAATAAATCATCTGCAATCACTACTTTTTGACCTTTCTTAATGGCATCCACATGTATTTCTAATACATTGTTTCCATATTCCAAGTCATATCCTTGACATATAGTTTCAAAAGGCAACTTTCTAGGTTTTCTTACAGGTATAAATCCCTTATTCATTTTATAAGCTAGTGGAACACCAAAAATAAATCCTCTTGATTCGGGACCAACGATTAAATCAAAATCAACCCCTTCCAAAAGTTCTGCCATAGAGTCCACCGCTTTTTTTAATCCTTGTGGATCTTGTAGAAGTGGTGTAATATCTCTAAATAGAATTCCTTCTTGTGGAAAGTCTGGAATATCTCTTATTAAATCTTGCATAAGCTACCTCCTAAATATTAATAGTTCTTGAAAAATTTTGCAAATATTTGTAACGATTTGATGATTCAAGCTTAGTTTTAATAGATTTGTGTATAACATATGTTATACTATCTTGTTTTATATTATACTCAATAAGATTTAATTCTTTTAAGATGTCTAATATTTGAAGTATCTTATATTCTGTGTAAACATTATTAACTAACTTATGCATTAATACTTTTGATTTATTTACTGCCAATATTCTGTACATATTTCTACATTGGTCATAGTTTGGGACCATTTTACTAATTTGGGGCAAAAAGTCTTGTTTAGAAATAGTATAAATATTATTCGTACACATGTCCCTAACATAAACTGAGCCTAAATCACATTCTTTATTATAACATATTTTCATATCTTTAGTATCATATTTTTCCTGGTACATCTTTATAATATTAATTTCTGAAAAAATATGGTTGTCAATAAAATCTACTTTGTCAATTAGTTCAGGACATTTTAAATGTTCAAACAAGTTTTGGTAATAATAACTTCTAATGTTGCTATTTAAGGGAGATTTAATATCTTTTATTCTAACCTGTATACTACACATTCCTTTCCATTCGTTTTTGGCTATCTCACCTGCTATCATAATCTCTTCTTCTTCTTCCAAATAATTTAATGCATATGATTTTCCAAATCCAACTCCACTTATTGGGTTTCCTTCTTTTTTTAAACTGAATTTTAAATGAGATTTTTCCTGGCCAATGGTGGTGATATTATATACAGTTGAAGTTAATTTAAAAATAGGTGTTGGATTATCTTTTCCAAATGGTTCCAGCTTTTCTATCCTGTCACACAAGTCTAGAGATATTTTGCTTAGGGCAATTTCCATATCAATGTTTAATGTAGGAAGCAAAATATCTTCTGTCAAAACATCTTCTGTATCTCTAATAATAGAATTTTTAAAATTTTGCATATTTTCTTTGCTTAATAAAAGTCCTGCTGCCATAGAATGTCCACCAAATTTTATAAGATATTTTCTTTGAGCATTAATTGCCTCAAAAATATTAAATCCTTCAATACTTCTTGAAGAACCAATATACTTATCATCCTCTAAGCTTAATATTATTGTTGGCTTATAATACTTAGTGGATATTCTCGAAGCTACTATTCCAATTACTCCATGATGCCAATTTTCCCCAACTATAACTAAAAGTTTTTCTGTTTCAAGGTCTATAAAAGTTTTAATATATTGTTCAGCCTCTTGCATAATACTTAGTTCTAGGTCCCTCCGCTTTTTATTTTCTTCATCTAGTAATGTGGCTAGTGCCTTCGCTTCATCTTCATCTTCAGTAGTTAACAGTTTAACGCCAATTGTAGCATTGCTTAACCGTCCTACGGCATTTATTCTTGGACCAATTTGATATCCAATAAGACTGGATGTAATTTTTTTGTTATTAACAGTTACTAAATCTAACAAGGCTTTTAATCCCAAATGTTCAGTTTTTAACATTTGTTTAAATCCTAGTGCAGTTAGGACTCTATTTTCTCCAACTAAAGGTACTATATCGGCAACGGTTCCAATTGAAACTATATCAAGATATTTCCATATTTCATCCACAATATTTTCTCTTTTGGCAATAGCATGAATAATTTTAAATGTTATTCCAACTCCTGCTAAAATATTGCTTGGATAAGTAGAGTCATTTCTCTTGGGGTTTATAATGCAAAACGCATCTGGTAAATGTTCTTGGCATTCATGGTGATCTGTTATTATAATATCTAAACCTAAAGAATTTGCATATGCTACTTCTTCAGTTGCAGCAATTCCCGTGTCCACGGTTATAACTAGGTTTACTTTCTCACTTATCTGTTTTAATGCATTTTTATTTAATCCATATCCTTCAGTTTGCCTGTCAGGAATGTAATATTCTACGCTATATCCTTGTGATTTCAAAAACATATATAAAATTGCTGTACTCGTCATTCCGTCTACATCATAGTCTCCATATATGACTATATTTTCATTATTAGTTTTACTTGCTTGTATTCTATTTACACACTTTTCCATATCATTTAACAAATACGGATCAATTATTTGTTCTATTGTAGGATTTAAAAAATTTTCTTTATTTTCTATATGTCTATTTTGTAATATCTGTTCAATAATGTCTTGTCCATTATCAAGTTGTTGAACATTCCACTTAAAATTATTTGGCAACATAAGATAAACCTCTCTTTCTTTCGTATATTATAGCATTTATCTATATACAATATAAGTATAATTGTGATATAATTTAAATGTTATCCACAATAAGAAGAAAATACAAAAATTTTTCTTTTTATTAATAAATAGGAGTGTTCTACAATGGCAGAAAAATTTCAAGTTGGTCAAATTATTGAAGGTACTGTTACAGGAGTTAAGCAGTTTGGGGCATTTGTAGCACTTGATGAAAGTACTCAAGGGCTAGTGCATATTTCCCATATTACGCATGAGTTTTTAGCAAATATCGCTGATGCAGTTAAAGTTGGAGATAAAGTTAAAGTTAAGATTTTATCTATCGACGGCGAAAAGGGGAAAATCTCTCTTTCTATGAAAAACGCTTTACCACCGCCTCAGAAACCACAGCAATCAAAACCAAAACCAAAGCAAAAAAAAGAAGTTCCAATTGAAGATTTTGAAAATCTTATGAAAAACTTCTTAAAAGATTCAACCGATAGGCAAACAGATATAAACAAAAGACTCAACAATCGATAAGAAGATATATTTTTTTTATTAGAGAATGATAGAAAATTTTTAGCATTCCATCATGAGTTAAAGACGCTAGGCTTAGAGTCTATCTTCTTTATAGCAAATAGAGATAGTTAATGCTATCTCTATGGGTGTCTTTATAAATTTTTAGCTTGTAGTCCAATTGCACATTCCAATCGCTTTTTTTGCAAATCACAACCAATTTTATAAGTTGAGTTTATATTTTTATTAAAATTATATGAATTTGCTGCACACCCTCCAGAGCAAAAAAACTTTGACCAACAATTCGTACATTCTTCTTTTGAATATACATTACATTGTTCAAATTCTAAGCGTTTTTCGATGTTGTCTACACCTTTAAAAATATCTCCCATTTTAAATTCTTGCATACCTACAAACTGATGACATGGGTATAAATCTCCTTCAGGAGTCACCGCCAAATATTCCGTTCCTGATCCACATCCTGCAAGCCTTTTATAAACACATGGACCTTGATTTAAATCAATCATAAAATGAAAGAAATTAAAGCACTTTCCATCTTTAGTATGTCTTTTTAACATTTCTTTTGCCAAAGTTTCGTACTCATTACATAAAGTTTCTATATCCTGCTCTTTTAACGCATATGACATATTGTTTGGTGCAACTACTGGCTCCACTGATATTTCATTAAATCCCATATCTGCCATATGCAAGACATCTTTTGAAAAGTCTAGGTTATTATGTGTAAAAGTGCCACGAATATAGTATTTCTTGTGTCCTCGCTTTTCAACTAGGCGTTTAAATTTTGGTAGTATCATATCATAGCTTCCTTTATCATTACGTGTCGGACGCATTTTGTCATTTACTTCTGGTCTTCCGTCCAAACTTAGAACAACATTATACATATGTTCATTAAGAAAATCTATAATTTCATCATTTAATAAAACTCCATTAGTCGTCAAAGTAAATCTAAAATTTTTATTATGCTCTTTTTCTTGGTCTTTTGCATATTTTACAATTTGTTTTACAACATCAAAATTCATTAAAGGTTCTCCTCCAAAAAAATCCACCTCAATGTTTTTTCTGGCACCAGAGTTTTTAACTAAAAAATCTATAGAAGCTTTTCCTACATCAAAAGACATAAGTCCTCTTGAACCATGGTATTCTCCTTCTCCTGCAAAACAATATCTACAAGCCAAATTGCAATCATGTGCAACATGTAAACACAGAGCTTTTACAACAGGAGTGCGGCCTAAAAACGCTGGTATTAAATTTTTATAAGTATCTTCTGTCCCAAGCATTTCCTGTTCTTTTAATTCGTTTATTTCTTCAATAGCTTCAACAATGTCGTCTATCTTATATTTATTTTTATATTTATCTAATACATCTTCTTTGCATAGCAATAGTACATCATCAATTATTTCATAAATTAATGCGTCAACAATATGTACTGAACCACTATTTATATCCATTACAATATTTTCGTCTTCAAACTTAAATTTGTGTATCATTTACTTCCTCCATAATTATAATTGAGAGCACGGTGTGCTCTCTAGCTTTATTCTAAAATTCACTTTTCTTATTCTTTTTCACATGCCTGATTTCCTACAGTGCAAGAAGTTTTGCAAGCTGATTGACAAGAAGTTTGGCATTCCCCACAACCACCTTTAGTTGCAGTATGTTTTAAGTTTTTAGTATTAAGAGTTTTTATACGTTTCACTACATCTCCTCCTTTCCTACCATATATTATATTGTATCATAGGTAGTATGGTTTTTATACTAAATTTTATATTCAGATATTAATTTTTCTATTTCTTTAAATGGTAATCCTGTCATTTCCATAATTAAATCTATTTTTAAACCTTTCATTATAGCTTTTTTAGCTACTTCAATTTTTTCTTGATATACTCCTTGGTTTATTCCTTCTTGCTTAACATTTTTTAAAATAGATACATTAACTGTATTATTTTCTTTTAAATAATGTTCATAGCTTTGCTTTTCTTTGTCTGTCAGTCTAGATACAGCTAGTCTTTCTTTTGTACTGACTAGAATTTTACTTACAGCACCTTCTCTAATTGTGTTATGCTTAAAAAAGTAAATCCATTCATCCAATTCGTTTTTGGCTTCATTATCAAAGTTTTCTATATTAATTAAATAGTACTCTGGGAAAATATTTCTAGCTATAATCAATTCACTAGTTTGTATACTTTGCCAATCCTTAAAAGAAGTTTCTCCTTTGTAGATATATCCATTGCCTATGCAAGAATTAAAATAAAGTATATTTACAGAAATTATTTTTTCTATGTTTGTATGGTTTTTGTTCCTATCCAATATAGTTTTAGCGGTTTTCCATATCATTTTTCCAAGATAATCATCTTCTTTACTATGTTGAATAACTACAATAGTCTTACCATCTTTAATTAACAGCTCCATCTGGGTTTCTTTATTGTCTTTATTTTTTAGTATCTCTACTATAGTAACATCTTCTTTTAATAAAGCACTAAGAAATCCCTCTAGTATATCAAGATTTTCTTCTTCTCTTAAAATATGCTTCATAGCATATTCAAAAGAGATTAATTCCCTTTTTTTCATTTAATCACCTCAATGCAATTACTTGTAAGGGAGCACACCATGCTCCCAATAATTTTTTACTATTAAACTACACTATTCAAGAATTATTTCGTTTATAGGTGAACCTGGTTTTACCATAGGAAGAACTTTGTCATCTTTGTCTATAATGCAATCTATTAAAGTAGCTTCCCTATTTTTTATAGCTTGCATTAGCACATTATTAAAGTCTTCTATATTTTGAACTTTATAACCTTTCATACCATAAGTCTGTGCAAGTTTTGAAAATTCTGGATTATCTTCCAGTGTACTTTCCGAATACCTGTTATCATAGAAAAGACTTTGCCACTGACGCACCATTCCGAGGGAATGATTGTTCATTACTACAATTATAACAGGCAGATTGTAATTTGAAACAGTGGAAAGTTCGTTACAATTCATTTTAAATGAACCATCACCAGTAACTTGAACTACAACCTTATCTGGACATGCCACAATTGCACCGATAGCTGCTCCCAATCCAAATCCCATAGTTCCAAGTCCACCTGATGTTAAAAGTGTTCTGGGCTTTGTATATGAAAAATATTGTGCAGCCCAAATTTGATGTTGTCCCACATCAGTGGTTATAATTGCATCTCCATCGGTAATCTGGTCTATACTTTCCATTATTTGTTCTGCATTAAATTTTGTATTTCTTAAACAATTTATTTCTTGCTCTTTCTTCCAATTTGATATTTGTTCAAGCCATTTATTGTGTGACTGGGGCTCAAGCATATTATTTAATTCATTTAGTATAGCTTTTGCGTCTCCAACAATTTGCTCAGTTACACTAATATTTTTACCTATTTCAGACTGATCTATATCAATATGCAATATCTTTGCCTCTTTCGCAAAAGATACGATATTACTAGTCACTCTATCGCTAAATCTGACTCCTATAGCAATAAGTAGATCACATTCCATAAGACCTTTATTAGATGCAATATCTCCATGCATTCCAATCATTCCTGTTGAAAGTGGATTCTTCTGACTAAACCCACCTGTACCCATAAGAGAATTTGCGACAGGAGCTTGAATTAACTCAGCAAATGTCTTTAATTCATTTTTAGCTTCACTTATAATTACACCGCCACCCATATATATAAATGGTCGTTCACTTTGCTCAATTAATTTTTTTGCAAGTTGTATTTCGTCTTTATCTATAGCTGGTGTATCAACCTTTAACATAGGAACATTAGGACTTGGGAACTGTGTTTTGTTGATTGATACATCTTTTGGTATATCAATTAATACAGGCCCAGGTCTTCCTGAAGTTGCTACAAAAAAAGCTTCTTTTATGGTTTTTTCCAAATTACGTACATCTTTAACAATGTAATTTTTCTTCGTTATACTCTTAGTGATATCTACAATATCTACCTCTTGAAAACTATTTCTACCGAGCAGAGAAACACCTACATTTCCAGTGAACACAACTAGTGGAGAAGAGTCAGAATAAGCTGTTGCTAAGCCTGTTACAACGTTAGTTGCTCCTGGACCAGATGTTGATATGCATACGCCTACTTTTCCTGTAGCTCTTGCATATCCATCCGCAGCATGAGATGCTCCTTGTTCATGGGCAGCTAAAATATGTTTAATTTTATCACGATTTTTATATAGTTCATCATATATTTGTAAAACCGAACCACCAGGATACCCAAAAACTGTATCCACTCCTTGTTCTAGTAAACATTCTATTAATATTTTTGCTCCTGAATATTCCAAGGTAAGCCTCCTTATATTGTACTTCTATTTACTGAAGTTACTAGTTTTTATTAAAAAAAATATTAAAGCGGGAAGTTGAGGCCAAATTCGCCCCAACTCGCCTTATTATAGCATTTTTATTCTTACTTAAGAATTAATTCATTTATAGGTGAGCCTGGTGCTACCATAGGAAAAGCTCTATCTTCTCTATCTATAATGCAATCTATTAAAACCGCTTCTCTATTTTTCATAGCTTGTATAAATATGTTATTAAAGTCTTCTATATTTTCAACCTGATAACCTTTTATATCATAAGCTTGTGCAAGTTTTGAAAAGTTTGGACTTCCTTCCAATGCAGTTTCAAAATATCTTTTCTCGAAGAAAAGATGTTGCAACTGTCGTACCATACCAAGAGAACGATTGTTCATTACTACCATTATAATAGGTAGATTATAATCTGCAACTGAGGAAAGTTCATTACAGTTCATTCTAAGTGCACCATCACCAGTAATTTGAATTACAAGTTTGTCTGGATACGCCATACTTACACCAACACTTGCTCCTAATCCAAAGCCCATAGTTCCAATTCCACCAGATGTTATAAACGTTCTTGGTTTTGTATATGAAAAATATTGTGCCGCCCAAAGTTGATGTTGTCCTACATCAGTAACTATGATAGCATCTCCATTTGTAATATGGTCTATGCTTTCCATAATTTGTTCTGCATTAAACTTTGTATTCTTCAAACAATGTATTTCTTGCTCTTTTTTCCAATTTGCTATTTTTTCAAGCCATTTAATATGCGATTTTGGCTTAACTACACTATTCAACTCATGAAGAATTGCTTTCGCATCTCCAACAATTTGTTCAGATACATTAACAGTTTTACCTATCTCAGACTGGTCTATATCAATATGCAATATCTTTGCCTCTTTTGCAAAAGATACTATATTACTTGTTACTCTATCGTTAAATCTAACCCCTATAGCAATAAGTAAATCGCATTCCATAACGCCTTTATTAGATGCAATATTTCCATGCATTCCAAGCATTCCTGTTGAAAGTGGATTCTTCTGATTGAACCCGCCTATACCCATAAGAGAATTTGCGACAGGAGCCCCAATTAATTCAGCAAATGTATTTAATTCATCTTCTGCTCCACTTATAATTATGCCACCGCCTATATATATATATGGCCGTTCACTTTGTTCAATTAATTTTTTCGCAAGTTGTATTTCCTCTTTGTTTATAACTGGTGTATCAACCTTTAAAATGGGAAGGTTATTACTTGGGAATGTTGTTTTGTTGATTGATACATCTTTTGGTATATCAATTAATACAGGGCCAGGTCTTCCTGAAGCTGCCACAAAAAAAGCTTCTTTTATAGTTTTTTCTAAATTACATACATCTTTAACAATATAATTTTTCTTCGTTATGCTCTTAGTTATATCTATAATATCTACCTCTTGAAAACTATTTTTTCCAAGCATAGAAACACTCACATTTCCAGTGAACACAACTATTGGAGAAGAGTCAGCATAAGCTGTTGCTATACCTGTTACAAAATTAGTTGCTCCTGGACCAGATGTTGATATGCATACACCTACTTTCCCTGTAGCTCTTGCATATCCGTCTGCTGCATGAGCTGCTCCTTGTTCATGAGAAACTAAAATATGTTTAATTTTATCACTATTTTTATCTAGTTCATCATATATTTGTAAAACCGAACCACCAGGATACCCAAAAATTGTATCCACTCCTTGTTCTATTAAACATTTAATTAATATTTTCGCTCCCGAATATTCCAAACCAAACCCTCCTTATAATATAAGTATAGGCGAACAAAGTTCGCCTTACGATAATATTGCACCTGTATTTGCAGAAGTTACTAGTTTTGCATATCTTGCAAGATAACCTGTTTTAACTTTTGGTTCAGGTAAAACTAAATTATCCATTCGTTTTTTTATTTCTTCATCACTTAACTTTAAGTTTATTGTGCAATCATTCATATTAATATCAATTATATCTCCATCTTGCACAACTGCAATTAATCCACCTTCAGCAGCTTCAGGAGAAATATGCCCAATGCATGCTCCTCTTGTGGCACCAGAAAATCTACCATCTGTTATAAGTGCTACATCACGGTCAAGTCCCATGCCAGCAAGTGTTGCTGTTGGAGACAACATTTCACGCATTCCTGGACCGCCTTTTGGACCTTCATATCTAATAACAAGAACATCACCTTTTTGTATTTTGCTACTCATTATAGCATCAGATGCTTCTTCTTCACTATTAAATACTTTTGCTGAACCAGAATGAACCAACATTTCTGGAGCAACTGCAGAGCGTTTTACAACACAACCATTTGGAGCCAAGTTACCTTTTAAAACTGCTATTCCACCAGTAGCACTATAAGGATTGTTAATATCTCTGATAACTGTATCATCTTTATTAGTAATACCCTCTAAATTTTGATTAAGAGTTTTCCCAGTAATACTAATTACATTTTCATTTAACAAATCTTTTTTGCTAAGCTCTTTCATAACAGCCATAACACCACCTGCATAATACAAGTCTTCCATATGGTGAGAACCTGCTGGTGCAAGTTTACACAAGTTTGGTGTTTTGTTGCTTATTTCATTTGCTATATCTAGGTTAATTGAAACTCCTGCTTCATGAGCTATTGCAGGTAAATGCAACATTGTATTTGTGCTACAGCCCAAAGCCATATCAACTGTAAGTGCATTATAGAATGCTTCTTTAGTTAGTATGTCCCGTATACAGATATTTCTTTCAATCATATTCATAATAGCAATACCAGTATATTTAGCTAGTCGTATTCTTTCTGAAAAAACAGCAGGAACACTTCCATTTCCATTTAATGCAATTCCCAAAACTTCAGTCATGCAATTCATACTATTAGCAGTGAACATACCAGAACATGACCCACAAGTAGGGCATGTTTTTTCTTCATATTCAAGCAATTCCTCTGGAGTCATGTCTCCAGCTGTTACTTTTCCAACTGCCTCAAAAATAAGAGAAAGACTTACTTTTTTATTACCAACTTTGCCGGCAAGCATAGGCCCACCACTTACCAAAGTAGTAGGTAAATTTAATCTTGCAGCTCCCATTAACATACCTGGCACAATTTTGTCACAATTAGGAACTAGAACAAGTCCATCAAATCCATGTCCCATTGCCATACATTCAATAGAGTCAGCAATTAGTTCTCTTGAAACCAGAGAATACTTCATTCCTTCATGGCCCATTGCTATTCCATCACAAACTCCAATAGCAGGAATTTCAATAGGTGTTCCGCCAGACATGCGTATCCCTGTTTTAACAGCTTCTGTAATTTGGTCAAGATGAGTATGTCCTGGAACTATCTCACTTTTAGCACTAACAATTCCAATTAATGGCCTACTTAATTCTTCATCTATATATCCCATAGCTTTAAATAGTGATCTATGAGGAGCTTTTGATAAGCCTTCTTTTACTGTATTACTTTTCATTTATTTTCACCATTTTGCCATATCATTTTGTCACGTAATTCTTTACCAACAATTTCAACTGGATGTATAGATTCTTTTTTTCTTATTTCACTGAAAGATGGACGGTTATCTTCATTTTCTTTTATCCATGCTTTAGCAAAAGTTCCATCTTGTATTTCTTTTAAAACTTTTTTCATTTCTTTTCTTGTTTCATCAGTAATAATTCTTTTTCCAATCATATAGTCTCCATATTCAGCTGTGTCTGAAACTGAATATCTCATAAAGTTTATACCACCTTTGTTTACAAGGTCAATGATTAACTTCATTTCATGAAGACACTCAAAATAAGCACTTTCTGGTTGATATCCTGCTTCTACCAAAGTGTCAAATCCAGCTTTCATTAGCTCAACTACACCACCGCAAAGAACTGCTTGTTCACCAAATAGGTCAGTTTCCGTTTCTTCTTTAAATGTGGTTTCTAAGATACCAGCACGAGCTGCTCCTAATCCGCAAGCATATGCTAGTGCAATATCTTTTGCATTTCCAGTAGCGTCTTGATACACTGCTATTAAACAAGGAACACCTTTTCCTTCTTCAAATTCACTTCTCACAGTGTGTCCAGGCCCTTTTGGAGCAATCATAATAACATTTACATCAGATGGAGGTTTAATTTGTCCATATTGAATATTAAATCCATGTGCAAAAGCAAGAGTTTTTCCTGCACTAAGTCCTGGTTCAATACTTTCTTTATATAATTTTGCTTGTTTTTCATCATTTACTAATATCATAATGATATCAGCTGCTTTTGCTGCTTCTTTAGCTGTCATAACTTTAAGTCCAGCATCTTCTGCCTTTTTCCAAGATGGGCTACCTTCATATAATCCAACTATAACATCAACTCCAGACTCATGTAAGTTTAGAGCATGTGCATGTCCTTGTGAACCATACCCAATAATTGCCACTTTCTTTCCTTTTAAAAGATTTAAATCACAATCTTTTGCATAAAATAAATTTGCCATATTAATTAAAGCCTCCTGTTTTTTGTTTGATGTAAAGAAAAAAAGCAGTTTGTTTTTCTTCTTTAGTAATGATAGCAAAATATATAATATAATTTTGTTATTCATTTTATCTTATTTTAGTATGTTATAAACAACTTGTCAACTTATAAATCAGTTAGGCATAGCGTAAAACTTTATTCATAATATAATTTTTCTTTTAAATTAATAGATAAAATTGAACAAAGCCACCCTTTAGATGGATGGCTCTGGTTAAATTGTTATATTATTACTTAATTGTTTTTGGTTCTACACAAACGCTTAATGGTAAAATACTTTGTTCTAACAAATCTCCTTGAACGAATGCTAGGCAGCTTGATTCTCCGCCAAGTGCAGATAAAGCAAATTTTGGTGGTACACAAAGTCCTTCGTGTTGGAATTTGTATTGTACAAAATAAATAACTTTGAAATATAAAGTTAATCCAATTGCAAGATATTCATCGTCAGATGCAATTACTCTAGCTAAAGCTTGAGCTGAAATTCCTTGAGTTACTCCGTTGTTTGGTTCAAATTCTTTGTACATTGCATTTGATTCTTCCATTATAACGCCTTGGCACATATCTCCAGCCACATATCCTATATAGTTAATTGTTGGAACAAGTTTGTTACATCCAACTGGATTTTCTGTTGCAAATGAAATGCCGTATGGAGTGTATAAATCGAATGCTACATTGCTTGGATTAGTATCTTTGTCATATCCTGGGCAAGTTTCACATGGAAGGTATCTTAAAGTTAACATTCCTTCTTTACATACTTTATAGTTACAATCAATTACTTTAATTGCAAAAGTTACGTCGATGTCTCTTAAAACTACTCTTGAGATATTTGGTGTATTTTTTCCTGGTTTAATTTCAGAAAATCTGTAATGATTTGGGCAAACAAAGTTAAAATCTATGTCTACAACTTGAAGTTGAAGATTTGTTGCATTTTCTAAATCTTCTTTAGTTAATCCATCAAATAAAATATCTGTTGTGCGTCCAGTAGTAGTGTTTTGACATGCATCTACTAAAGCATCAATTGATACTACTCGACATAAATTAAGACCACTTTCGTCAAAAACTACAGGTGCCATCATTGTTAAAAGTCTTGGTTCACCAATTGGTGCAAATACTCCAGGATTTAAAAGTGATTGTGAATCAGTAAGATTTATATTAAGATTTCCAAAAGACTGAGTTGAAAAATATTTAGAATCGTTGTTGTTGTAATT
>LJDB01000010.1 GCA_001983455.1 Candidatus Epulonipiscium fishelsonii
AAAGTCGAAAGGGAAGGCAAAGTCGAAAGGGAAGGCAAAGTCGAAAGGGAAGGCAAAGTCGAAAGGGAAGGCAAAGTCGAAAGGGAAGGCAAAGTTGAAAGGGAAGGCAAAGTCGAAAGGGAAGGCAAAGTTGAAAGGGAAGGCAAAGTCGCTTAATCTTTTTTTAGATTCATTTTTCAAACGCAAAAAAGGCACTCCCCTAAAGAAGCACCTTTTTCAGCCAGCATCCACTGGCTCTCTCAATACAGTATATGATATCATAAAACAAATAATTTGTCGATTAAACATTTTAGTACTTCAATATAAATAGCAATGTAATATTGCAGGCAACCATTAGAATTAATTGTGTATATAAATTGCATATCCATACATAATTATGCATTTTGGAATAATGCCAATGATATTGGATATAATTCACTAGTCAGAAGAAATATACTAGAGTATTTTGCTAATTGCATTTTGTTCGATATAGGTATATACTTTAATAGTTAACCCATGTGAAAAAAACAAGTAGCAGATTACTCACGAACAGTAAGTAGCCAAGAGGTGAAAAAATAAGTAGTAGAGCAGACGTGAAACAATAAGTAGCACCTGGTTAACAACCCAATACAACAGTCACGTTGTTCTTAAAACCGTTATCACGAATAAGAAAAATCAAAAGTGCTTTTTCTGCTATCATAAATTAAAAAAGTAAGCTATGTTTTAAACTAAAGCGAAAATCACGTCCTTAGTTTAATTCAATATAGACAGTTCAGGATTTTGCGAAAAATACGAAATACTATTTATATTAAATATTTCTTAATATCGGCGTACTGTACACCTCTATGCAGTCAGAGAATATTTTCTCGTTCCACACTCCTTTTAATCTTGTCTTTAACATTATAGATTTTTTATACATTAATGTGTTGTTTCCACTAAATTTCAGGAAGAAACTAAGTAATTCATTAATATTTTTATAATGTATTTGATTATAGCCTAATTAAATGCAGTTTAAACAAAAACTTTAAAAAAATTTTTTACTTATTTTATTTTTATTAAAAACTGTTGTAAACACTAGTGGAATTGAAAAAATGCGTTCAGTAAATCCAAACATTACTTTAGTAGTGGCAAAAATAACTCCACTAGCTGGAGAAGAAGACCGTATAGATGACTTAAATAGTAAAATTCTAGGCTGGGCAAGTTATAATGCAACAGCAGAGTCTCCAATTATAGTGGTTGATCAAAACACAGGGATGAACACCGAAACAGATTTATTTGATGCTGCACATCCAAATACAATTGGAGAGTACAAAATGGCTAACAGGTGGTATGAAACTTTGAGTCAAATTTTAGAGACAGACCAAACTATAACAGATGTTGTTGCACCAACTTTAAGCTATGATGGAGAATTAGAATTTGATATTTTAATGGGTAGTGAATTTACATTACCAACTGTAACAGCTACAGACAATTTAGATGCAACTATTAATGTGGTCCCTACTATTGTAGATAAAAATGGAGAGATTGTTTCAAGTATTGATACTTCAGCACAAAATAAGTACACGGTAACATATAACGCTGAAGATGCGGAGGGCAATGATGCACCACCTGTTATAATAACAGTTACAATCAGTTTGCCTAATATTTTATTAAATGGTAAGCTTGAAACTGAAGGAGACCCTCAGTGGGGAACTCCAACACATTGGGAAAAAGAAGGCGGATGGATAGAAAATGGTTATTTACTGGTTTGGAGTGATAAAATAAGTTATGATTTTCAATCAGAGCCACTAAATACAATAACACTAGAGATGTCAATAAGTGATGCTGAGAGAGAATATGCTAGTGTTAAAACATCAACAGATGGAAATGATGTGTCTACAACAGAATATTGGGCGACACAAGATGATAAAGAAGAGTTTATGGAAGCTATAAATAAAGCAAAAGAAGTTTTAAACAGTCCACTAGACCAAAACGAAATAGAAGAAGCACGAGCAGAAATAGATATTGCAAGAAAAGAATTTTCTGAAAAAATTAGACGTGGCAAAAATACAGAGAATGACGATTACGAAGATTATTATGAAGATGAATACAATAATGAAAATAAAGAAATTAATGAAGAAAACACTACTAAATATAATCCAGACAAAAAATACGAAATTAACGTAAAAAAACCTGTAGCAGAAAAAGACTTTACAATAGGTAAAATAGAAATATCATCTAAATCTGCAGATGAAATATTTTCTGCTAAGTTAACACCCGATGATATTATGGAATCTATCAAAAACTTAATTGATGAAAATAATACTAACAACTTAAATCCTAAATTAATTATTGATATGAAAAGGTTGAATAAATCAAAAGGAGTAGAAATGGGTTCACTAACAGGATTAACTTTGTTAAACCCAGAAATAACAGAATACCTAGGAGTGGAAATAGAGATAGATCCCACATCTTTATCAGAATTTGCACAAAATAAAGATGCTATGCTAGAGATCCAAACAGATCTAGGTTCAGTAAGTTTCAACTCTCAAGTTTTAACTGGTATTTTAAACGAAGCCCAAGAAGATGCCTTAATATTCAGGATAACTGAAATGACCAATTTAACTTATGAACAGCAGGAAGTTATTAAAGAATGTGAAGGGATAAATCTAGAACTTTTAACCGATGAAACAACAATTTTAAAATTTGTAGGAGAGGCAGAAGTAAAGTTTGATTATACTTTGAAAAAAGATGAAAATGAAATAACAGTATATTATGTGGATGAATATGGAAATACGGAAGCAATGGATACAAAATATGAATATGGAGAAGTTATATTTACAACAGACCATTTTTCTGTGTTCATAGTGACTGATGAAAGTGAATTACCAACTATCAATTCATTTATAGATGTTCACATTACGGATTGGTATTATGAAAATATAATGAATGTGTATAATAAAGGGTTGATTTTAGGAACATCAGAAAATACTTTTGAACCGAATTCAGTAGCAACTAGAGCATTACTTGCAGAAGCTTTGTATAGAATGAATGGGGGTATTGAAAGTACTAGTATAAATACTTTTACAGACATATCAACTAGTGATTGGTTTTTCCAATCTGTTATGTGGGCAGTGAAAGCTGATATTTACAATGGGTTTGATGATGGAACATTCCGTCCAAATGAAAGCATTACACGTGAACAGTTAGCAGCTATTATCCACAATTTTGCTAAATATATAGGTTTGGACGATACGCCTAGTGGAGACATAAGAAAATTTAATGATGCTAAAGATATTTCAAATTGGGCAGTGGAGGCTATGCAATGGGCAGTCGGAAATAATATTATAGCCGGTAAAGAGGCAAATATCCTAGACCCTAAAGGAACCTCAGCAAGAGCAGAAATAGCCGTAATAATTACTAGACTATTAAACTTAAATAACTAAAAGGGAAATATATAAAGGAGCACAATATTGTGCTCCTAGTTCTTTTAATTATTGTAATTGAAGTATTAGACCTTGAATAGCTGTATTTAGAGAAGCAAATCCTTCGTCTGTATTTGATGAAGGTAGTCCTAAAAATTTAGAAATTTCAGTGTATTTTTTAGCAACTCTTCCATTATCAGATTCTTTTTCACTATTAAGAATAGTGTTACCAAAAGCCATTCCTGCAATAGCAGATGCATTATGAACTTTTTCTATTGCTTCTAAATCTGTTTCGTTTTTGAATGCACGAGGTAAATATTTAAATATTAAATCAATAGCTTTCATAGCTAATCCATCAGTAAAGTCTGATGCTAACTCAGAAATATAAGCTTCAACTGCATTTTCTAAACCTTTTAATCCAAAGTTGGCAACATATGAAGCACTTGTTGGAAGTGAAAAATCCCTGTCTAATATTGTAACATCTGGAGTTAATTGATAAGTATTTATTGCAATCTTATTTCCGTTTTCTTGTATAATTGAAAATGGAGTAACTTCAAATCCAGATGAAGTTGTTGGAATTGCAATCAACTTTGATTTTTTTGTTTCGTTACAGAACTCAATTGGTTCGTCGTTGTTATCTTTATATAAGCTTTTTACATCTTCAAAACTTATTTGTGGTTGTTCATAAAATAACCACATTGCTTTTGCTGAACTCATTGTTCCGTCAGAACCAAGAGCAATAATTGTATCAGGTGTAAAGGTATTCATTAAAGCAACACCTCTTTTTACCACATCAAGTTCACAAATAGCATTTGCTTCTGTAAAAATTTCGATGTGCATGTTATCAGCATTTTTATTTTTCTTTAATTCAGCAATTAATACGTCAATCATATCAAAATTTTCTTCTTTTGATACAATTAAGATTCTAGTAGCATTTTCTATTTTAGCAAGATACTGAATTGAACCAGCTTGAAAAAAGATTTTTCTAGGAACTTTAAACCATTGCATACTCATGTTAGTCTACCTACCTTTTGTAATTTTTAGTGTAATTATAATGTTTAATATAAAGATATATTTATAATATGTTTTGGCTTTAATAAATATAAATAAGCTAAAACAATAATATAAAACAATAATTTTTACTTAACATATTGGCTTCAATTCAACAACTTTTTGTAGCTGTTGTACATTGGTCTTCAAATGCTTTATATGCTAAGTCTTCAATTTTAGTCATATATTCTTCCTCATTAACACCACCTGCGATGGTTAAAGGAAGATTTACTTTTTAATTGTCTTGTAGCTTCAGCTAAAGATACAACTCCTTCTTTTGGAGTAGAAGCTGGAATACCAAGAGCTTTTACTTTATGAAGAGTAATTTCTCCGTCAGTAAAGTCAGATGCCATAATTGAAACATAAGCTTCAATTGCATGCGTTAAAACATCAAGTCCAGTAAATGCTGTTGGAGCTGGAGGCACAGTCAGAACAAAGTCTGGATCTGGTTTGATTTTTTTTGATTTCTTCAGGAGTTGCAAAATAACATCCATGTTTTTTTATAAATGCAACAGCTTAATCATAAATAGGTGCTTCAATTATAGCTGCTTGTTCAGACACATAAATTATACCATTATCAAATGATTTTGAAAGTATAATGTCTGTTGCTACTTGCTAAACGTATAAAGCAAGCAACATTTCCAGGGCCAACTCCTACAGTTGGTTTTCCATTTTAACCATTGCATACCCATCAGTTGCAAGAAATAGTGCTACTTTTGGGTTGTTCATTAAGGCAGAAGTTGCTTCAAGAGATGGTTTGTCAATCCATTGAATACCGTCTTCAGGAGCTCCTGCTTCAGCGGAACATTTTTGAGCAGATGGATGGAACCCAAAAATAATTGGATTACGAGTTTTAATTGAGATAGTTGCTTTAAACATTGTAGTATAAGTTGGATTTGTTACAGATGTAACTCCAGTGATAACTCCAACTGGCTAAGCAATTTCAATAAAACTTCCGTGGTTGTTATCTTGGATTATCCCTACAGTTTTTACATATTTTATATTATTGTAGATATATTCTGTTGAAAAAATATTTTTTGTAACTTTATCTTCAAAAATCCTACGGCCAGTTTCTTCTAGAGCCATTCTAGCAAGCTTCATTTGATTTGTTAATCTTGCAAGTGACATTGCACGCACAATATTATCAATTTTTTCTTGATCATAACTCATAAACTTTTCAAGTGCAACATCTGCTTTGGTAGCAAGTGCATCCACCATAGCAGTAGCTTCACTCATCTGGTTTGTGCTAGTATTTTTTTCAGACATTAATTAAGCCTCCTATAACTTCAATAAAATAATTGTTCTTGCACTTACTCAAACAAATTATTCTTGCACTTACTCAAACATAATAACTTAACTAGAAATAGTTGTCAATAATAAGATGTTTAAAAATAACATTTTGTGAAAGTTGCCATAATGTTAAACAAAACATATGAATTATTTCACATTAAAAAGTCACATTATTTTATTGACTAAAATTCTAATATTAGTATATCCAACTTATAAATAAAAATGTATTTTGACAGTTATAAAATAAAAAACTACATCGAGCAATAAAAATACAAAAGATCAAACTTGAAAAAGAATATAAAAAATGTTATATTAAAAATATATAATTTAAAAGGTAATTTTATGGTCAATTTTTTTATTGAAATTAACTTGACAATTCAAACTTTTAAAAATTATTTCATTATAGCATTATTATGGAAAATATTTCTATCAGCTAATTGTTTTAAACTAGTTTTACTGAAAATGTTAAGAGACTTATTTTGTAATTTCAAATATACGTAAACATACCAAATAATTATTTAAAAAATATAGTATTGAAGATTAGTGGATAAGATATGAAAAAAATATATTAAAATGGCAGATGGCTTAAAATGATAATACTGAAAAAATTATTATTCTAAATTATTAGAGCACCTTAGCGTGCTCTTTTTTCCTTAAAATTAAGAAAATATTTATTTACATAGCAATAAATATTTTTGAATAAATTTATATTACATAAATATTAAAAATAATAAATGATATAAGAAGAAAAAGTATCATATTGTTTATTTTTACAATAAAAATATTTAATTTAAATTCTATGTATAATAACAAGAATTGTAATATTTTTGCAATGATATAATGTTTTATGTAATCATAAAATAAAATTAGGTGAAATTATTATTAATAAAAAATATATAAAGAGAGGAAGTAAATATGAAAAAATTTAAATGTTATTTGTTAAGTTTTTTAGTTATTTCTATAATAGGAACCCTTTTACTTACATCAAAAGATGAGAAGCTTTTAGATAATTTCAACAATATTAATATAACTCCCGAAATTCAAGAAGAGCAAAGTAATATTTCTGTTATATTACCAAGTAATTATGAAGAGAATGTATATAAATCTTATCCAACAATTTATTTGTTTCCTGACGATGGTCTAAATAATCACAATGAAAATAATATTGAATTAATAAACGAAATAATGAATAGTAAAAATGGGATAGAAGCTATTATAGTAGAATTAAATTTTGAAAATGGTGAAGATTTTAGATTAGCGACATCAACAGCAATTGATTATGTGGATAAGAATTATAGAACTATAGCTGAACCAGCTTATAGAGCGGGGCTAGGAGCTGAAATTGGTGGGTATATGGCGTATATAACAGCTCTTACATCTTTAGACAATAGTGGAAATTATGTTCCAATAGATGAACCCAAGTTATTTAAATCTGTTGGAAGCATAAATGGGAATTTTACAAGTGAAGATAATTTATGGAGAAATAGTGGAGATGTATTAAGTATTATAACAGAAATTGGTGCGGAGAATATTCAGAATTTTTATACATATATTGATGGAGCAACTGAAAGTTCCTATACATATGCAAAAAATTCAACTAATGATATCGGATCATTACTAATTGAATATAGCAAATATGCTCCTTATGAGCAATACCCAAACTATATGCAATATGGTGGAATTCCTTATGAAGTTCATGAGTTTACTTCAAGAAATGGAGAATATGACGATGAATTTTTAAAAACTTCTATTGATAGAGTAATAAATAGATTTAGTGAGGAATTTACAGATCAATTAGTATCAGGTGATTTCTCAATTTCTCCACAAGCTGTTAAAGCTGGAGAAACTGTAATTACAGTTGATTATAGTATCAATATTAATACAGAAACGTATTATAAACATTACAGTGAAAAAGATATATCATTTAAAGTTGTTGCGGAAGTTGTGGATCCTATTTCACTAGAGGTGTTGGATAGTTCGGATATAGAATATACGTTAAGCGATACTAATGGAGTATTTGGAAC
The DNA here is from genome assembly GCA_001983455.1 of Candidatus Epulonipiscium fishelsonii. Classification (GTDB taxonomy): domain Bacteria; phylum Bacillota; class Clostridia; order Lachnospirales; family Cellulosilyticaceae; genus Epulopiscium_A. Next base: position 7,748 of record LJDB01000010.1, read on the forward strand.
ATTAACTGTTAAAAATCTTGTTAATGGGGTAAATTCTAAAGTGAATTTATATATAGAAATGCTAGGAATGAATTATGAAATTGGGAGCCAAGACCTTATTAGAATTCAGGAAACAACTCTAGAACATATTGATCTTATGGGAGATTGGCACTTTAATGCATATAAACCTTATGAAAATAAAGATGTAGTAGAACTTGACAGTATGGGGACATTAGCTAAATCAAATTGGAAAAAATGGGATACAGTTTCTCCAGCATTTGGTTGGTGGACAGATGATTTTCATTCAACACTAGAAAATAATGCAAATTGGACTGGATATGCATGGTACATACGAGAATTTAAAGTGCCAGAACAATTTACTGAGGAACAGACACTTTTATTAAGCCTAGGAAAACTAGACGAAGCTGATGAAGTATATATAAATGGAACTAGAGTAGGATATACAGGAATTGAAAAAGCTGGTGGGGAATATAATGGCTCAAATCCTTGGGATAAAGAACGTTTATATGAATTTGATGTTTCTATTTTACACCGAGGTGACAATGTTATCTCTGTAAGAATGTGTAATTCTAGTGGAGGCGGAGGATGGTATGCTGGCCCAATTGGAATTTATAGTAAATCGGAATATGATGAACAAGTTAAAACTCTAGTTGACTCGACAAGATTTTATGAAGAAACATATCCATCTAAGTTTGCTGCATCTGCTCTTGGATTGGAAGAAGAAAGTACAGATATGAATTATCGAATTTATTTGCCAAAAGGATATAATCATTCTGACAAACGATATCCTGTTGTATATTTGTTACATCAGCTTAATAGCACTAGTAAATCATATGAGATTGATGAAGTTCAGTTGGAGCTTGATGAAGGTATCAATTTGGGAGAAATAGATGAAATGATTGTTGTGATGCCTGATAGTTCAAACGATAGCTTCTGGAAAAACGATTGGGAAAAGATGGTTACAGAAGAACTTATACCTCATATTAACAAAAACTATAGAACTATTGTTGATCCACGTTTTACAGGGACTGCAGGTTGTTCAATGGGTGGTTTTGGAGCATATAATATAGCGTTAAATAACCCTGAATTATTTTCTTCGGTTATTTCATTTTATGGAGCAGTTAATAGTGGAGAGATATCCATTGTAGATATGATTGAAAATTTACCAGTAGCTTATTTAGGCTATTTTGATCATTATTTTATTTGTGGAAACCAAGATATGTATGGTTTTGCAATGCCAGCTATAGATATTGACCAGCGTTTAAGAGAAGCAGAGGTTGAACACAAATTCTTAATAGAGAACGGAGCACATGATAATTTATTTTACAAACCATATTTAATAGATGCATTTTCTTATGCAAGTGATAATTTTTCTATTATATCTAATGAAATTATAAACGTAATTGATGGAACACTAAGTGCTTCTATTGATGAAAATATTAAAATAAATTATACACTTAATGTTAATGATGAAATTAATAAGTACTTAAATATTATTCCAAATTCTAATCCAGAATCACTAGAACCGTTTATTCAACCATTAACTATTCCTGTATTATTAAAAATTGAGCAAAATGGAAAAACTGTTTATACCATGAATGATATTAGTAAAAAAGTTTCTGAACCTACTTCTTGGAATGTTCAAGTCAATTTGTTGCCAGACACTCCAGAAACATCAGACATTAATTTTGATGAACCAATAAAAATTACACTTATTGCTACAATGATAAATCAAAATAAAGAAATTGGGACCATAACAGTTTCTAAAAACTAGTGACAAAAAAAAAGAACCTAGGTTTCGGGGGAGGAAACCCAGGTTGAGGGGGGATTTAGCGATGTACCTCACACTCGGTACAATAATAGTATTGCCAGGATAAATTTTAATATACACGTTTTATAAAAAAATTTTTTAAAATTTTTTTATAGGCTGATTAAGCTTGCAAATAAAGGGTTTCCATGATTTATATATAATAAAATTAATAATAAAAGTAACCATGATGTGCGGACAAAAACAAGACTATTACATTAATGATAGAGTTATTGTAATAGTCTCGTTTTTATGAATATTAATTAATATTGTTATCTGCATCATAAATTTGGTACATAATTTAATAATAAGCGGATCTGTTGGCTTACATGCTTTCTTTTATAATATAATAGTTCTGATTCATTAGTATCACCATACATATTCCATCCTAAAGTCTTAACATATGGACTATCATCCATCCCCATATATGCCAAAACATCTTTCATAGTATATCCTAAGAAAAACCCTATCTCATGTGGAAAGGTTGCTTCCTCACGAATTTTATTAATTAGGAAATCCATATAACTATCAAGAGTGTATTCTGTTGGATACCCCAGTTCTATAAGATATTTAACTCTGTTTTCACTTAAAAGCAATTTATTTAAATCGTTTGGACTATACAGTAAGAGTTGAATACTATCCTCTGTTGATTTAACAATTCTCACCTTAACATCAGATTGTATGTTTAAAATTATTTTATAACTTTCAATAGGAATTGTAAATATTTCTAGGCTCTTTACACCACTTAAAAGTACACCAAATTTTTCACATATTATTTTGTTTAAAGCACAATTGCATGGAATATATTCTGATAAGTTTGCAATAATTTTATTAAGCATATGATTTCCCCCTTAAATAGTTTTATAAGATATATTAGTTGTATGTCTAATATATAATGATAATAATTAATATAATATTATTATAATCATTTTAGAACATATTGTTAATAATTTCCATAAAAAAATTTATTTTATTTAAAAATAAAACTCATAGTTAACTTTGCTCCAAAAATGATATAGAATATCATTGACAATTTAATTTGATTATGGTATTATTTTAGCATAAATGAAAACCTGATAATATTTGTTATCTTATATTAATAAAAGTTTTAATACTATAATGAGTTAATAGTTTTTTGTATTAAATTTTATAAATAAAGAAGTATATCATATTTTAAAGAAATGGACATATTGGAAAAAAGTGACTTTGAATAAAGAGTATAGATTATAGAAAGGAAGATATACTATAAAAAATAAAGGATTTTTTTTCTTAATATTATATATTATATGATAGGACACTTTAGAAAGGGATGGTATGCAATGACATTATTTGAAGGTAAAGCTAACAACACATACATTATAAAGGAAATAAAAGGAACTGAAAAAATAAAAAACTTTCTTTTAACACTTGGATGTTATGAGGATGAGGATATTTCTATAATATCAAAGATTTCTGATAATGTTGTGGTAAATGTAAAAAATGCAAGATATGTTTTAGATAAGGAAATTTTGAAGAACATAATAATATATAATTAAAGGAGTTGTATTATGAAGATTGCATTAGCAGGAAATCCAAATAGTGGAAAAACATCTCTGTTTAATACTCTCACGGGCGAAAAGGCATATGTTGGAAATTGGGCGGGCGTGACTGTATCAAAAAAAGAAGCTTATTTAAAAGATGAATATGCAAAAGGTGAAAAAATAGTTATAGTAGATTTACCAGGTGCTTATTCAATGTCTCCATATACTTCAGAAGAATCTATTACAAGAGATTATGTTAATAACGAAAATCCCGATGTGATAATAAATGTCGTTGACAGTACCAATTTAAACAGAAGCTTATTCTTTACATCCCAATTGTTAGAACTAGGAATACCTATGGTAATTGCTCTAAATAAACATGACTTATCAGATAAAAAAGAGATAACTATTGATACACTTGGACTGTCTGAAAAATTGGAATGTAAAGTAGTAACAATTTCTGCTTTGAAATTTGAGGGGATAGAAACATTAATACAATTTGCAAAAAAAGCGAGTAGAGATAACCTAGTACCAAACCCAATAGATATGAATTTAATTATAACTGAAGGCGACAAACAAACATATAAAGAAAATGACATAAAAAGATTTAACCTTGCTAAACAAATAAGCAATACTTATGAAAAAAGAACAATTGATACTACTCTTAAAACAAGATCTGATAAAATAGACGAGATTGTTGCCAACAAAGTATGGGGTCTTCCTATTTTTGCAGTTATAATGTGGGCAGTATATTGGTTTTCTCAACGTGGATTAGGCGGATACCTTTCAGAATATTTAAATGAAGTATTTTTTGGTGATATAGTTCCAACAACAGCTATTAATATTTTGGAAAGTATGAATGTATCAGGATTTTTACAAGCTTTAATAGTGGATGGTATAATTGGCGGTGTTGGTGCAGTACTTGGATTTTTGCCTTTAATTATGGTTTTATTTTTCTGCCTATCTTTGTTGGAAGATTGTGGATATATGGCAAGAGTTGCTGTTATTATGAACAGATACTTTAAAAAGATTGGTTTGTCAGGAAAGTCAATAATTCCTATGCTTGTTGGTTCTGGATGTGCAATTCCAGGGATTATGTCAACAAGAACTATTGAAAACACCACAGCTCGTAGAGCAACAGCAATATTAACTCCATTTGTTCCTTGTGGAGCAAAACTACCTATAATCGGATTATTTGCGATGGTATTTTTTCCAACATCAGCTTGGGTAGCACCACTAACTTATTTTATTGCAATACTAGTAATTATAACGTCTGGACTAATAATTAAACATATGTTTAACATAGATAATTCAGAATCACTGTTTATAATTGAACTACCTGAATACAAATGGCCTAGTCTTAAAATTGCAACATTATCTATGTTGGATAAGGCAAAAGCTTTTATTATAAAGGCAGGAACAATAATATTACTATGTAATGCGTCAGTGTGGTTGCTTCAAAGTTACGATTTTTCACTTCACATTGTTGAAAATGCAGATTTTAGTATGTTAGCATACTTAGGAGGAATTATTTCACCATTGTTTATTCCACTAGGTATGGTTGGATGGCAACTTGCAGCAGCATCAATTACTGGATTTATAGCAAAAGAAAATGTTGTTGGTAGTTTAGCTGTTATGTTTGCTATTAGTGAAGAAATGTTGCACTCTGGAATTAGTCCATTACTTATAGTGTTTACTCCAGTTACAGCTTTTGCATTTATGTGCTTTAACTTATTTACACCACCTTGTTTTGCAGCAATTGGTGCTATGAACTCTGAGCTTGCTAGTAGAAAAGTATTAGCTTTTGGCGTTGGATTTCAAGTAATGGTTGGATATACAGTTGCTATGTTAATAAATCAAATTGGAACTTTTGTTACAACAGGAAATGTAGCAGATGGGTTTGTAGCTTCGATTATAATTTTAATAGTTGAAGTAGCAGTATTTATTAAAGTTAGTCATAACTCTAGGAAATCAGCTAAACAAAGTATGTTAGCAACAGCATAAGCAAGGGAGGACTAATTTTGGGTGATATTATTGTAGGAACAATACTTGTAATTGTGTTAGGATTAGCATTATACAAAGTAATAAAAGATAAGAAGGATGGAAAACCATGTAGCGGATGTGATGGTTGTTCATGTTCAAAGAAAAAATGTGAATAAAATTTTAGATATCTTATAGGGGCGAAAAACATTCGTCCCTATAAATCTGTTATGAGCATTATAAATGTTTATGGACGTGGGCATTCTGAATAATAGTAAAAAAAATATTTGGTTAAAAAGTAGAATTGGTAAATTTTAGTGAAAAGTAATTGACACTAGTCTAGATATTATGATAGGATTAAAATATATTAGAGTGTTACCACTAAAGTGGGCATTAACTAGTAAAGGATTTTTCCCTTTATTTGTTAATGCCTATTTTTCATTACAAATAATAAGAAAAAGCCTGGGACGATTTTTTATAACAAATTTAATTAAGGAGGAGTTTTATGAAAAATAATATCTTTGGAGTTTTACAAAGAGTAGGGCGTTCATTTATGCTACCTATTGCAATTTTGCCTGTAGCAGGATTATTTTTAGGAATTGGTGGTTCGTTTACTAATATGACTATGTTAGAAACATATAACCTAGTTGAATTGATGGGTCCAGGAACTGCAATAAATGCCATATTGAGCATACTTTCAAAATGTGGAGATATTGTGTTTGCTAATTTACCATTAATATTTGCAATGGGTGTTGCAATAGGTATGGCAAAGAAAGAAAAAGAAGTTGCAGCACTTTCTGCTGTAATTGCATTTTTGATTATGCACACAGCAATAGGTGCACTAATTGATATTAACAATGCACAAGAATATTTATTATCAGGCTCAATTACATCTGTTGTAGGGATACAATCTTTGCAAATGGGAGTTTTTGGCGGTATTATAGTAGGATTAGGAGTAGCAGCTCTTCATAATAGGTTTTATAAAATAGAGTTACCTCAAGTACTTTCATTTTTTGGTGGAACAAGATTTGTACCTATTATTTCTGCTATTACATATTTAGTTGTTGGAATAGCAATGTTTTTTTTATGGCCAGTTGTACAAAATGGAATAAATGCAATTGGAGCTATAGTTACAAATAGTGGATATGCAGGCACATTTGTATATGGATTAATGGAAAGATTACTAATTCCATTTGGATTACACCATGTGTTTTATCTTCCATTTTGGCAAACCGCAGTGGGTGGAACTGCTTTAATAGACGGAACATTAATTGAAGGGGCACAAAATATCTTTTTTGCAGAACTAGCTTCTCCAAACACAACAGCATTTTCTGTAACTGCAACAAGATTTATGTCTGGAAAATTTCCACTAATGATTTTTGGTCTTCCTGGAGCTGCTCTTGCAATGTACCATTGTGCCAAAGCTTCTAAAAAAGAAATTGCAAAAGGTCTTTTGTTTTCAGCAGCACTAACAGCAATGATTACTGGTATTACAGAACCAATTGAATTTACTTTCTTATTTGTAGCTCCATTACTATATGGTATTCATTGTATTGGTGCGGGTCTTGCTTATATGTTTATGCATATGCTTAATGTTGGAATAGGCATGACATTTTCAGGAGGAATTATCGATTTAACATTATTTGGTATAATGCAAGGGAATGACAAGACAAATTGGATAATGGTTGTTGTTGCAGGAATTGGATACTTTATAGTTTATTATGTTGTATTTAGATTTTTAATTACAAAGTTAAACTTAAAAACTCCTGGACGTGAAGATGATAATCAAGAAACTAAACTTTATACTCGTGCAGATATGAATGAAAAGAAAGCTTCTGCTCAAAATAGTAATGATACAAATTCTTTAATTATGCAAGGGCTTGGTGGAAAAAACAATATTGAAGATGTAGATTGTTGTGCAACTAGATTAAGAACTACTGTAAAAGATGCAACTCTTGTAAGTGAAAATTTATTAAAACAATCTGGAGCAGCAGGTGTAATTATTAGAGGCAATGGTGTTCAAGTAATCTATGGACCTCGTGTAAGTGTAATTAAATCTAATTTAGAAGATTTTCTTAGCTCAAAAGAAAGTGATAAACCATTTACTCCAGCTACACAAACAGAGTCATCAACAGGAAAAACAATGTTTTATTCTCCAATACAAGGCAGAATGGCTTTACTTTCAGAAACACCTGACGAAACTTTTTCTAATGAAATGATAGGTAAAGGGGTAGTGTTTTTCCCTACAAAAGGAGAATTATATGCACCATGTGATGGAACAATAAATTTAGTATTTGATACAAAACATGCTATTGGTTTAACAAGCTCAACTGGAATAGAGTTATTGTTACATGTAGGTATTGATACTGTAAATTTAAATGGTCAAGGGTTTGATGTTAAAGTAAAAGTTGATGATCAGGTAAAAGCTGGGGATTTATTACTAACATTTGATTTAGACTATATTAAACAAAATGCTCCTAGTATTGCAACCCCTATGGTATTTACAAATTTAGAAAATGAAATACTAGACGTTAAATCACTAGGAAATGTAGATAAAATGGATAGTATATTAGAGATAAAATAAAATTAACTTTTTTTAAAAATGAATAAGTATGGCGAACTCTATACTTATTCATTTCAACCTTAAATTGAGCAAAAGGAGGACGTTTAAATGAATGTGTTAAAAATATTGAATAACAATGCTATTTTAGCAGTGGATAGCAACGCACTGGAATATATATTTTTAGGAAATGGTATAGGGTTTAAAAATAAAGCTAATACTCCTGTTGTTCAGGTAGATAATTTTAAAAAATATAAACTAGAAAATGATATTAAGTATAATGAAGTAGTAGAAAGAGTAGATGTTAAATATTTAGAAATTACTGCACAAATATTAGAACTAGTGAAACAAACATTTAAAGAAGTTGATACGACTGTTTTGCTTCCACTTGCTGACCATATAGCTTTTGCAGTAGAACGTATAAAAAAAGATATGGAAATTATTAATCCATTTACTCAAGACATTAAATTGTTGTTTCCACAAGAGTTTTTAATAGCAAAAAAGAGTGCTGAACTTATTGAACAGACTTTTAAAGTAGATATAAATGAAGATGAAATATCATATATTACTTTACATATAACTAGCGCTATATCTTCAAAGCATGTCAGCCTGTCTTTAAATATGGTTGAAGTAATCAAACAATTTATTTCCCAACTAGAGACAGAATATAATATGAATATTAACTATAATTCTCTTTCTTATCATCGTCTTATAACTCATATTAAATATTTAGTCTCTCGAATGTATCATAAAGAAAAACTAAATTTAGACATGAACGACTATACTAGAAGCAATTTTCCATTTTCATATGGTAAAGCTACAGAACTAGTGAACCTATTAGAAAAAACTTTAGGTGAACCTGTTATGGAACTAGAGGTTGGATATTTAGCTATTAATATAGAAAAATTAATACAATCCACCTTAAATTGCTCGTGAAAAACCCCACCACCACGTAGTGGTGATGAGGGTCTTATAAATAACGAATAGTTGGTTTACACTATTGCTTTTCTTTTTACTTTTATTATAAACATTAATACAAATGCTACTAGTGCTCCAACTCCAAAATATGCAAACCATAATGCTGGATTAGTTGTAACAAGCCCTGTAATCAATGAGCCTCCAGCTCCAACATTAATGCCAATTTGTGACCAAAGAATTAATGCCCCTGCAATTCCACCGCCAAGCATTTGAGCAGGAATAATTGAAATTGGGTCACGCAATGCAAATGGAATAACTTGTTCTCCAATTCCACCAAGACCAGACAAAATGATAGCAGGAATTGCTGCGTCTTTTTCGTCTTGAGTAAAATATTTTGGTGCAACCATTGCAAGTATCCCAACGGTAATTCCAGGAATAATTTTTGCTGCTGTAAATGCGGCATAATACGTATAAAAACCGTCTGACCAAAGACCAACACAGAAAATATATGCAATTTTGTTAATTGGTCCACCAAAGTCAGTACAAGCCATCGCACCAATTATAAATCCAAGTGGAATAGTCAGATTATTATCAGCCATCCAAGTTAATCCTGCAGTTATTCCATTGTTTAGTGTAGCAATGGATGGGCCAACAAACCAAATCATAGGAACAGCAACAATAAATCCAGCAATTAACGGTGTTACAAGTAATATATTTAAAGATTCGTATTTCTTTGTAAAGGGGAGTTTTTTTAGTGCCTGAACGGTAAATCCTGCTAAAATACCTGCAAATAAAGCACCCAAAAATCCTGAATCTTGAACAGCTATATGTCCAAAAGCCCCACCTTTAGCCAACATACCTCCAATAAACCCTGGAGCAAGCCCAGCTTTGCCGGCAATTCCTTGTGATATAAAAGCTGCTAATACTGGTGATAATAACCCTAGTGCAAGAAATGCAACTTGTCGCATTGTATATAAAAATTCTACTAGTCCATTTGCAGTAACTTCTTCAAGACTACCACGCAAATTATATCCTAGAATTTCCATTCCAATTATATCAACTATTGCAAGAAAAATACCACCAGTAATAATTACAGGAATAATGTGAGAGATGCCGTTCATTATTCCTTTATACGTTGTTCCCAATGCCTCTTGTATAGGTGTTTTTTCTTCTAATTGAATTTTTTTTCCCGCCATATTTATAAACCCCCCTCAAATATAAAATTGTACTACTTAAGAATTAGCTTGTAATGCTTTTTCAAGTTTTTCAAATATTTTTTTAGGTTTTTTTATAGCATCTTTTACTTTGCATTCCAATACTACTGCATTATCAAATCGTTCAGGCTCTGTTACAGCGGTATCGACTGCAAAAATACATGCATCAGCTGAATCAATTTCTTCTTGAGTCAACCTATTGTCAATTCCATTGGCACCTTGTGTTTCAACTTTAATTTCATATCCAAGCTTTTTAGCTTCTTTTTCAAGAACCTCCGCTGCCATAAATGTGTGAGCTACCCCAACTGTACATGCTGTTACTGCTACAAATTTCATAATATTTACCCCCATTTAATTATTTTTTACTAGTGCTTCTACTTCTTGTGGTGTTTTTGCTAACAAAAGAGCTTCTGTGAATTCATCATGCATAAGTCGTCTTGCAATTTGGCTCAGAATAGATATATGATGGTTTTCTGTATCATTTTCAGGCACAGCTATTACAAATGCCATTTTTACTGGCTCATCATCCAAAGACTCCCATTCAATATCATTAGTGAATTTTACTATAATAAGTGCAGCACTTGTTACAGAGTTTACTTTTGCATGAGGGATTGCTAGGTTATGCCCAAATCCTGTAGAGTCTAAATTTTCACGAGCCCAAAGTCCATTTTCAAAATCTTGGGCATTGGTAGTAATATTTTTTTCAAATGCAATTTTGGAAATTGCCCGAAAAGCTTCACCTTTAGTGGATGCTTCTACATTAAATATAATGTAATCAGGTTTCAATAACTCATTAATCATATTTATTCTCCTCACTTTTTTTATTTTAAAAGGAACGTAGGTATTCCTCTTAATTTTGTCACTAAACAATATAAATTTTAATGGTTTTAATTTCACCAGATTTAATTTCACCTAGTGTTGTGCTTGCTTCTTTTAATGGGTTTTCACGTAAGTCCACCCATTCTAGCTTGGAATAATTAAAATTTAAAATTAATTCTCCAGCATCAATTGCAAAGTTTTCGTTGTTAAATATTCTTAAAATATAAGCATCATCTGAATTAGATTTTTCTAGTGTTGAAAATTGAGCTTTTGAATTTCTTAGCTCTAACAAATTAAATTTAGTAGGTATTTCAGAAGTTAAGGAATTAACTTCAAAATATTTCATTGGAGTAAACACTCGGTTATATTCCTGATCTTCAAAATATACTTCCTTTGTAGCAAACTCAACATAGTCTCTATGAATAATGTTGCCATCAACTTTGTTATTATAAAGTTTTATGCCATAAGAAAAGTGAATTTCTTTTCCAATCATTTGGCTAAGTGGACACTCCATTATGCATTCAGGAATTCCGCTTGCACGTCCTGGTCTTCTATTTAAATCAGGCAAACCAAAATGTCCAACTGCTCGATATAATGTTAATGCAATATCGGTAAAATTTTCACCTATAATTTCATATTCTTTTGTACTACTAGTAAATATCGTAGTGATATTATTTTCATCTGCTAAAGAAACATGGTTTAGCAATGGTTCAATTGGTAGTGGTTCTTCTAACCATTTTTTTTCTTTCCAATATTTAAGCTCTTCTGGTTGTGTAGTTCTGCTTACATAGCCAAATTGCGTTCCTGCAGAAGAAGTTTGTGCTTCAATTTTAGTTTTTATTACAAGGCGTAGCCTATGATTATAGGCAGTGTTCAAAACTTTACCTTTTACTTCAATTATTTCACTATTACATTTTAAAGAAAGAGTTAATTCATATGGCAAAGTTTCATTTAACACTCCATCAGCTCTAGAGTCTAAATCTTTAGGAACTTTAATTTCACCTTGAATTGTCATTGATGACATTTCTTTGGTTTCATATGAAGATACAACTTTAGCGTCTTTAAACTTAGTGATGACAGTTAAATCCTTTGTGGGATAGTCATAATCAAATGTATCTCCTTGGTCACCAGAGTTTTCAAAGTAAATTGCATCTTCAATAAAGAGATCTGTTTGTTTATTTCTAATACTTAAACTACCCTCAAAAAGTTCAACTCTTACGGAGTCATTCTCAATATAAGTATTGTTAGAATTTGCTATTGCTCTTAATGTTGGAAATATATCATTTTCAAGATATATTGTTTCATAAGAGATCCCTTCAAAGTCTGACATATTTAAAGCAATTGTACTCAAATAATAATCTCTGCCACTGTCTAAAAGTTCTCTGTGTTTTCGTCGCCAACCACCATATACTTTTTCTTGTGTAATAATAGAGTACTCTATCTCTTGGCCATTTCTAATTAATTTAAAGTTTTTATTTTTAGAGTAAACATTTAATTTTATATTAAGGTCACGTTTAAATGGCAACGTATTAAATATGACTATAGGTTTGCAACCTGCAACTTTTGGAACAGAAACAGCAATTTTCCTAGTTAAGTAAGTTTTTAAACTTTCTGCCAATAAAAATGCCTTTTTGGCCCTAGCCAAAATTTGTTCATTAACGTCATCACTATTTGTAGCTTCACTATGAGTTTGACTTCTACTTAAAAGTTTCCAAGCCTCCAATACCATTCCATGTTCATATGGTATTGCCAATTTATCTAGCATTGTCATAAGTGGTTGTACTTCGTATATTAGCATTCTTTCCGTTTTATCTTGTGTAATCTTTATATCAGGCCTAGCTGAAAAAATTGACTTATGTACTCTATGATATTGTGTTGTATATAACTCACCTTGATATTTTTGAAAATCAACATTTGATTCACGAAGCATCTTCATGTAGTTATCAAGAGTAGTCTCAATAAATTCAAAGTCTTCACTTTGTTCATTATATTGTTTAATCAAGTTTTTAAATTCAAACATTACAGGGCAGTTATCTTTTCCTGCTGGAAATAAGAATTGTCCTTCAATTGCAGACTCAGCTTCACAGTCATGCATTAAACTTATAATTCCTTTTTTGTCTAGATTTAATCCAGCATTTTCAATTAATCGACCTTGATAAAATGCAAGCCCTGCAAAACTGTATCCACCTTGTAAAACATTTATCAAAATGCGACTTCCATCATTACTATCCCACCAAAAATTGTTCTTTAGTTTGTGGACATCTCCCATTCCTCGTCTAAACACAAAATCATATATACCAAAACCATTCATAATCTTTGGATAATCTTGAACTTGACCAAATGGATCTGGTAAATATGCTGTTTTACAACTACCACCATATTCATCAGCTAAATCCATCCCCAATTGCAAATTTTTAATTATAGATTCTCCTGGAGCTATAAAAGCACTAAGTTGTTCATAAAAAGGTCCAATCAAGATTTTTCCTTCTTTTACATATTTAATAAATTTTTCTTTGGCCTCTGGATTGGTTTTAAAGTAGTCTTCCATCGAGTTCGATTTGCCATCCATATGATAAGTGTCAATCCATCCATTATCTAAAGCTTCAAATAGTTCTTGCATATGATAAATAAATTGTACTTGAGAATGTTGTTCTGTAAAATACCATTCTGTGTCCCAGTGTGTATGATGGTAGGTGTAAGCTTTTTTCTTCATAAGATCCCCCTAGTTTTTAACTATTGCTCTAATAATTTTAATTTCTTCTTTATCAATGGGCTTAATTTTGTATATTTTGCAACTTTCAGGCACTATAAAAGTTTCAGCATAATGTACTACTAAAGGATTAAAGGAATTATCTAAGCTTTCAACTAGTGCTTCTTTACCCTCAATTAAATTTAAAACATTTACACTTCCTTGAGTTTCAATAATAATTTCATTTTTAATAGTATATCTTTTTGTTTCGATTGCTTGTGTACCATGTAGGCCAGTTTTTTCAATCTTAACATTCTCATTTTCCGTAATGTTTTCAAAGTGATTTACTAAATTCTCATACACCCATTTTGTGTCTCTATCAAAGTCCAATACTTCTTTGCCATGATTCACATGGATTGGTCTTGGTTTGCCATCAAAATTAACTCTACCCCAATCCCATAATTTAAACGTAAAAATATATGGCGTAGCAGAAATTTCCAAAACCATTGAATTGCTTCCAGAACAATGTATTGTTCCAGCTGGAATTAAGAAATGGTCATGTTTTTTAGCAGCAATTTTATTTATATATTTGCTGTCATCAAAAGGTGTTCCGTCTGCTTGAGATTTATTTAAAGCCTCAATAAATTCTTCCTTATCAATGCCTTCTTTAAATCCAAGGTATACTACGGCATCTTCGCCAGTATCAAGCATATAATAACTTTCATCTTGGGTGTAATGCATACCAAACTGTTCTTGGATATATGAAGTTATTGGATGAACTTGCAAACTTAAGTTTCCACCTTGCATAGTGTCCAAAAAATCAAATCTGATTGGAAACTCAGCACCATACCTTGCATAAACATTGGGTCCTAATAAATTTTTTGGTTCTCTAAAAACAATGTTTATTGAGGGAACTTCAATAAACTCATCGCCATATTGTAAATAAATGCTGTTTTCTTCGGGGACTCCATCAAAACTCCAGGCATAATTTTCACTGTTTTGATCAAGGTTACATACTTCTTTCATCCACTGGCCACCCCAAACTCCTTTATCAAAATAAGGAACTAGTCTAAAAGGATTTGTAGATGCAAAGTTTAATCCATCAAGAAATGCTTTACCAGTAACCATTTTTGGAGTGTTTTGTATATTAGTATCTAATAGATAGTCTATTTTGTTATATAGCTGTTTTTTTAATTTATCAGCCATTCGCCATTCAATAAAATATCCTCTTTTATATTTTCGTAATATTTCTTCTGTATAATTGTCATCTCTCCAATTACCTATTTCATTGCTTCTATATCTTTGTTGAATTTCCCAGCGAGCAAGATCTGCATAAATTAATAAATCACCTTCATGAATAATAGAAGCACCTGTACCATAAACTATAACTAGTCCATCGGTGTGAGCGATTTTTTCTCTACATTTGAAAATTTCTTCTTCTATAAAAAAATCTTTTAATGAATGCATTGTCATATATCCGAATACTCTATCATCTGTGATGTATTTATCTAAAACACTATTCATTTCTTTTACCGTCATTGCACAATCATCGGAATTAATAATTAATGTAGGATTTAGTGGATTTATTATTCCTTCCATAACTTCTTCATATCTAACTCCAGGATACATTTCTATAGTTAACACTTTTTTTTCTCTTAAATTGTATTTGAGTTCATTTACAATTTTATCATATCCTTTAAATAAATCAGCACTAGAATAACCTGATACTGTAATTTTAGGAAATGGATTATATTGTGATTTAAAATTTAAGTAACTCATAATAATCTCCTTTTTTTAATATAAAATTATAGTACCATGTATGTATATATAAGTAAATATTTTTAACGAAATTAAATATATTTATAACATGTTTACTAAAAACGATTCTAATTTTTTATTCATGATAACAAGAAAAGGCCAAAGGCCTTTTCTATGATCAACTTGTATAATTTATATCCTGTTTGTATAAACATTTGCAACGTTTT
Source organism: Candidatus Epulonipiscium fishelsonii (assembly GCA_001983455.1). Taxonomy (GTDB): domain Bacteria; phylum Bacillota; class Clostridia; order Lachnospirales; family Cellulosilyticaceae; genus Epulopiscium_A. The sequence goes on from LJDB01000010.1 coordinate 23,240, forward strand.
ATGATTTACTAGCTAGTATCTTTGATACAAAGCGTTCTATTCTAACTAGTGCTTCCTTTAATTCAGCTATGGAATAAGCATAAGAACATCTTATATACCCTTCGCCTGAGCTCCCAAAAGCATTTCCTGGTACAACTGCTACCTTTTCTTCCTTTAATAATGCCTCACAAAATTCTTCACTAGTCATACCTGTTTCCTTAATAGAAGGAAATACATAAAATGCCCCTTTAGGTTCAAAACAAGACAACCCCATTTTTTTAAATCCATCCAACATAAGTTTTCGTCTACCATCATATGCTTTTCTCATCTCACGAACATCACTATCTCCGTTTTTCATAGCAGATATTGCCCCGTATTGACTAGTCGTTGGAGCACACATAAGAACATATTGATGCATTTTTGTCATAGCCTGAATTACAGCAGGAGGCCCCAGTGCATACCCAAGCCTCCATCCTGTCATAGCATATGCCTTAGAAAATCCACTAAGTATAATTGTTCGCTCATACATACCTTCTATATTTGCAATGGATACATGGTTTATACCATAGGTAAGTTCGGCGTATATTTCATCTGAAAGCACTATTAAATCATTCTTAATTATAACCTTAGCAATTTTCTCTAGTTCTTCTCTTTCCATTATTGCCCCAGTCGGATTGTTTGGATATGGCAAAATTAGCAACTTAGATTTATCAGTAATAGCGTTTTCTATCTCGTCAGCTGTCAATTTAAATTGATTTTCTGCTTTTGTGGCAATAGGTACAGGAACCCCACCAGCAAATATTGTGCACGGCATATATGCTACAAAAGAAGGCTCTGGTATTAAAACTTCTTCGCCAGCTTCTAGTAATGTTCGTAAAGAAACGTCTATCCCTTCGCTTCCTCCAACAGTTACTAGAGTTTCTGTTTTTGGGTTGTATGTTAGGTCAAATCGTCTTTTCATATATTTGCATATCTCTTCTCTAAGAGTCAGCAACCCTGCATTTGCAGAGTAAACAGTTTTTCCTTGTTCCAAAGAATATATTGCTTCTTCTCTTACATGCCAAGGAGTGTCAAAATCAGGCTCCCCCACACCTAGAGATATAGCATCTCCCATTTCGCTGGCTACATCAAAAAACTTTCTAATTCCAGATGGTGGCATGTTTTTCACTTTGAGTGATATTTTATCTTGTATATTCATGGTGATATTATCATCCTTTCATCTTTTTTTTGTTTTTCAAATATAACCTTATGCTCTTTGTACTTTTTAAGAACAAAGTGAGTTCCAGTACTAAGCACATTGTCAAGTGGAGCAAGTTTTTGACCAACAAATAGTGCAACCTCTTTCATGCTTTTACCTTCTACAACTACTGTTAAATCAAATCCTCCAGACATAAGATAAACGGATGTTACTTCTTTAAACATATATATACGTTTGGCAATTTTGTCAAAGCCTTCGCCCCTTTGAGGAGTTACTTTCACTTCAATTAACGCTGTTACAACTTCTTTATCCTCTACTTCATCCCAATTAATTAAGGTTTTGTAGCCACAAATTATTTGTTCATCTTCTAGTTGTTGTACGATGGATGCCACTTCTTCAATAGGTATCCCTATCATAATAGATATGTCTTCAAAAGTGTACTGGCTATTTTCCTCTAGTAATTCTAAAATTTTGTTTCTCATAATTATGTTCCACCTTTTTTATAATTTTTTAGCTTATTAAAATTATATTACTATAGCCTTGTATTTTAAACGTGTATTTTTTACCAGTTTAAATTTTTAAATTTTGATATACTCTAACTATTAAACTTTAACTTTTATTACACAAAAATAGGGTGGATTTGCACCCACCCTACATCACATCCAAGCGATAAAAACCCATTGTCTATTTGGACGCATTTCATTTCCAAAAGTTCCTTGTTCTTCTGCATCCACCAAAAGAGTATTAAGCCTAAATCTAAGTATTTTTTACCAATTTAAATTTTAAAACAATAAAATATTTGACTAGTAGGGCTGATAAATTTAAAAAATAACTCTACATCCTTCACTAGTGTATTCCTCAAAATTCCAGATACATATAAATGCTTATCTTTTTTTAATAATATTTATTAGTATAATGAATATTTATGCAAAGAATAACTCTGTTATCTGTGATAAAGGGTTTAGAATTAAAGGATTTAGGAGTAAAGGGAGTAAATCTGTTATACGTGATAAGGAGAAAAGGCTACAGATCTTTTCTTTTTACATGTAAGATATAAATTGTGGTTAAAAAGTTTATTATACGTGATAAAGGATTTGGGAGTAAAGGGAGTAAATCTAGTATACGTGATAAAGGATTTGGGAGTAAAGGGAGTAAATTTGTTATACGTGATAAGGAGAAAAAGCTACAGGTCTTTTCTTTTTATACGTGATAAGGAGAAAAGGCTACAGGTCTTTTCTTTTTACATGTAAGATATGAATTGTGGTTAACAGGTCTTTTCTTTTTACATGTAAGATATGAATTGTGGTTAAAAAGTTTATTATACGTGATAAAGGATTTGGGAGTAAAGGGATAAATCAAGCTAAGGCTAAGACCGTAGTTTTCACTTTAGTTTAAAACATATTTAATTTTTTTAATTCATGATAACGGAAAAAACGTTTTGAGTTTTTTTGGTTATTCGTGATAATAGAAAAAGCGTTTTGAGTTTTTTTGTTATTCGTGACAATAGAAAAAGCATTTTGAGTTTTTTTATTATGGGTTGTTAACTAGCTGTTACTTATTTTTTCACGTCTGCTCTACTACTAATTTTTTCACCTATTGGCTACTTATTTTTCGTGACTACTCTGCTACTTGTTTTTTTCACATGGGTTAACTCTTAAAGTATATACCTATGTCTCACAAAATACAATTGGCAAAATATCCTAATATACTTCTTATCACTAGTGAATTGTGTCCAATATAATTAACATTACTCCAAAATACATAATTATACATAATTGTGTATTTTGTACAAATAAGTAATTCTAAAATTGTATTACTATAACCTTGTATTTTAAACGTGTATTTTTTACCAGTTTAAATTTTTACATTTTGATATATACTAACTATTAAGTATTAATATATTTTTATAATTTATAAGGGATTTAATATTTAATGAAAGAGAGGTATTGTTATCTATGGAATACATCTTAACTACAAACAATTTGTGCAAAAACTTTAAAAAACAAAAAGCGAATGATAATATTAATATTTCCATTCGCAAAAATAGTATTTATGGTTTGCTTGGGCCAAATGGTGCGGGCAAATCCACATTGCTTAAAATGATTACGGGAATGTTAAATCCCACTTCTGGCCAGATTTATTTTAATGAAAAACCTTTAGAGCGTAGCGATTTAGTAAATATAGGCTCACTTATTGAAAGTCCAGCCATCTATGAAAACCTAACAGCTCATGAAAACTTAAAGGTCAGAGCGTTGTTGTATAATTTACCAAATAGCCGTATTGACGAAGTATTAGAAATTGTGAATTTAAAAAATACTGGTAAGAAAAAATCTGGGCAGTTTTCTTTGGGTATGAAACAACGACTTGGGATTGCGATGGCACTTTTAAACAACCCTAAACTACTTATTTTAGATGAACCAACCAATGGACTTGACCCGCTTGGCATACAAGATTTGCGAGAACTTATTTTGTCATTTCCTAAAAAAGCTATCACAGTCATTTTGTCATCTCATATCTTATCCGAGGTGGAGCAAATAGCTGAAGATATTGGAATTATTGCAAATGGCAAATTGGGGTATCAGGAGCACATATCTCATGATGTAGACCTTGAAAGTCTATTTATGGATGTAGTAAGAAAGTCAGGTGGTTATGATGTATAGCTTAGTTAAATCTAATTTTATAAAACAAAGACGTACATTCTCTAAAAAACTTTTATTTATTGCACCTATAACACCAATGGTGCTTTCTGTTTTACTTTTGCAAGGAAATTATTTTATAGAAAATTCATGTAATTGGTGGTATGCTTTTATACTTCCAGCATCAATATTTATAATTGTTGGCTTTAACATATCTAGGGAACGAAAGAAAAATCGTCACGGACTTTTTTCTATTTGTGCAGACAAAAGAAAACTATGGGTTTCAGCTGTTTTAACAAATACAATAAGTCTACTGATTTTAAACCTTGGTTTCTTTATTTGTATTACGATATGTATTTATATTCTTGGAATAGCTGACTTAAGAGTAGGTAAAAATTTATTAGCTAGTTTTTTATTATTTATAACATTTTCATGGCAAATACCTTTATTTATGTTTATTGCTGAAAAGACAGGTGCGTTCGTGACTATTTTTATTGGGATGGTTCTTAATATGGTTGGCATTTTCTTTGCTCCAAGCAACTTATGGTACATTCCTTTTGCAATTCCATCACGACTTATGTGTCCTGTGATTGGTACTATGCCAAATGGGTTGCCTGTGGAACCAGATAGTATCCTTAACGATTCTTCAGTTGTGCTTATAGGAGTTGTAATTACAATAATATTATACTTCATTATAACAATTTTAACTACTTTGTGGTATAACAAATTGGAGGCTTAATATGAAAACTAATATAAAATCTGAAATTTATAGGTTTATACATTCACCTTTACTACCACTACACATAATAGTTCCTATTTTAGGTTCATTTATATTTGTAGCTTATTTTGCTACATCCAATTGGAGTGAAGAAGGCAGTGTATCAGCTTTTATACAAGCTCTATCAGTAACATTTCCTGTGCTTATAGGAATAATTATGGGTTTGTCTTGTGATTTTGAGCAAAATGCTGGAGGGTTTCAGATAATGCTTACTACGAAAAGTTCAAAACTTGTACCACATATCAGCAAAATAATAGTTCTTCTTATTTTAGGTTTAATATCTGCAATTTTAGCGCTTGGCTTGTTTTATATAGGTTTTTATTTTTTTAATCACACAAGTTTTAGTGCTTGGTTTTTCATACAAACAGCAATTTTTATGTTTATAAGTATGATTCCACTATATCTTCTTTCATATGTAATAAGCTTTTTGTACGGCAAAGGCATGAGCATAAGTATTGGGATTGTAGGTGGAATGGTATCAGCACTACTTTTGACAGGTCTTGGTGACAATAATTGGTTTTATACTCCTTGGGGGCTTGCTGCTCGCTTGTCGTTATTCCCTTTTATAAGAGATGTTGAAAACAATACTAGTGAAATGAATTGGGGTATTATTTCGCTACTTATATTTACAGCGATACTAACCATCTTGTTCATAGTAATTTTCAGAAAATGGGAGGGCAAAAGAATAGAAGACTAGGAGAAATGAATTGAATATTAGAAAAGGCAAAGCCATGTAGCTTTGCCTTTTTTTACAAATTAGTTATCTTGAGTGACAACTTCAATTTTTCTATATCTATCCATTCCAGTACCTGCTGGAATAAGTTTACCAATAATAACATTTTCTTTAAGACCAATTAGTGGGTCAACTTTTCCTTTAATAGCAGCCTCGGTAAGAACTCTAGTAGTTTCTTGGAAAGAAGCAGCTGATAGGAATGATTCTGTAGCAAGAGATGCTTTAGTTATACCTAGTAAAGTATGTTTTCCTTCAGCAGGTGCCATACCTTTTTCAATCATTTCTTCATTAATTTGATCAAAATCAAGTACATCCACTAAACTTCCAGGAAGTAAATTTGTATCTCCATTTTCTTCAATCTTAACTTTTTTAAGCATTTGACGAACAATTACTTCAATGTGCTTGTCATTTATATCAACCCCTTGAAGTCGATATACTCGTTGCACTTCTTGCAACATATAATCTTGAACTCCTCTAATACCTTTAATTTTAAGAATGTCATGAGGATTTATACTACCTTCTGTAAGCTCATCTCCAGCTTTAATAAAGTCTCCATCCATAACTTTAATTCTTGAACCATAAGGAATAAGATAAACTCTTGAATCATCAAGGGTATTATTTGCAATAGTAATTTCACGTTTTTTCTTAGCTTCAGTAATAGTTACATATCCTTCAATTTCTGTTATAATTGCAAGACCTTTAGGTTTACGAGCCTCAAATAACTCTTCGATACGTGGAAGCCCTTGCGTAATATCGTCTCCTGCAATACCACCCGTATGGAATGTACGCATTGTAAGCTGTGTTCCTGGCTCACCAATGGATTGAGCTGCAATAATTCCAACAGATTCACCTTCACGAACTTCGTTTCCAGATGACATATTTGCACCGTAACATTTTACACAAACTCCAACTTTTGATCTGCAAGATAAAGCATTTCTAATCTTAACTGTTTCAATTCCAATTCCTTCAATATATTCAGCTATTTTAGGTGAAATCATTGTATCAACTGGAACAATTACTTCCCCTGTTTCAGGATGCACTACTGCTTCTGCTGCAAATCTTCCAGAAAGACGCTCATTCAATGGTTCAATCATTTCTGTGCCGTCTTTTACAGCTTTAACCCACATTCCAGGAATTTCGTTTTTAGTATTGTTGTGACAACAATCTTTTTCTCTTATTATAACGTCTTGAGAAACGTCAACTAGCCTACGAGTAAGATATCCTGAGTCAGCAGTTTTTAATGCAGTATCGGCCAAACCTTTACGAGCTCCATGGGCAGAGTTAAAGAACTCTAGTACAGTAAGTCCTTCACGGAAATTTGCCTTAATTGGAAGTTCTAGTGTTTTTCCAGTTGGAGAAGACATCAGTCCCCTCATTCCAGCAAGCTGTTTAATTTGGTTATTTGAACCACGGGCACCAGAGTGTGCCATCATATAAATGTTGTTATATTTTCCAAGTCCAGACAATAACGCTTCAGTAATTTTATCATTTGCAATGTTCCATGCTTGAATAACTTTGGTATATCGTTCGTCATCAGTCATTAGTCCACGTCTAAATAATTTTGTTACTTTATCAATGGATTGTTCTGCTTCAAGTAAATACTCACCTTTTTTAGCTGGAATAACCATATCAGAAACAGAAACTGTCAAAGCACCACGAGTGGAATATTCAAATCCTAGGTCTTTGATATTATCTAGTAATATAGCTGTTTTAGTAGCTCCATGTTCATTTATACATCTTTTAATAATTTTTCCTAGCTCTTTTTTGCCCACCAAGAAGTCTATTTCATATTTTCTTGCAGGTAATTCATCGTTTTTACGTCTTTCCTCATTTTCAGCATGTTCTTTAGCTCTGTCAACAAATCCTAAATCTTGAGGAATTCTTTCATTAAATATAATTCGTCCTACGGTAATTTCTTCTCTTTTATACACTTCACCATTAATTGTTCTACGAACTTGAATTCTAGCATGCAGTGTAATTTCTTTGTTTGCATACGCAAGCATCGCTTCCATTTCACTTTTAAAACATTTGCCTTCTCCAATTTCGCCTTCTTTGTCAAGAGTCAAGTAATATGTTCCAAGAACCATATCTTGAGAAGGAACAGCAACAGGAGCTCCATCAGACGGTTTTAGCAAGTTGTTTGGTGCTAAAAGCAAAAATCTACATTCTGCTTGTGCTTCAACAGATAAAGGTACGTGCACTGCCATTTGATATATGGATAGGTAACCATTTGAAATTATCTCCAGGTTTTCCCCCCATCAGAACCGTACATGAGACTTTCATCTCATACGGCTCGCCAACAATAATATTAACTATTTATATAGTATTAATTTCTAAGCTTTCCCTAAGTTTATTGATTTTTATAATTTGTTTGTTATCTAAGTTAAGCGTTTCCATATATTCTTTAATAGTATCAATATGTGTAGCATATAGTAATTTATGAACATTTGTTGTTACCCACATAAGATTGCTGCACTCATTTCCTCCACCTTTAATACGAGGTTTGATATGATGGCATTCCATCATATGTTTATTAAGTGGTTCTTGCGTTATAGCACATTTCCCACGTTGCCCATAAATGAGTGCTAATTTGTTGTTCAGTAAATCTACACTGTCATCCCACTTGTTACGCATTATGAATGTAATTAAGTGGTCATAACCTTTTATACTATTGTGTGTGTATTGTCTACCATTAGGTGTGTAATTACACATATTTTGGTTAAATACTTTCACTCTTGCATATCTTACCCCGTGAACAGGGAAAAGGGTTACTGATGCAACAGTTCTAATCTTACTATGATACTTTCCGTATATGGCTAAATATGCTTTACTTTTATTAGGTTTATTACTTAGATGATTTCTCAATCTTATATCAAAGGATTTCATAACGACATGGTTAATTTCTGCCATATCCCTAGAAACTAGACTAGGGTAGCTGATTTGTAATATTGATGTACACCTAAAATCATTGAATTAAGTTTTTGCATCTGTTTTGGTGTAGTATCTTTTTGTACCTCTTTAATTTGATTTTTGAGGTCACAAATTACATTTTTCTTAGCCTTATCTGTCATTTGAGTTCTACATGTGTATTTACGATTTTTTGATTTACCACTATCACTGTATGCTTTAAGTTTGAAACCTAGAAATTCACTATGTTTCTTTCTTAAGTTTGTGATTTATCTTGACAGAGTTCTAGGTGCAATCTCTTATGCAACCAATTAGTAGTTCGTTTGTAAACGATACTTGCTGTTTTATGGTCTTTACAAAAGATTTTAAAGTCATCTGCATATCGTACTATCCACATTTCTTTCACTTCGGAATAATTCCTGAGTGATGCATATTTGTTTGACTGGTCTATTCTACCATCTTCTCTAACTTGCTTGTAGTCATAATCGGTTTTAAAAGTCTCCCATTGGTCACTTACCCACCAATCCAACTCATTAAGCACTACATTAGACAATAATGGAGAGATAATACCTCCTTGTAGTGTACCTTTTGTTTGTATACCTACTCCAACAACTTCACTTTTAAGAATTTTGCTAATAACTGTAATTAGGTTCTTATCTTGTATGCCCAGATTCCATAGTTGTTTAAGCAACTTTCCATGATTAATGTTGTCAAAGAAATCTTTAATGTCTATATCCACAACATAATGTAGTTTGCTTAAATTGACTAATGATTGGCATCTAGCTAGTGCATGGCTAGTTCCTCTGTTAGGACGAAAACCATAGCTATGTGGGTGAAATTGTGCCTCAAGTATAGGTTCGATAACTTGCTTAATACATTGTTGTACGATTCTATCTTGTACGCATGGTATTCCTAGCGGTCTATTCTTACCATTTGATTTAGGTATCTCAACTCTCCTCACCTTTTTAGGTCTGTAATCTCTAATAAGAGATCTTATAAATTTCACAAATCTGTCGGTCGGGAAATTGTCATAATATTTCAAAGTGACTTTATCCACTCCACATGTTTCGCTTCCTTTATTTCCTTTTAGGTTACGGTAAGCAAGTAGGATATTTCTTTCATCTTCGATATATTTTATTAAATCGTTGAATTTGAATCCCTTTTTTGCTTTAGTGTACAATTCGTCAAATATGCTTTGCATTTCGTAGTACTCATTATTCCTTATCAATTGTCTCTTTAGGGTTTGCCTATTCAAAGTCAATCTACCTCCTTATACAGGATTGAGATTTCTTTTAGTCAATACGAGAACCTTTGATATATAATACTTTATTAATATAAACATTTTTCTTAGTTAAATATTACTGTCTAAGGACTATCCCTCCACTTACATTACATAAGTATCTTTCTTAATGCGTCACTATTAAGACTTTCGGTACTGTGTCCTCGCTCAAATTGGATTAAGATGATTTCATTCTATTATAAGAACTTATACATCATATACCTTTATATCGATTACAGTTTATCTTGGTATATCCAATCTTTCCACGTTCCATTAGAACTATCTGTTCATATAGGGTTAGGTCTTGCCTATGAGCCTGTTAGCTTGATAGCACCTATAATGCTATAAGGTTTTTCATAACGGAGAGTTTTACTAAACCTCACTAACCATACTTGGTTGTATCCCTTTGCATTTCTACAAAGTCTTCGTCTAGACTCGTACATTCAGCAATTCGCCAGTTGCTTATTCGTGATAACGGATTTAGTCACGTTGTTTCTAAATCTGTTATTTGCAACATTCTAACCATACCTATTTTATAGACTTCCAGCCTATCATATGCAACCACGGACTAGATGATTTTTCGTTTATTACTTAATTTACGGCATATTTTAGCTGTCTTCACCGAGCTTCAGACCCTTTCATTCAACTGTGAATTACTTTCGCCTGTCGGAGTATTAAAGGGAGCATTTCCGAGCGTTACTTCTTCATTCTACTCTCTCGTTCTAACAGTTGTAAACTCTTTTAACGACTGAGTTTACAGGTATCTTTTCAATACCTAACGTGTCGCACCGCCATCAAAATCTGCATTGTATGCAGCACAAACTAGTGGATGCAACTTTAATGCTCTACCTTCAACTAGAGTTGGTTCAAATGCTTGGATACCAAGTCTATGAAGCGTAGGTGCTCTATTTAACATAACTGGATGTTCTTTAATTACCTCTTCTAAAACGTCCCATACTTCTGGCTGAAGTCTTTCAATCATATGCTTAGCATTTTTAATATTATGTGCTAATCCATCTGAAACCAATTTTTTCATAACAAAAGGCTTAAATAACTCAATAGCCATTTCTTTTGGCAAACCACATTGGTAAATTTTTAAATATGGCCCAACTACAATAACAGAACGTCCTGAGTAGTCTACCCTTTTTCCAAGTAAGTTTTGTCTAAAACGACCAGCCTTTCCTTTTAACATGTCTGAAAGAGATTTTAGAGGCCTGTTTCCTGGACCTGTTACTGGTCTTCCTCTACGACCGTTATCAATTAAAGCATCCACCGCTTCTTGCAACATACGCTTTTCATTTCTAACAATTATATTTGGTGCACCTAAATCTAATAGTCTTTTTAAACGATTATTTCTATTTATAACACGTCTATACAAATCATTCAAATCTGATGTTGCAAACCTACCTCCATCAAGCTGTATCATTGGTCTTAAATCTGGTGGTAATACAGGAATTACATCTAAAATCATCCAAGAAGGTTTATTATTAGAAAGTTTAAATGCTTCAATAACTTCCAATCTTTTTATTATTCTAATACGTTTTTGGCCTGTCGTTGTTTTTAGCTGAGCTTTTAAGTCTATACTTTCAGCTTCAAGATCAAGGTCTTCAAGAAGTTTTTTTATCGCTTCTGCACCCATTTCAGCAACAAAAGAACCATATCCATATTGTTCTTCCATTTCCCTATATTCTTTTTCAGTCAAAATTTCTTTATATGTCAAGCCTGTTTCTTTTGGATCTGTTACTACATAGCAAGCAAAATAAAGTATTTTTTCTAAAAGCCTTGGGGAAATGTTTAAAATCAATCCCATCCTGCTTGGAATTCCTTTAAAATACCAAATGTGTGAGACTGGGGCAGCAAGTTCAATATGCCCCATTCTATCACGGCGTACCTTTGCTTTTGTAACCTCAACTCCACATCGGTCACAAACTACACCTTTATACCTAATTCTTTTGTACTTTCCACAATGACATTCCCAGTCTTTACTTGGTCCAAATATTTTTTCACAAAACAATCCATCACGCTCTGGTCTTTGAGTTCTATAATTAATCGTTTCTGGTTTTTTTACCTCTCCTCGTGACCACTCACGGATTTTATTAGGTGAAGCTAATCCTATTTTAATACTTTCAAATAAGATTGATTGATCCATATTCATTCTGGCTACAACTCCTTCTGTAAGGCAATCTACAGATTATATTTCTGTATCTCCTTCTAAAAATTCACTCTCTTCATAATCATCATCAGGAAAATCTTCTTCTTCAAAATCCTCTGGGAATTCTTCTTCTTCCTCTTCAAATTCTGCGATACTCTCTTCATCTAGTGTAACTTCGTGGTATCCCTCTCCCTCGGTATACTCATTACTTCCAACCATGTCGTTCATATCATCCATGCTTACTGCTATTCCTGTGCCGTCTTCAATAGTTTCTCTTATTTCAATTTCTTCATCTTCGGTCATAACTCTAATATCTAAGCCTAGTGATTGCAACTCTTTCAATAAAACTTTAAAAGACTCTGGAATTCCTGGTTCAGGAATATTTTCTCCCTTAACAATTGCCTCATATGTTTTTACACGGCCAACAACATCATCTGATTTAATAGTTAAAATCTCTTGCAAAGTATAAGCCGCCCCATATGCTTCAAGAGCCCAAACTTCCATTTCTCCAAATCTTTGCCCACCAAATTGAGCTTTTCCTCCAAGAGGTTGTTGAGTAATTGTAGCATATGGGCCAGTTGAACGAGCATGCATTTTATCGTCAACTAAATGGTGCAATTTCAAGTAGTGCATATATCCAACTGTTACAGGATTATCAAAAAACTCACCGCTTCTTCCATCTCTTAGATGTATAGTTCCTGTTCTATCCAATGGAACCCCTTCCCATTCTGCTCTATGGTCAAGATTGTCTTCAAGATATTCCAAAGCATCAGGTTTAAGTTTATCTGTCCATTTTTCTTTAAAGTCTTCCCAATCATTGTTAACATAATCATTTGCCATCTCTAGGGTTTGCATTATATCACGTTCATTTGCTCCATCAAACACTGGTGTTGCAACTTTAAATCCTAAAGCTTTTGCTGCAAGTCCCAAATGGACTTCCAAAACCTGCCCAATATTCATACGAGAAGGAACACCTAGTGGATTAAGAACGATATCTAGTGGTCTACCATTTGGTAAAAACGGCATATCTTCTTCAGGTAATACTCTAGAAATAACCCCTTTGTTTCCATGACGGCCTGCCATCTTGTCTCCAACAGAGATTTTTCTTTTTTGAGCGATATAACAACGTACCATTCTATTAACTCCAGGTGAAAGCTCATCACCATTTTCTCTAGTAAATACTTTAATATCCACTATAATTCCAGCCTCACCATGTGGAACTCGTAATGAAGTATCCCGCACTTCTCTAACCTTTTCACCAAATATTGCTCTAAGCAAGCGTTCTTCTGCTGTAAGTTCTGTTTCTCCTTTTGGCGTAACTCTTCCAACCAAAATGTCTCCAGCACGAACTTCTGCTCCAATACGAATAATTCCTCTTTCGTCCAAATCTCTTAGTGCATCGTCACCAACATTTGGGATATCTCTAGTAATTTCTTCTGGACCAACTTTTGTATCTCTAGATTCAACTTCATATTCTTCAATATGAACAGAAGTGTAAATATCTTCTCTTACTAGTCTTTCACTCAAAAGAATTGCATCCTCAAAGTTATATCCTTCCCAAGTCATAAAGCCAATTAAAGGATTTTGTCCTAGTGCCAATTCTCCATTATCAGTGGATGGACCATCTGCCAATATTTCTCCAGCCTTTACAAAATCACCTTTTGATACTAATGGTCGCTGATTTATACATGTTCCTTGGTTACTTCTAGTAAATTTTGTTAGTTTATAAGAATCTTTATGACCAGTTTCCGTTTTGACTATAATTTCTTTTGAAGTAACTTTTTCAATAATACCTTCATTCTTAGAAATTATTAAAACTCCAGAATCCATAGCTGCCTTTGATTCCATACCAGTACCAACAATTGGACTATTTGTACGAATTAGTGGCACTGCCTGACGTTGCATGTTTGCTCCCATAAGTGCACGGTTAGCATCATCGTTTTCCAAGAAAGGTATCATTGCTGTTGCAACAGATACAATTTGCTTTGAAGAAATATCCATGTGGTCAATTTGTGTATAATCAAATTCTAAAATGTCTTCTTTTCGTCTTGCTGTTACTTTTTTATTTACAAACTCTCTATTTTCATTTAAAGGTTCTGTAGCTTGACAAATTGTATAGTTTTCTTCTTCATCAGCTGTTATATATCTGAATTCATCTGTAACTTTCATTACAATTTGGCCATCTGCATTAACTTCTTTTTTTACAACTCTATATGGTGCTTCAATAAATCCATACTCGTTTATACGAGCAAAAGTTGCTAGTGAATTTATTAACCCGATGTTTGGACCTTCAGGTGTTTCAATTGGACACATTCTACCATAATGTGAATAGTGAACGTCACGCACTTCAAATCCTGCACGTTCTCTTGAAAGACCACCAGGTCCTAAAGCTGATAATCTTCTTTTATGAGTAAGTTCCGCTAGTGGATTGTTTTGATCCATAAATTGAGAAAGCTGAGAACTACCAAAGAATTCCTTTATAGCAGCAGTAACAGGTCTAATATTAATAAAAGTTTGTGGACTTATTGTATCTGCGTCTTGTGTTGCCATACGTTCACGTACAACTCTTTCCATCCTTGAAAGCCCTATTCTAAACTGGTTTTGCAACAATTCTCCAACTGCACGAATACGACGATTTCCTAGGTGGTCAATATCATCTTTGTTTCCCATGCTATAGGTTAAATGAATATTATAATTGATTGAAGCAAAAATATCTTCTTTAGTAATATGCTTTGGTATAAGGTCGTTAATTCTAAGTTTAAGTTGCTCAATTATTTCTTCAGGTTCATCATAATTCTCTATAATCTCTTCAAGTACTGGGAAATAAACATTATCTTTAATTCCTAATTCTTCGGGTGTCACACCTAACGTATCAAATTCTAACACTTTTGTTATATCTACCATTTTATTAGTAAGTATTTTTACTGGTCGTTCTATGTCTTCAACCATTAACAATACATAATCTGTCCCAGTGTTTTGAATAGCATTGGCAATTTCAGGGGTAATCTTATCTCCTTCGTTAGCTTCAATTTCCCCAGTTACAAGATTTACAACATCTTCAGCCAATTCAAATCCAACTATCCTATTTCTAAGAGCTAATTTTTTATTAAACTTATATCTTCCAACTTTTGCAAGGTCATATCTTCTTGGATCAAAAAACATATTATTTAAAAGATTTTCTGCACTTTCTACTGTAGGTGGCTCCCCTGGTCTAATTCTTTTATAAATCTCTAAGAGTCCTTCTTCATAATTATTGGTTCCATCCTTTTCAATTGTCTCTAATATTTTAGGCTCTTCACCAAACATTTCTATTATTTCTGCGTCCGAACCAACTCCCATCGCTCTTAATAAAACAGTAACAGGAACTTTACGTGTTCTATCCACTCTAACAGAAAAAATATCATTTGAGTCTGTTTCATATTCCAACCAAGCTCCACGATTTGGAATAACAGTAGCTGAAAATAATCTCTTTCCCACTTTGTCAAATTCACTGCTGTAATAAATTCCTGGAGATCTTACAAGCTGACTTACCACAACACGTTCGGCTCCATTAATAATAAATGTACCGGTTTCTGTCATAAGAGGGAACTCTCCCATAAATACATCATTATCAATAATTTCTCCAGTTTCTTTATTATGCAATCTTGCTTTCACCTTTAAAGCTGTTGCATAATTGGCGTCTTTTTCCCTAGCTTCCTCAATAGTATATTTTGGCTTTGTGTCTAGAGAAAAATCCATAAATTCTAATCTTAGTTTCCCATTAAAATCAGTAATAGGAGAAATATCTTGAAATACTTCTTTTAAACCTTCCTCTAAAAACCACTTATAAGAGTCTTTTTGAACTTCAATTAAGTTTGGTATTTCAAATATTTCATCGTTCATAGCATAACTCATACGGACTTGTCTACCCGATTGAATTGGACTAATTTTAGATTTTTGCATATGCATATTCACCCCTTGCAAATTTAGTAAAATACTTTAATAAATTAGATATTAGCTTCTAATTTATGTATTTCAATATGATGAAATACATTTATAGCTTTATACTTCATCATTTAATATAATGAACAAGAGGCTAAAGCTCTCCCATTCACCATCCATTTTAAAAACTTTAAATATTAGGTTGCAATATTTTTTATCATATGTTAAAATACATGTGTAGCTTGTACAAGGCAAAGAAGGTAGGTCTATCTTTTTTGTCTTGTATTTATGTGCCATAATATAATTACACATTTTTTAATGCTATCAGAAAAACATATAATCGTCAACCTATTTTTTTGACAAATTGATTTGATAAAAAAAAGTGAGCTACATTTAAAAGTATCTCACTTTTTTAATTTTTTAAAACACTTAAACAAATTATTCATTACAATTAATTATTTTAGAGTTACTTTTGCTCCAACTGCTTCAAATTTAGCTTTTATTGCTTCTGCATCTTCTTTGCTTAAACCTTCTTTAACAACTTTTGGTGCACCTTCTGCAACTTCTTTAGCTTCTTTTAATCCAAGTCCAGTTATTTCACGAATAACTTTAATAACTTTAATTTTTTCTGCACCAGTGGCAGTTAATTCAACGTCGAATTCAGTTTTTTCTTCAACTGCTGCAACTGGTCCTGCAACCATAACACCTGCCGCTGCTGAAACTCCAAATTCTTCTTCACATGCTGTTACAAGTTCGTTTAGTTCTAATATTGTTAATTCTTTTACTGCATCAATTATTTCTTTAATTGATAATTTTGCCATTATAAGCACCTCCGAATATATTTAAAAATTTAGTTTTTATCTTCTTCACTATTTGCAATTTCTTTAATAACTCTTGCAAAGCTTGAAATTGGTGATTTGAAACTTCCAAGCAATCTTCCAAGCAACTCTTCTATTGGAGCAATATTACCAATTGCTTCAATTCCTTTTGAATCATAGTAAGTTCCTTCAACAATCCCTGCTTTAAATTCAAGCTTGTCATTCTTTTTAGCAGCTTCAGCTAAAACTCTTGGGCCAGCCGTTGCGTCCGCATAGCTTATTGCTACAGCTGTTGGTCCTTCAAGATGCTTTGAAATCTGCTCAAATTCCGTACCTTTTACAGCAAAGTTTAACATAGTATTTTTATATACTTTGTACTCTACTCCAAGCTCACGGAAAGATTTTCTCATTTGGGTATCTTGTTCTACATTAATTCCCCTATAGTTAACTAATGCAATTGAAGATGCTCCTTCAAGTTTACTTTTTATTTCATCAATAATAGTTTGTTTTTCTTCAATTTTTGGCATTTTTACACCTCCTTAAACTTGTATGGGCAAGTGTAAATTACGGTTTGCCCATGGTGTTTTACATTAAACATAAAATACCACTTTGCTGTTCTTTCCGCAGGCAAAGTGGTAATACATCCATCCATTCTAATAGCCCTCGGTAGGTTGTATACGTTATGCGAAATTCGCACCTACTGTCTGCGGTACAGTATATTTATATTAAATGCATATTAACATTTTTGTTGTAACTTGTCAAGTTTTCTTACACTAATCTTGCAGGATTTATTTTAATTCCTGGGCCCATTGTCGAAGAAATAGCTACGCTTTTTAAATATTGACCTTTTGCAGCAGCTGGTTTTGCTTTTATAATTGCTGACATTAAAGTGCTAAAATTTTCTTTTAATTTTTCATCTCCAAAAGATACTTTTCCAATTGGAACATGAATAATATTTGTTTTATCAAGACGATATTCAATTTTACCAGCTTTAATTTCATTTACTGCTTTTGTTACATCCATTGTAACTGTTCCAGCTTTAGGGTTTGGCATTAATCCTTTTGGTCCAAGCACACGTCCAAGTCGTCCAACAACTCCCATCATGTCTGGTGTTGCAACAACAACGTCAAAGTCAAGCCATCCTTCATTTTGAATTTTTGGTATCAAATCTTCAGCTCCAACAAATTCAGCTCCAGCAGCTTTGGCTTCGTCAGCTTTTACTCCTTTTGCAAATACAAGAACCCTTACACTTTTACCGGTACCATGTGGAAGAACAACTGCTCCACGTACTTGTTGATCAGCATGACGACTGTCTACACCCAATTTAACATGTGCTTCAACTGTTTCGTCAAATTTTGCTATTGCTGTTTTTCCTACAAGCCCAAAAGCATCTATTACTTCGTAAAGATTATTACGGTCAATTTGTTTTGCAGCTTCAATATATTTTTTTCCTCTTTTCATTTCTTTACCTCCTTGTGGTAATATCGGGGTTAATACCCTCCCACGCATTAAATATGCGATATATTTTAAATTAGTCTTTTATTACTATTCCCATTGAACGAGCAGTTCCGCTAATCATACTAATTGCTGCCTCAAGACTTCCTGCATTTAAATCAGGCATTTTTAATTCTGCAATTTTTTGAATTTCTGATTTTGGTAAAGTTGCAACTTTAGTTTTATTTGGTACAGCTGAACCTGATTGAAGATTTGCAGCTTTTTTTAATAAAACAGCAGCTGGTGGAGTTTTTGTAATGAAAGAAAAGCTTCTATCTTGATATATTGTTATAACAACAGGGATAATAAGCCCAACTTCTTTTGATGTTCTTTCATTAAACTCTTTTGTAAACTGTACTATATTTACACCATGTTGCCCCAATGCTGGTCCAACTGGTGGTGCTGGTGTTGCTTTTCCAGCTGGAATTTGTAATTTAACCATTCCTGTAACTTTTTTTGCCATAATGGCACCTCCTAAAATGTGGTATTTGCGGGGAATTCCCTCCCACTCGCATACTTAATATTAACTAAATTTTTTTCTAAATAACCCTTTTAACTTGATCAACTCTTAGTGTAACTGGGAAATCTCTTCCAAATCCATTAAGTGATACGGTTATTGTTTCTTTATCATCACTGATTTCTTTAACAGTTCCTTCAGATCCAGCAAACGCACCATCTAACAACTCTACTAAATCGCCAATTTCAAAGCTTGGCCTAAGTTGAGATATGTCCATTCCCATTTCTTGAATTTCTTCTAAAGATAAAGGTACAGGCTTAGAATCAGGGCCCACAAAACCTGTAACTCCTCTTGTGTTACGCACTACATACCAAGCGTCATCTGTTATTATCATCTTTATAAGCACATATCCAGGGAATGTTTTTCGCTGTACTGTTTTTGCAACTCCATTTTTCTCTTCAACTTCATTTTGCATAAGAACTTTAACATCATGGATTAATTCTTGCATGTTGCGATTTTTAATCGCTTTTTCAATATTCATTTTTACTTTGTTTTCATATCCAGAGTATGTGTGAACCACATACCATTTTGCTTCTTCCATTTAAAAGTTCCCCCACTAAATTAATTGATGTATTAGAGATATTCCTTGGTTAAAAACAAGGTCCATTATCACTAAAATAATAGCTACTAGTACGCACATTGAAACAACCGCTCCTGTTTTAGAAAACAGCTCTTCTTTGCTTGGCCAAATTATTCTTTTGCTTTCTGCTACAAAGTCTCTAAAAAATTCGCCCATCTTTTAACCTCCCTAGATATTTTCCACAGAAACTATTTTTTAGTTTCTTTATGTGGTGCATGTGTTCTACAAAATTTACAATATTTTTTAGTCTCCATACGGTCTGGATGTGCTTTTTTATCCTTAGTCATAGTATAATTCCTACGTTTACATTCTTCACAAGCTAGTGTAATTTGTACTCTCACTTTACAACACCTTCTTTCGTTATTTACACATAAAATTTTACATAAAAAAAGACCTGTCTAGGTATGTCAATACTATATCACACACCAAAACAAGTCGTCAAGTTTTTTTCCACTAAGTTACTAATTTAAAATAATAAAAATAATCCAATATACTAGTCGTAATTAGATAGAACCGCTATGTTTACTAAATTTTTTGTACGCCGTTATTGCAGAATTTACATTTTTTATAACTTTCATTGGTCCCAATAATTCTTTGGATTTTGTTTGCATTATAGTAACATTAGTTCTTTCTAAATTTATAACTTCTTTTTTTAAATTTAAAATCTCTTGAATATTTTTTTGCAAAACTAAAATAACGTTCTTTTCAATATTTCCTTTTCTACGCTCAAAATATCGTTCCTCAAACTTTTTTTCTATCGTCTCCATCTCGCCTGTTAGTTCTTCTTTATATCTGTTCATTTCTTCAAGCAGAGTTACTTTATTATCTTCATCTTCATTACTCAAAAGTATTTGGCTTTGATTTAAAGTAATGTTTTGAATTTGAATTAATTTATCTGCTACATTTTTTAAAAGCTGTATTAAATCATTAATTTCTTTTGTCAAAGAAGTTCCCTCCCAATCCTTTAAGACGGTAATTCTGTTTCGTTCAAAGCCTTCATTACATAGTACATATTTACTAATTCTTCTGCTCTATTTTTCCAAGTATGTTTCTCACTTACCAACTTATATGCATTTTCAATTATAGGCTGTGCTAAATCATAATTTTCTGTATAAAATCTCACTTTTTCCACTAGCTCATTTAAATTATTTGCATCATAGTAAATGATATTTACACCATCTATAAGCTCATCATTTGCAAAACTGTTCCTATTGCTTATTACCAACGTTCTATTTAACATTGCATTAAATACTCTTTCACTACCTCCATTTTTTACAGGATACAAATCTTGCAGTAAAATTTTGCTCTCAGCAATTTTTTCAATTATTTCAGGATACGGTAGTTCTCCATTATCTACAAAATTAGGATATTCATTAAAAAACTTATTTTTACTATTTAACCAAAATTCTACTTTTATGTCATTATCCAATAAAGTTTTAACTACTTTCTGCCTATAGTGCATTCTTCTATGCCAATCTAGAATAATATATACTTGTTCAAATAATATTTGTTTTAAGTTTGGAATGTTCATAGCTGATTGTATATCTTCGTTTTCTAATATGACCTCTTCTATACATTGTTCCATTGTTTTATTAAAATCATTACATGCTTTATTATGAACTTCTTTAATAAATTTTTTAAATATAGTTATTTCAGATTCCTTAATCTTCCCTTTTTCTATGAATTTATTTGCTGCATTCTCAGGTAAGTCTGGTCCTGATAAATTAGCAGTCATGATTACATCTATATTTTTTTTGTTATTCATAATAATGGATTTACTTCCAGCTTGCATTAAATGCGTTAATATTCTAGTGTTATCAATATATTTTTCATATGAATTCAAAAAACTTTCGGCAAACATTCCTATAAATACATTGTTCTTAGGGGTATATTTCAAAAACATTTTAAAGCGAGCTGGATTATCAAGTAATACTGTGCCGACAATGACATTATTATCTGAAAAAAATTTAAACAAAGAAGGTACAAGTGCTAAAGTTAAGCAGAAATTGATAACATAATCTACTTTTATTAAACTTTTAGGCACTCCATATTGATCAAAATCTGTTGTAGTTTGGTCCATATCTTTAAAAACAATGCTTGCTCCATCTGAATTAATAACATAATCCAAGTTTATAGAATCTTTATGAACTGCATATTGATCAAAATCTAGTATTGTTACTATATGACCCATATTTTTAAAAGTAATTTCTAGCTCATCTATAAACTTGCCTAATATCTGTCTATTATTTTTTGAAGTGTATTTAAAAAGTAATATGTTTATTTTATCATCTGTTTTTTGTGTCAAAGAAAATTCCCTCCTAAACTTTCATTCGTTTCATATTGCAAATTCCCAAACTTTTAAGATGGTGATTCTGTTTCGTTTAAATCTTTCATTACGTAGTACATATTTACTAATTCTTCTGCTCTATTTTTCCAAGTATGTTTCTCACTTACCAATTTATATGCATTTTCAATGATAGGCTGAGCTAAATCATAATTTTCTGTATAAAATCTCACTTTTTCCACTAGCTCATTTAAATTGTTTGCATCATAGTAAATGATATTCACTCCATCTATAAGTTCATCATTTGCAAAACTGTTCCTATTGCTTATTACCAACGTTCTATTTAACATTGCATTAAATACTCTTTCACTACCTCCATTTTTTACAGGATACAAATCTTGTAGTAAAATTTTGCTCTCAGCAATTTTTTCAATTATTTTAGGATACGGTAGTTTTCCATTATCTACAAAATTAGGATATTCATTAAAAAACTTATTTTTACTATTTAACCAAAACTCTACTTTTATGTCATTATCCAATAAACTTTTAACTACTTTCTGCCTATAGTGCATTCTTCTATGCCAATCTAGAACAATATATACTTGTTCAAATAATATTTGTTGTAAGTCTGGAATATTCATAGCTATTTGTATATCTTTGTTTTCTAATATGACTTCTTCTATACATTCTTCCATAGTTTTATTAAAATCGTCAAATGCTTTATTGTAAACTTCTTCAACAAATTTTTTTAATATATTTGCGGTAGTTTCTCGAAGTTCCCATTTTTCTATCAATTTATTTATCTTATCATCGGGTGAGTTGATTTCTCTTAAAGAAGCGGTCATAATTACATCTATATTTTTTTTATTATTCATGATAACGGATTTACTTCCTGCTTGCATTAAATGTGTTAATATCCTAGTATTATCAATATATTTTTCATATGAATTTAAAAAACTCTCGGCAAACATTCCTATAAATACATTTTTTATAGGAATGTTTATTAGCAAGTTTTTAACGTGAACGGGTGGATCTATTAATAATGTTCCTACAATGACATTATTATCTGAAAAAAATTTAAATAAAGAAGGTATTCCAGCTAACATTGAATTAAAATCAATAACATAATCTACTTTCACTGAATCTTTAGGAAATCCATATTTATCAAAATCTGTTGTAGTTTGGTCCATATCTTTAAAAACAATGCTTACTCCATCTGAATTAATAACATAATCCAAGTTTATAGAATCTTTATGAAGTGCATATTGATCAAAATCTAGTATTGTTACTATATGCCCCATATCTTTAAAAGCAATTTCTAATTCATTTATAAACTGATTTATTATTTGCATACTAGTCATTCTTAAATGGTATCTAAATAATACGATATTTATCTTATTATCTACTTCTTTTGTCAAAGAAAATCTCCTCCTAAACTTCCACTTGTTTTATATTGTAAAAAAAATTTTCATATAAACTTTTAAGATGGTAATTCTGTTTCATTTAAATCTTTCATTACATAGTACATATTTACTAATTCTTCTGCCCTATTTTTCCAAGTATGTTTCTCACTTGCCAATTTATATGCATTTTCAATTATAGGCTGTGCTAAATCATAATTTTCAGTATAAAATCTCACTTTTTCCACTAGCTCATTTAAATTGTTTGCATCATAGTAAATGATATTTACGCCATCTATAAGCTCATCATTTGCAAAACTGTTCCTATTGCTTATTACTAATGTTCTATTTAACATTGCATTAAATACTCTTTCACTACCTCCATTTTTTACAGGATACAAATCTTGCAGTAAGATTTTACTCTCAGCAATTTTTTCTACTATTTCATGATACCACAATATTCCATTATCTACGAAATTAGGATATTCATTAAAATATTTATTTTCACTAGCTAACCAAAATTCTACTTTTATGTCGTTATCCAACAAAGCTTTAACTACATTATACCTGTATTTATTTCTTCTATACCAATCTACAGTGAGATATAGTTCTTCAAATAATAGATGTTTTAATTCTGGCATAGCCATAGCTAATTGTATATCTTCGTTTTCTAATATGACTTCTTCTATACATTCTTCCATAGTTTTATTAAAATTATCAAATGCTTTAGTATAAAGTTCGTTAGCAAATTTTTTAACTATATTTGCAGTAGTTTCTCTAAGTTCCCATTCTTCTATCAATTGGTTTATCCTACCATCAGGTAAGTCTACTTCTTCTAATCTTAAAGCAGCAGTCATAATTACATCTATATTTTTTTCACTATTCATGATAACAGATTTACTTCCAGCTTGCATTAAATGTATTAATATTCTAGTGTTATCAATATATTTTTCATATGAATTCAAAAAACTCTCGGCAAACATTCCTATAAACACATTTCTTTTAGGGGTATTTTTCAATAGCCTTCTAATATAAACGGGTGGATCAGGTAATAATGTTCCTACAATGACATTATTATCTGAAAAAAATTTAAATAAAGAAGGTATTCCTGCTAAAGTTGCGCCAAAATTAATAACATAATCTACTTTTACTGAATCTTTAGGAAATCCATATTGATCAAAATCTATTGCAGTTTGCCCCATATCTTTAAAAACAATGCTTACTCCGTCTGAATTAGTAGTATAATCTAATCTTATAGAATCTTTATGAAATGCATATTGATCAAAATCTAGTATTGTTACTATATGCCCCATATCTTTAAAAGCAATTTCTAGCTCATCTATAAACTTACCTAATATTCGTCTATTGCCCCCTCTTAAACTATATTTAAATAATACTATATTTATCTTATTATCTGTTTCTTTTATCAAAGAAAATACCCTCCTCTTGGGCTATATTATATGAATTATAATATTTATCATGAACATCTTTTTGTAATCTAGATATACGAAGCTGTTCTTTAGTTTCAGCATAAAGTTCATTATAAAGTTCATTGTTTTCTTGATCTACTTCTTTAATTTTATTTATAACTTCTCTATATAGTTCTACATCATCATCTATAGAGGAATTTAATTTTTCTAAGTCATTTATCAATCTTCTTTTTCTAATTAACAATTTATTAAGCTCCTCCATATCCTCATTATGTAGTGCTATAGATTGTCTTTCAGATAACTTCAAAATTCTATTATAAATCTTTAATTTTCCTTGATTCATAAATCTCCTCCATCTATTTGTCTGATTATATATTCTGCGACTTCTCGAACACAACCTTCCCCGCCCTTTCTTTTGGTTATAAAGTCAGCTTTTTGTTTTATTATTTCCAGTGCACTACTAGGTGCACAACCCAATCCAACTTGTTCAATTGCTGGTAAGTCAAATATATCATCACCGATATATGCACATTGGTTTAACGTTATTTTATATTTTTCACATAAATTCTTTACGCTTTGCAGTTTATCTCTTTGTCCTAAAACAATATCATCTACTTTTAATTTTTTACCACGTTTTTTTACCATAAAATTATTTATGTCATTATTTTCAGCTGTGATGATAGCTATTTTTATTCCCCTGTTTCTTAACAATTCAAACCCCATTCCATCCAAAGTATTAAATTTTTTAAGCTCCTCTCCTGTGCTAGAATAATACATTCCTCCATCAGTTAAAACTCCATCACAATCCGTTGCTAATAATTTAATATCTAACTTATCTGTATTTGAATGTTGTTTAAGTAAGTTTTCAACTATTATCCAATCAGATGGTTCATCTATCTCAAAGTAACTCTCTTCAGACATTTCACATATTTGTATATTTCCAGAAATTCTATTTTTAGATCTTATTAAGTTTTCTTTAGAAGTTATATAAAAGGCACCATTTTCAACAAAATACCCTTCAAAATCTTGTCGGCGTGGTCTATTATAGACATTATAATTTGTTGGTACGGCAAACCCATCTTTTACTTCCCAGTTAAATCTTTTTTGTCTAACTACAGAAACAACACTATCTATTTCTTTTTTGTTAAATATCTCAAATCCTCTGTCTAAATCTTGAGTTTGTAACAATGGAGAAGTTGCTTGTATAAGTGCTATATTATCAAACTTATATTTGTTAGCAAATTCTAACATAACTGATTCAGTGCTTGCTGTATCAGTGCTTGTTTCTTCTGTTCTATCAACAACAATCACTTTATTAAATTTAAAATCTTCTACGGTTTGCTTTATTTGTATATTATCAGTTGCAACATATATTCTTTCTATATATTTGCAATCTTCAGAAGCTTTCAATGTCCAATATACTAGTGGTTTCCCGTTCATTTCTTTGATATTTTTTAAGTGTATAGACTTACTTCCACCTCTAACAGGAATAAATGCTATATTCATATTGTTTATCCTTTTCTACATTGTTTTATTATAAAAAGTATCCCATTCTATTAATGTAGCTAAATCACTATTAATTGGCTCAAATCTTTTGCTACTATTATTAAAGCAATTATAGCACATGGTATTTTCTAAATCTTTATTTAAAAGTCTTTTCCTAAAATTTACATACCTTTCACTGTTCCAAGCATCACTCAAACTCATTTTATTTAAATCTTCAATAGCCACATAATTATTAAAGTCTCCACAACAAGCTGTTAAATAGCCTTCCCATGTAATGTGAATAGTGTTAAAAGGTAATTTACATTCAAATTCTTTTTTTGTATCAGGTTCATCAATTTGTAAATCTTCCATAACTTCTGTAATTAATCCACTAGCATTTCTAACTTTATAAAACATCATTTCATCAACATATTCTTGCAATAAGTTTTTTAATTTTTCCTCATCATCAATAGTATATTTAGTCAATATAGTAGAAGTATATAATTTTAGTGGTTTATTATTTTCAATTCTATATTTATGAACTTGTTTTAAATTGTTTATAACTTCATCAAAATCATCTTTACCATGAATAAATTTATAAGTACTAGAATTAGCAGCATTAATAGAATATTTTAAACTATCTAATCCTGCTTCAACACACTTTTCAATATTTTCTACAGTCGCTAGTTTTCCATTTGTATTTAAATATACATATTCATATCCTATTTCCTTTGCATACGAAATATATAAGCATAAATTTGTATTTAAAAATGGTTCTCCTGTAGAATAAAATCCTACACATCTAACTCCCAAGCTATAAGCTTCTTGTAAAATGCGTTTTAAAAAATTTTCATCAATAAATCCTTTTTTTCTACTCATTTTTCTATTTGCACAAAATATGCATGTATGATTGCAAGCATTATTAATTTCTACCAACATATATTTATCTATTTTAGGATGGAGCAAAAAATCGTCATTTATAAATCTTTCAGCATAACGTTCTGAATATTTCATCTTTTATTCTCCTACATTTTTTTAGCAATAAAAATCATTGTATCAGAAAAACCTTTTTCATCAACTTCTTTTTGTATTATATTATTTATTGACAATAATTCATTGTACAACGAATTTTCTTGTTTATCAGTTCTTAACATCTGAGAGGTTAAAATATCAAAATATCCTTGACCAAACCCCCATTTACTTAAAATATCAAATTTGTCTTTAAGCAAATTGTCTATTCCATTCTCAGTAAATACTTGTAGATGAATTGGAGGTATAATATGTCTATATACATTTTCATTATCTGTTAAATTTACAAATGATGCCATAGAAGGATATCTTGGAACTTCAAAAACAATAACACTATTTGGTTTTATATGTTTATAAATATAATTTATAAATTCAATAGGATTTTCTATATGTTCTAACACATTAAAAAAAGTTATTATTGTTGCTTCACTAAATATTTTTTCAATTTCTATATTTTGTACATCTGGATTTATAAACCCTTTAATAATATCAATACCATTGCTTTTTGCAAACTCTATCTCACGCTCATCAGACTCAATCCCTATAGGGACAATACTAGTCTCTTTTGATATTATATAAAGTATTTCTCCACTACCACATCCAATATCTATCCACTTATCTATCTTAATATTATTTTCTTTCATTTCATCCAAAATATATTCTACTTTTGGCTTCGCAATAAATTCAGCTCTTTTATAAAATAATTCTTTGTCAACATAGTGATCTATTGGTGTGGTTGTATTGTTATACAAACTTTCTGTATTTGGCAAATTAGTTAAATAAATACTTCCACAGTTTCCACATTTATAATATTTATATCCATATATATCCACAAATATTTTATTGTGTTCATCATTCAAACAAACTCTACAAAATGTTTGGACATCTTCAAAAGATAAATTATTCTCAGCCGTTTTTTTAGATTTTGAAATCATTGTTTGTATTTTAGTAATATCTCTACCTATATTACGCATATCCATTGATTTTCCATATTTAGTTTTTATAATTTTTATATTATGTTTTTTATATTTTAATTTAGCTCTTTGCACTTGTTCAATAGGTAAAATATCTTCACTTTTATAAGTTAAAGCTTTATAGTTAGTATTCAAGTCACGTTTTACTCTACGTAATCCTTCTGGTTCCAATGAGGCAGCATGGTCTGTACCTTTCCATGTTCTATCTAAAGTATAGTGCCTTTCAATAATATTTGCTCCTAAAACATACGCTGAAATGTCAATAGATATCCCATGATGATGTCCAGAAAATCCAATATCTTTTACTCTGTCTTTATACAGTCCTCTTATTCTAGTAATTTCTAATAAGCATATATCTTCTGTAGGAACAGGATATCCAGATGTGCAGGCATATAAAACTATATCTTGATTTCTGTTATTTTTCTCAAAAAACTCAACTAGTTCTTTTTCTTCTTGTTTTGTAGTCATTCCTAAAGATACATGAATTTCTCCAAAATAGTTTTTACATATCCATTCTAACATTTCATAATTATTGTTACAGGCAGAAGGAATTTTTATAAACTTAGGATTTAATGAAGCAATTTCTTTTGCTGAAGTCAAATCCCAAACTGAACAACTATATGTTATTCCAAATTTCTCACAATATATTTTAAGCTCCCTATGTTCTTCTAAGCTGAATTCCAAATATTCTCTATGTTCGCCATAAGTTTTCCCATATGAATTATAATATACGGGATGAGGAGCGTTATATTGCTCTATCGTCAATAACTCCTTATTACATCTTTTTTGAAATTTAATTGCGTCTACTTTGCAATATATATAGGCAGTTTCTATAAGCTTTTTTGCAATATCTAACTCTCCTAAATGATTGCAACCAACTTCAGCAATTACATAAGGTTTTTTATACTCCATAACTAGGCTCCTTATTCATGATAACGGATTTAGGAACAACGTGACTAAAGCTGTCATTGGTAATGCATATTTTACATTGTTTAATTATATCTATTAACTCATATTCTAATAAATCTTCAATTAAAATATAATCTTCGTTTTCAATTGCTTTAGTCAATTCCGTAAATACCTCTGCAATTTGAGATGAATTTTGAATTGTTAATATTGATGATATCTGTACATATATTTGCAAACTAATTGTAAGTATTTTACTAACTAAAAAAATTGTAAAACTTTGTTTTGAAAGTATTGATTGAACTAAGTCTTCTAACAAATCTAATTGTTTAATTAAATTATTTTCCATAAATTTTAACCTTTTCTATATTTAATTTTAAATGACTCTAATATTTTTTCAAGATTATCATGTACAAGAGTATAATCTATTTGAAGTACTTGCACAACTGAAAAATATTCAACATACATTTCTTCTAAACTATTATTTTCTATTGTTTCAACATTTGTGGGAAATATTTCTCTAGTTACATGAGATTTATTTTGTACTTGAGCTGATGTCTCTAGTATATTTATTAAAGGATATATAGTATATTGCTGAATTTGATCAAAAAAATCTTCTATTTTACTATAGTTTATTCTTATATCTTCAACATTTCTATATTTTATTGTTGTAGCTATATCGGTCAATAAATCTAATAAAGATTTTATCAAGTCTATTACTTCTTCCAGCTCTAAAATAATATCTTTTAATTCAATTTTTACATTACTTTTAGATGGTTTTACATGTTCAATTTTTACTTTATGTTTTGGATTGTATTTTTCAATAACACTTTTTAATGACATATGAGAGCATCCTTCAATATATGCTCCTCCTTCTGTAGCATTAATAAATTCTATATTTGTATGGGTACTAATAAATTTTTCAATAACATCTTTTATACGAAGGTACATATTATTTGATTTAATTTCAAATTTTTCATCAAAAGCTTTAGTCCATATAAAATCATCTGGCATTTTGAAAGTTTGAGTCTCTTGCTCATCTTGAGCTTCTTTATCATGAAATTCATTGTTTGTAAAAGCTAAATCTTGTCCCATAAGAATAATAGGACTACACTTTAAATAAGTTGCAACACTAATTGCAAGCGAACTTACAGAAATAGAATATGATAATTCATTTAACTCCACACCTAATGCTTTACACATAGGTCTTAATGTTGTAACAAAATATTTTATATTTTTATGCCTTTCCATTAAATCATAATTACTATGATAAGTGCAAATCATAGGATAATCTAAGCAAGCATCTTCTTTTAATAAATCAAAGCTAACGTTGTTTGAGTCAGCATGAAATATAAAATCGGGTTCAATGTTATTGTTATAAATAGCATTTAAAGTTCTTGAGATGACAAAAATTAAGCCATTAAAATCTTTTAATTGATTAATATTTTTTGAAAGAGAAGGTCCAGCAGAAACTATTACAGCTGGGATATTTTTATATTGTTTTAAATCATTTAAAGAATATGAATTTGTAATAAAGTTATAATTTGATATTGTGTGTTCAATCTCTTCCATAGTTCTTATCTCAAAAAATTTATAGGTTAACTCTTCATGTAATCTAACGTTTTCAAAGATAAAATTTACTTGTTTAAAATATTTTTCATAAAAATATGAGTAAACCTTATCTGTTATTAAACAGTACTTTCTTAAAGCTATTTGGTGATTATTCCTTGAAAATATAGTTGTTAGCTTATCAAAGTCCATACCACTAAAAACTGTTATTTTGTCTGGATCTATTTGTTCAAATTCCATTTGATAATTTAATAGTTCTTCATTAGGTTCAATTATAATTAATTTATTTCTAAACTCTCCTATATAGTCTAATATTTTTTTTATTCCATAACCTAAACTATAGCCCATTATAATCCATAAGGTGTCTTTGTTAAATTTATTTAATTCCAAATTTTTAAATGCTTTTTGCCTAGGTTCATATTTACTTAGGACATATTTTTCAGTATATTCGTTATAAAGTTTCATGGTATAATCTATACCATTTTTAGCTTTTTCAATTTTCATATGTGTGTTTTGAATTTCTAATTCAATGTCTTTTAATTCTTGTCCATCCACTGTACTGATTCTCCTTAAAGATTTATATTATAATAAAATACAGTAGTTTCATTTACCATAATAAGGAAAAAAGATTATATTCCTTTTCTCCCTACATAAAACTATTTGAAATTTTATTAGTAGTCAAATTCTAATATTTATATTGCTTCCTAAATTTGGATTAACAGATGTTTCCATATTTCTCATCATTTCATTCATCATTTCGGATGATTGTTCAACTGTATCCATAGCCATTTTTGCTACAGATAAACTTACTTGAACTCCTACATTCATTTGGCTCATTCCAGCTGATAAACCTGCAATATCCATTAAAATATCCCCCTTTAGTATTTTTATATACTAGAAATTTAGCTAATTAATTAGCTCTTAGTTTAATGAATAGTGGAAAATAAAAAAAAGACTTTGAGCTTTTAATAACCTAACTTAATAAGCTCCTGAGAGTCACATAATTAGTTCTAACAATTTTATAACCTGGTTAAAATCTTTTAATAATTATAACTTATTAAAATGTGAGTAAGTTTTTATAATGTAGGATTATAACCAGGTTTTTAAATGAATAATAAAATAAAGAATTTATTTTTTAGTATCAACAAATAATCCTGCTCTTTGTTCCATTGCAGCTATCATTTCTACTATTTCTTCTGGAGGAAATTCTCTAATAACTTCTTGAGTTTCCTTGTCGATTACTTTACCTAGAACTTGATTTGTTTCGCTGTGCATAGAAAATTTAATTTGGCTAGTATGTGAATTAATTTCTATATTTGCACTTTCAATAGAATGAGAGATTTTTTTCACAAAATCTTCTGTTTGGGTTTTAGTTTTAGCTTGATTTTGAGCTTGAGTTTGAGCTTGGTTTTGATTTTGGTGATTTAGTTGCGGCTTATTTTGTGGTGTAGTTGCAACTTTAATTTCTTTTGGTGCTTGCACTTGTGGTTGTGGTTGAGCTTGTGGTGCATTATTTATTTCAACTGGTTGTGGTGTATTTGTTGTATTTGTGATATTCATTTTAAATCCCCTCTTTTATTAAAATAATTAAGTTTGCTGTTGCTTTACTTTCTGCAACACCTGTACCCATAAATCTCTAAACTCTCTTATAAAGTGTAAGGCTTCTTCTAGTTCTGGTTTGCTTTTTTTCAAGTTAGCTTTTAATAATAATTCAAAGATATAGTCATATAATAAAGCCATGGAATGAGCAACTTCATATTCCATTTTTAAAGTCATATGGAGTTCCTGAATAATATTTTGAGCTTTAACTATATTGATATGGCTTTCGGTAATATCTTTATTATCTAAAGCTATTAAAGCTTTATTACAAAATTTAATAGCACCTTCATATAATAATAAAGTTATTTCACCTGGTGAAGCTGTTAATATTTTGTTTTGTTGGTACGTTTGATATGGGTTCATATTTCATTTCCCTTTCCTAATAAGTAAACTGTGTGTAATTTTTGAGAACTTCATAAACAATTTCTTGACTATGCAGTAGCAAATACAGAACTTTGACTATTCCATTCATTCATCATTTGTTCCATAGCAGTAAATTGACTGTAATAATATTCTTCACGAGACTCATATCTGCTCTGATATCTTTCTATGTCAGTTGCAAGAGTACGGAATTGGTCATCAAATACCTTATCGTTATAAAAACTGCCAAAGCTATTTAACGATGTAGTAGCAATTTGGTCACTAATTTTGTCATATAAGGTGTCCATTACTCCATCTGTTTTATTTCCGTCCGCATCAACTTCACCTGCAAAAGCGGCTATTACTTTATCAGCATCAGAACTTATAGCAGCTTTTAGTTTTTCCTCATCGATATGCAATTTTCCTTTTTCTTGCCAATTCCCCGTTGTAATACCCATTGAAATTAAATCTTCGTTACTTCCTAAAGCACCTCTTAATGTATCCACAAACTCTTGTAAATGTGGATCATCCTCAAATAAATGTGTTTCAATTTTTTCATTCCAAAGCTCAATTTCATAATCAGACATTTCGGCCATTTCTTCCTCGGTCAAAGGCATATATTCTTCTTTTGAATAAGGTACATCAAGTTTGCTATTTAAATCTTCAATAAGTTTATTGTACTCGTCAACAAAACCTACAATTCTATCATATATTGCACCAACGTCTTGTTCAGACGAAATTAATATCTTGGAATCTCCATCTGTTGCTGTAACACCATTTTTTTCATCATATGCTCCAGTAGTTTGTTTAAAAGTCATATTCAGTCCATTTACTGTAACAGTATTTGAAGTTGATTCATAATCATAGCCATTATATTTGTAGTGAGCATTTTTTCCTTGATTAGTACCTACAGTGTAGGTGCCGTCAACGTCAGATACATTATTTTTGCCAAATAATGCTTCTAAGGCATCTACATTAGCGTTACCCTCTTGACTAGCTGAAATATTTATATCAATGTTTCCAGTTTCTTTATTAGAAATCATAAATCTACCTTGATCAAAGTTTACATTTAAACTATCATCGACTTCTTTGATTTTATTAGCAATGTCTTCCATTGTATCAGAGCCCAAAATCTCAACTTCTTCATTACCAATATTTATAGTATATGTTGCTGATTCATCCGTTGTATACGCACTAATTTCAGATAATTTTGTATCTTTTGTAGCTAATTCCTTTGTTTCCTTACCAGTATTAGGATCTACTTTATATATTTGATCGGTATCTACTTGTGTATTTGTTGCAAGTTGCCCGATAATAATTTCATTTGTTCCATCAGGAATGTCACTTCCTTCATGAAGGGTTAATGCATCTTCATTTGTGTTTATTATTGTTTCAGAATAAAATCCTCCATCATGTCTTAAGCTACCAATCTGATCTGTGTAGAAATTCATTAGAGTAGTATTCATTTCTTTCCATTTTTCTTCTTTTAATTCTAACAGCATTTCTTCTTTTTTTAAGTTATCTACTTTAGATTTGTCGGTTGCAACCAGTGCTTTAACAATTGACTCGGTGTCTAACCCAGAAGTTAATCCTGTAAATCTTATTGTATCTGACATTATTATACCACATCCTTATTTAAAAAATACTTTTATTGATTAAAAAGTTTACTACATTACCATACTAGGTTGTTGAATATTTTATTGTGTACTATCAAATAAACTCTTTGATAATTACTATCGGCTAAAATTTCACTTAACGGTATACTTATATTGGATATTACTCTGATTTTTATAGTTAGACAACTTTATTGCATCAAATATAAATGTCCTGATGTATACTTTGTTTAACAACCTAAACACTATGAAGTAATGTTTTTTATCAAACTTTAGAAGTTTACTATAATAAATTTATCTAGTCCTTTTGAGTAACTTTGATATTTTAACTATGTTATAAAATAAGCTGTATTTTATGCTTGATTTTATATAAATATTTTATACTCATAGCTTCTTATTTTTTTTGATGTTAAGATTGTAAATAACTTTTAAATTATTACTTAATTAATAATGATAATAATAAAAGACTAGAGATCTATTATTATTTGTTGTAAATATGTAAAGACAAAAGTTTTATTGATTGCAAAATAAGAAGATATGGACAAATATTTTTCTTGTTATTAATCATTACAATATATATATCGATTGATTTTAAAAAACACTTTAGTTATTTAATAAATATTTTTTTATTTTTAATATAATTCCGTAGTCTTATAAATATTTATTGCAATTCTAAATATAATAAATAGGTAGTAATTACAAAATTGATATAAAAAAAACTAAGGCAGACTAAATGTCTACCTTAGTTTTTTAAACTTGATTTTGGAGTCAATGATGTTTTAACCATTATTCCAACAATAGCTAACAACACTGCGGTTAATCCAAATGAACCAATAAATTCTTGAACTTTAGCAATAGCAACGCCCAATATAGCAAAATCTGTATCACTAAATGTTGAGTTTGCTATTCCAAGATCACCTAAAACAGGTAGTAATAGTACTGGTAAGAAAGAGATTATAACTCCGTTTACAAAAGAACCAATAACTGCACCACGTCTTCCACCTGTTGCGTTTGCAAAAACTCCTGCTGTTGCACCAGTGAAAAAGTGAGGAACTACACCTGGGATTATAATTGTAAGTCCTAATGAAGCTAATGCAATCATTGAAACTATTCCACCCATAAATGAAGACATAAATCCAATTAGCACTGCATTTGGTGCGTAAGGAAATACAATAGGGCAATCTAGTGCTGGTTTAGAATTTGGAACAAGTTTTGTTGCAATTCCCTTAAATGCTGGTACGATTTCAGCAAGAACAAGTCTTACTCCATTTTGAATAAGTATAAATCCAGCAGTAAATGTTAAAGCTTGAATTATTGCAAAGACAAGAAAGTTTTTTCCACCAGATAATTCTGCTTCAATATATTCAGGTCCTGCTACAAATGCTACTATAATATATAAAATCAACATAGTTATTGATATAGACACAATAGAGTCTCTTAAAAATGCTAGTGATTTTGGAACTTTCATCTCTTCAGTTGATTTTGAACCTTTTCCCACTAATTTACCTATTGCTCCAGCTAAGGCATAGCCAACTCCAGAGAAATGACCCAATGCAACTTGATCATTTTTAGTAACTTCCTTCATAAAAGGTTGGCAAACAGCAGGTGAAAGTACCATTATAAGACCAAGTGACAATGCTCCATTTAAAATAAGTAAAAATCCTGACATACCTGAGCTTGTTAAAATAACAGCTATCATTCCCGCCATATATAGTGTGTGATGTCCAGTTAAAAATATGTACTTAAAGTTTGTAAATCTAGCAATTAAAATGTTTGCTAACATACCAAATGTCATAATTAAAGCAGTTGACTGTCCATATTGATTGATAGCTAGTGCTATAATAGCTTCATTATTAGGGATAACTCCATTTATATTAAAGCCATATTCAAACATTTTTCCAAATGGATCTAATGATGCAACTATAACTCCTGCTGAAGCTGAGATTACAACAAATCCCACCATTGCCTTTAATGTTGCTTTTATAATTTCATCCACTGTCTTCTTTTGAAGAATTAGTCCTATAAGTACTATTATACCTATTAATATTGCTGGTTCTGAAATAAAATCTACTAAATCTTGTAAAATGCCTTGCATAAAATCCCCCCCTATGTGTAATCTGTAAGGGTGAAATCAATCCACCCATTATGATTAATTAATTTTTGCTAACAATTTATCTTTTAACTCATTCCTATCAATTAAGGAGTTAAGCACAATAAGATTTGGTAAATGCTCCGCACTAGGAGCAAGGTCTGCTGCTACAACAAATATATCTGCTTGCGAAGGTGATGCATCTGCCAATGAGTTATGTGCTGCCTGATATCCACTTATTCCTGCTTCTTTTAAAATATCATTAATGCTCATCTCCACCATAAAACTTGATCCAAGTCCTGATCCACATACTGCCATAATTGTTTTCATACTCTACACAACCTTTCTTATATCTTCCTCATTATCTGAATACATTATTTTATTTAATACATCTGAGTTCATACAAATGCTTGCTATCTTTTGTATTAATTCCATATGCGAGTTACTATCTTTTGCACATAAAGTTATAAATAGCTTTATTTCATTCCCTAAAAAATCTACTGGTTGATTAAGCTTTAATATACATGCATTGCTTGCAATTACTCCATCTTCTGGTCTTGCATGAGGCATAGCTACATTTTCACCAATACAAAAATATGGGCCAAACTCCTCTATTTTTTCTAATATAGCAGGATAATATCTGGGTGTAACAAATCCTGCTTGCTCAAGCTCTTCACAACTTATCTTTATGGCTTCTTGATACGAATTAACATATTCTACAACTTTTACAAACATCGTATCCTCCTTATATAATTTCTACTAAATCACTATATTCTTTTGCTGTCTTTAGTTTGGATACATTATCTCCCTTTAAAAGGATGTTGATCAATTTTATTAAATTCATGTTTTCTGTTTTATTTGCCAAGACTACAATAACTTTGACTGGTACATAATTTTTATCTCCAAATTGTACTCTATTTTTTAACGTAATTAAACTTATACTATTCTCATTTACATGTTCTGCTTGGGCATGAACAAATGCAATTTCAGGAACAAATACCATATAGGTTCCCAATTTTTCTATACTATGGATTATATCCATTACATACAATTTCTTTACTTTGTTTGATTTAATAAGTGGTTTGGTAGCTTCTTTTATTGCTTCTCTCCAATCACTTATTTCCAAGCTAAATTGAGTATTTGGCTTAAATATAAGATCCATTATAGAAAAAGTTTCATTATGCTGATATCTATTGACTAGGTATTGACTACTTTTTTGGTATGCTTTTTTAAATGTAAATTCCCTTATAACCTCTAGGTCTTTATTATTTAGCAACGGACTAACTTCTATAACCTTAATTTTATTATGGGTAAATGGAATAGTCGTAATTATAAAATCAATATCGTTAAAATAATGAGTGTTTTCAAACTCATCTATACCAAATGTTTCAAGTATATTTAAATTTGGCAACGCACTCTTAAGTCGTACATTTAAAAGTCTTGAGGTAGAAAATCCACTGTTGCATATAATAACTGTTTTAGTTAAAAAAATTTTATGGCTCATACTTTCAAATATCGCACCAAAATGCATCGCCATATATGCAATCTCAGAATCTGGAAAAATTACGTCTAGTTGGTTTTCATATTTTCTAAGTATTTCTTGAGTAATTTTATAAATAATGCCAATCTCATATCTAATCTCTGATGCAAGTGGATTAGTTATACTAAAGTTGTTTTTTAACCTATAAACTGCTATATTAAAATGCGTAATTACTGAGTTCATTATCTCTATATCTTGCGTAAATGAAATCCCCAAGTAGCTTTCAAAATCCTTAAGTATCCTCATTGCTATTAAATCTATTTCATTTTCACACTTTATAGTTTGTGTTTTAAAGTTATTAACTACTTTAGCACTCTTAAACCATTTAATTAAATAGCAAATTTCTTGGTTTATAAATTCTTCATATAGATTAATATTCTTAAAACTATCTTGTAGTACTTTAAACATTACTTTTCTTGTTGCGATATCTAGGTGTTCAGCAGGATATTCAATATAATTGCCTTTGCGTATTCTATGCAAACAATAAAGGATAATAGTGCTAAGTTCTTCAAATGAACTCTTTGAATATCTAACTCCCATTGAAATCTCAACGGATCTAATTAGATTTTCGATAGTTACTCTATTTTCCTCAAACGTTCTTATTATTTTAAGTTTTTCGGTATTGCATTTTCTATAAAAATCAACGAATGCATATCGGATATCTTCTTCATTACCTTGAATTTGTGTACCTTGATAAGGCTTTGCTTCTATCCAAAGATTAAATGTTTTTAAGTATGATTTAACTTTCTTAATATCTTGAACAATAGTATTTTTACTAAGGTCAAGTTGATTTGCTAAATCATTTATTGTTGTGCTTTCTAAAAGTAATATTAAAGCTAAATTTACTATTCTTTCATCTTGGCTAAAAATATTAGCCTGTAAAATTTCGATTTGAACTAGTAAAGTCCTTCTGCCT
The DNA here is from genome assembly GCA_001983455.1 of Candidatus Epulonipiscium fishelsonii. GTDB lineage: Bacteria > Bacillota > Clostridia > Lachnospirales > Cellulosilyticaceae > Epulopiscium_A. Next base: position 61,426 of record LJDB01000010.1, read on the forward strand.
AGTTCATCTTTATACACAATCTTATTACCATTTTTAGGAACTCTTACTAAATCAATTCCTAATTTTCTCAAGGTATATTCAATGCTATCTAAATCATAGCGGACAGTTCTTTCGCTTACTTCAAAGTTATTTGCAATGTATTTTGTAGAAACGTATTCGTTCTTTTCTACCAACATTTTCAAAATGTTTAATTGTCGCTTATTCATTATCTGCACCTAACTACCTCCTAATTTAATTATAACAATCTTATACTTAATTTTACAATACCAATTCATTTCCTCATATGTGGCAATTTTCATATATTAGTATATATTTTTGAATTAATTAGTATGCAAAAAATAGAGGAGAATCATGTTCGCCTCTATGGATGTTGTTAATTATTAATTATGCATTAAATTTATAGCTTGAGTTTGTTTAATTTCTCCATTCACAATCATTTCAACTTTTAGTTCTGATTTACCTGCAAGTGCATCTTGACCAACATTAATGGTATAAGGTGATTGAGTAGCTTCTGACAAAAGCATATCATCTAACCAATATTTCACTGAGATTTCATTTACATCGTTAGCATATGGGTAATATGCACTTACACTAAGTTCAATATCTGAGCCTATTTCGATTCCTCCATTTGTAATGTTTTTATATCCAATTGTAGCAGGCTGGCCGTATTCCTTAATAAATAGTTCATCACTTACTAAAGCATTATAAGTTTCTAACAATATATCATTATCATGTAGAGCAAAGCTATTTTCCCAATGTAAACTATTGTTAAAATAATTTATTGCTTTAATCTGAGGATATTTATAAAACATCTCCGTATAAGTTTTTTGCATTTGAAGCTTAGCCCAATCTGTAGTTTCTATATTAAGATTTCTAACAAAATGATGGTCACCTGTTTCGCTAATTGCTATAGGTTTTTGAATATTATGTTCTTGCATAAACGTTATAATATGTTCAATTTTTTTAATAGGGTTTGCATGTTCACCTGCAATAAAAATACTTTCATTTATATCTTTATTATCAGATGTATCAATTTGGTCTAGAAAATATTTCTTTGGATACATACTTACTCCAATCCAATCAACATATTCATCTCCAGGATAAAACATTTCAAAAGGTGTATCAAGTCCGCCTATGTCATCAGGTGACCAAACCATTCCAACATTATCATATTGTTTTGCTATGGTAGATACATATTGAAAACTTTCTATAAATCCTGCTGGATCCACTTCTCCTGTAAACACATTCCTTCCACTGGGACCATTGTTCATTTCTCCACCAAAACGAATTAATGTATCTAAGCCTTGTGATGATAAGTACTCAATAGTAGAGGCAATATATTCTTGTGGAGTTTGATGCAGTGGAAAATCTGAACTATTTGCAGTATCCAAAGTACTTCCTGCTGTGTTCCAGCCTAAAAAAACAAGTTTATTTTCTTCTTTAGCAAGATTTAACATATTTTGTATGTACGGAGTCTTAATATCCTGACCAAATTCTAGGTAAACCAGCAACATAGATTCTTCAGCAGGATATCTGGAACGAATATCTTCATTATTATATGCAACTCCAACATAAGGGTCTTTATCATAGTAACTGCCGTATATAACACCTTGAGTGGGTTCAAGTTTTGCACCAAAATATGGGGCCGATGAATTAGTACTTAATTGAAACACTTCTAAAGAAGGTTGTAATGTCATCAGCTTAGCATAAGCATAACTTACATCATGCCCTTGTGATTCTCCAAATGGTATATATAATTTAAAGTTTTCATATGCTTTTTCGTAACTTCCGATACTATTATAAGCGTTTGCTAATTCTAAATGATGATTTAACAATATGTTAATCCGTTCTTGACTTTCTGGCTCAGGAGTCATAATGGATACTACCTGTTCTGAAGCTGCAATTTGATTTATTACATTATTTTCTGATTTAGAAGCTGTATATTCATCTAGTGGTTTCCATATTGCATGTGGAAACACACTTGCTAAAATTGGTGTCGTGCCTAATATTAATGTTAATCCTATGATACTAAATTTTTTTAACATGATAATCTCCTTATTAATTAATAATTATAATATCTAAAAATAAATAAACTTTTTAGGGTTGTACCATGTAATTATATTTTTATTTTTAATCTTTTATGACTTAGTATAATAATTGATATATTTTAACAAATCAATAATTATTTTTATGGGTTCAAAGAAAAATCATTGACGTGGTGTATATTTTTTGATACTATTAACTGAAATCGGTGGAACTAGTGGATATATATTTGGTTCAGGAAATAGCATCCCAACCTATTGTAAGCTTGAAAATGTTATTGCAATGGTTGAAATTTATAAAAAATTCGTTGGCAAAGAATAACCCCCACCCAGCCTCCCCTTTTAAGGGGAGGTGCCTCTTCTAGAGGCGGAGGGGTAAGTTCAATATTTTTCTCATTGTTGACTTAATGTAATGTATAAGATATAATTAAAACATATTTATTACCGTTCAGATTTCCCCAACCGTGTCGAAATATTAAAATTTGAATGGAGGCCTATTAAAATGGCAAATATTAAATCAGCAAAAAAACGTATTAAAGTAATCGCAACAAAAACAGCACGCAATCGTGCAATCACTTCAGCAGTAAAAACTTATTCTAAAAAAGTAATCTCTGCTGTACAAGCTAAAGATAAAGAACTAGCTCAAACTCAATTAAAAATAGCAGTTAAAAAAATTGACCAAGCAACTTCAAAGGGAATTTTCCACTCTAACACTGCTGGTCGTAAAAAATCTAAATTACAAAGACTAGTAAATCAAATAGCATAAAAAGAATACTCATACCTATAATAACAGTTATAGATATGAGTATTTTTCGTTATGTATATTATCCTTGAATTAATTGTAAGATGGTATTTGGCAATTCATTAGCTTTGCTAAGCATAGCAGTTGCACTTTGAGTTAAAACATTTGTACGAGTATATTCCGCCATTTCTGCAGCCATATCTGTATCTTGAATTTGAGAAAGTGACATTGTCATATTTTCTTCAGAAACACCCAAGTTTTCTACAGTATGTTCAAGACGATTTTGATATGCGCCCATAGACGAACGGGTGGAAGAAACTTTATTTATAGCCTTATCAATTGCTCCAATAGCATAATGTATATCATCATCTTCTGTAAGATTTAGTCCCGCTCGACTCATTTCAATACCAATACCTTCTTCGATATTAGCAGCAACTCCATATCCAGGAGTTCCTGGAGGTGCACTAAGACCTAATTCGTATGAAGACATTGAGCCCAATTTTACTTCTAACAATTGGTTTGCATTCGCCCCAATTTGAAGGCCTATGTTTGTTTGTGGTATTCCTCCAGGACTAGAGATCATATAATTGCCAATGCTGCCTTTTTCCTTGGCTGTAAGTTTAAATTCTCCAGCATCTTCTTTAAATACAAAGTTGTCAAATCCAGGAGAGTCATTATATGATTTTAAAACATCTGAAGTACTGCCGAGAGGTTCTTTTTGGCTAATATCGATTGGCTGGGCCATCCCAATGTATGGTCCGTTAGCTGAATTGTAATATTCAAACACAACTCCGTCCAAAGTAAATCCTGTACCTGCTGTTGCTGCACTACTGTCTAGTATTTGTACTGTATACTCGGCATATTCATCCAACGTAGCTAGTCTTGGGTCACTTGTTAAATCTGCTATTTCCACTCCATTTTCATCTACTGTTCTTGTCAACTTTATTTCAAAAGAAGCTTCTGCCACAGGAGTTCCTCCATTAAGTAAAGGCATAGTATTAAATTCGGTATTTCCTGATATCACATTTATCTCAGAAATAAGATGATCAATTTCTTTTTGAATTTGCTCACGGTCGCTTGTTCCATATGTACCATTTGCTGCTTGAATTGAAAGCTCTCTCATACGTTGAAGCATATCGTGCACTTCGTTTAGTGACCCTTCTGCTGTTTGGATCATAGAAATGCCATCCATTGCATTGTTATTTGCTTGCTTTAGCCCTTGAACCTGTGTTTTCATTTTCTGAGAAATAGCCATACCTGCAACATCATCTGCTGCCTTATTAATTCGTAAACCAGAAGATAATTTTTCTAGTGAGCTATTTAGTGCACCTGTATTTTGGTGCAAAGCATTTAGACCTTGCAAAGCTGGTATATTATTATTAATTTTCATATCAAAATACTCCTTATTTGTTATAACAGATTTAGGAACAAGCGGACCTAATCTGTCACTCGAAATTTTTATTGATCAAAATATATATCGTATTTTAATCATGTACACAATAATATTTTTTGGGAAAATTATTTAGAAAATGAGATAAGTTTAAAACTAGTTTACATATTTTTTAAACATATTAATTTTGTAGTAATTGCATGACTAAACTAGGTAATTCATTAGCCTTTGCAAGCATTGATACTGCACTTTGAGTTAAAACGTCAGTACGTGTAAATTCTGTCATTTCAGCTGCCATATCTGTATCTCTAATTTTAGAGAAAGTTTCAGTCATTGTTTCTTCCGTTACATCCAAATCTTCGATAGTATATTGAAGTCGATTTTGAGCTGCACCTATGTATGAACGAGCTTTTGATACTTTTGCAATAGCTTTGTCAATAGCTTGAATTGAAAATTGTATGCTATCATCATCCATAACATTTAATCCGCTATATTCTATATTACTACTGGTAAGAGGAACAGCACTAGCAAAATTCACTGCATTATTTGACTCATCATTTTCAAATTTAAAACTTGATGGAGACATTTCTGTATTATTTAAAGGTAAAGTTACAGGTGTTCCTCCATATGAGGGTAAACTTACAGGTTTTCCGCCATTTGAAGCTTCTTTGTACCCAGGAGTCCCAGTAGGTGCCATAAGTCCTAACGTAGTGGAAGATATTGCATCCAACTTTAGATCCAAAAGTTGATGTGCATTTGCTCCAATTTGAGTTTTGATATTATTTGTTGGAGTTCCACCCATATGGGCTACCATATAGTTTCCAGCACTACCTTTTTCTTTAGCAGTAAGTTTAAATTCTCCTCCTTCTTCACTAAATACAAAGTTTTTAAATCCTGGAGTTATATTATACATATGCAAAACATCTGAGGTACTTCCGTCAGGTCTAGCTTTTTTTATATCAATTGGTTGAGCAGAACCTTTATATAAACCTTCATCCGAGTCATAATATTCAAAGACAACTCCATCTAAAGTAAATCCTGAGCCAGGTTCTGCTGTTGCACTGTTTAATATTTGTACTTTATACTGGGCATATTCATCTAATCTGGCAAGTCTTGGGTTATTTGTTAAGTCGGATATTTCATCTCCATTTTCGTCTACTGTTCTTTTCAACTCTACTATAAAAGGAGCTTCTGCTAGTGGTTTGCCTCCCTTTAATAAAGGCATAGTATTAAATTCTGAATTTCCCGTAATGGTGTTTATTTCTGCAATAAGGTGATCCATTTCTTTTTGAATTTGTGAACGGTCTATTGATACATTTGTATTGTTGGCTGATTGTATTGCTAGTTCTCTCATTCGTTGAAGCATATCATGAACTTCTTCCAGGGATCCTTCCGCTGTTTGAACTATAGCAATACCATCCATTGCGTTATTGTTAGCTTGCTTGGTACCTTGTACTTGAGTGCGTATTTTATTAGAAATTGCATATCCAGAAACATCATCAGCTGATTTGGTAATTCTTAGGCCTGAAGATAATTTTTGTGCAGAGGCGTTAAGTAACCCATTGTTGTAATGAAAAGAATTTAAACCTTGTAGTGCTGGTATATTATTAATAATTTTCACGTATTTTCCCCCTTATTATTAATTTACTAGAGACGACTCTCTAGTAGTAGGGGCGAACATATGTATTCGCCCCTAAGTTATGTTTGATATTATGCTTGAATTAATTGTAAAATAGTATTAGGTAATTCATTAGCTTTGCCAAGCATAGCAGTTGCACTTTGTGTTAAAACATTGGTACGAGTATATTCAGCCATTTCACCTGCCATATCTGTATCTTGAATTTGAGAAAGTGACATTGTCATATTTTCTTCAGATACACCTAGATTTTCTACAGTATGTTCAAGTCGATTTTGATATGCCCCCATAGAAGAACGAGTAGCAGAAACTTTGTCAATGGCAAAGTCAATAGCTGCAATAGCATAATGTATATCATCCTCTGCTGTAACGTTTAGTCCCGCTTGACTCATGTCAACACCAATACCTTCTTCGATATTAGCAGCAACTCCATATCCAGGAGTTCCTGGAGGTGCACTAAGACCTAATTCTCGTGAAGACAGTGAGCCCAATTTTACTTCCAACAATTGGTTTGCATTTGCTCCAATTTGAATGCCTATGTTTACTGGCGGTGTGGCGCCATCATAAGCTATCATATAGTTACCAGCACTAGTTTTTTCTTTTGCTGTAAAAGTATCTGTTCCGTCAAATTCAAAATGATCAAATCCAGGAGAGTCAGCATATTCGGTTAAAATCTGGTCAAGACTATCCTTCAGTTCTATTGGAACAGCAGTTCCTGTATAAGGACCTTGATCTATATCATAGTATTCGAATGCAACACCATCTATAGTAAACCCAGAACCGACTATTATATTTGCTGAATCCGGAGGTGTCATTTTATAAACAGCTTTTTCTTTTACTGTAGCAAGCCTCGCATCGTCATATATACCTGAGAAAGAAGAACTTTCTCCTGTAACGCCATCTGCATCCAAGTCTTCGGTTGCAAACTCTACGAACCCTTCCCCATCATCTATAATTCCGTTTCCATCTGTGTCTGATATTGCACCAACTAACATCATTTTAAATCCACTATTTGTAATTGGATCGCCTCCATTAAGTAAAGGCATAGTATTAAATTCTGTATTTCTAGATGTTGTATTTATCTCTGAAATCAGATGATCAATTTCTTTTTGAATTTGCTCACGGTCGCTTGTTCCATATGTACCATTTGCTGCTTGAATTGAAAGTTCTCTCATACGTTGAAGCATGTCGTGTACTTCGTTTAGAGAGCCCTCTGCCGTTTGTATCATGGAAATGCCGTCCATTGCATTGTTGTTAGCTTGTTTAAGACCTTGCACTTGTGTTCTCATTTTTTGAGAGATAGCCATTCCAGCAACATCATCTGCTGCTTTATTAATTCTTAAACCGGAAGATAATTTTTCAAGAGATTTATTTAATGCTCCTGTATTTTGGTGCAAAGCATTTAGTCCTTGTAAAGCTGGTGTATTGTTGTTAATTTTCATCGTTTTTGTCTCCTTATTATATAGTTATTTTAGTTGTATTTTCTGCTATGCTTTAAATCCTCGATTTTGCCCTCCTGTAACAAACTCGTTCAGTGATGAGCCGCTATATGTTGCTCCAGCATAGATTTGTTGAGTATTTTGCATAACTTGCTGGCGGTGTGGTTGTTGTTTGTTGACCATCTCAAAAGTTTCTTGTAAATGTCTTATTAACTTGTATGCATCAGGTAAAGTATCATATTTCAAAAGCATTTTTTGAACATATACATATATTTGAAATACATTGCTTGATATAGGTACGTCAAAGTCTAGGTTGTTGACTAATACCTTAAGGACTTCTCTAGCTCTTTGTGTATGTTGCTTAAATTCATCCTTATTATTTATAGCATCCTGTACTCTCTCCAAAAATAATTCATAGGTCAAACATATCATTTCTGCATCAGATGCTTGTGTCACTTGTGCTACTGTTACCATCATTGTCCTCCTTATCAACTTCTTCAAAATAAGTTATAAATTGCTTTACTATATCTAAAATTGGTTCAGTTGTTTTTTTCTCTTCCATATGTATCGTCCTCATATATTAAACTGCGGGCACACAGTGTGTAGAACTATTGTCCTATGCAATAACTTCAAACTCAGTATCTCCTCGTTTTACTGGTGCAGACTGTTCTGGTTTTAATATAGGATTATATATTTTAGCATCCTGATATATTCCTTGCTTAACACTATATCCTATGTTTTTTAACATTGTGTCCAAATTACTTCCCTTTGTTTGGAGTCTCTTTGTTATTTCTGGAGTTTCTCCACTAACTTCATATGAAATCGCTTCATCAGTGATATTTAAATGGGCTACAACTGTACCCATAGACTTAGTGTCATAGCTTATTACAGCTTTTAGATCATTGTTTTGTTCAACTGATTGTTTATTTTTCTTGTTCATATAAAGATGTACTAGTTTTTGCTCACCGTTAATCATAAATGGTACTTGATATACTTCGTCTTGCTTTTGCAATTCTTTTTGAATATTTACCATTTCTTCCATCTGTTTGTGTTGCTTGTATTGATTGATATTACTTTCCATAACGGCAATTTCTTTTTCGGATGATGCTGTTTCTTTAATTTCTTCTAACATCTCTCGGATTTCTTCAAAATTATTTACTTCATTTTTGTGATCGGGGTTGCCTTCATTATAGTCTTTTAACATTTCACCATATAAATTTGGCTCATCAACCATTTTTTGAAGCCAATATATATTGTTTAAAGTTACTGGTATTTCTTTATCTTTCATAACGGATACAATTTCAGGGGAAACTTTTTTTGCTATCTCAATTTTTTCTAAAACACTTTTTGGCAATGTATCTATACCTTCAAAATCTCCTAGTTCTTTTTTCACCTGGCTTTTTATGAACGGATAAATCATACTACTTATTTTATCGTCAGATTTTAAGTTTAGTTGAGTGTTTTCTAGTACCTTTGATAAATTTACCAATTTTTCTGTTTCTATATTTGCTTGTTCTATCCTTACTTTTGCTGTTTCAAGAGGCTGTTTAAACCCTTCTAATTCTCCAAAGCTATCATCAACCACTGTTTCTATATTAGTATTTTTCCCTGCATATTTAACAGCTTCTTGCAAGTTCTCTACATTTAAGTCAAAATTATTCTGTTGGATATACCCTATTACTTGCTCTTTATTTTTTTCCACTTTATCTAGTACTTGATATAGTCCTATTAATTCGTCTTTTTGTGACTTGGATAATTGTCCATTTTCTTCCAAAGCAACAATTGCTTCTGCCACAGATGTTTTAAGTTGGGGCATATTTTCTTTTTCAATAAATTCAAGTGTATTGTCCACTGTAGAGTAATATGGGTTTATTCCTTCTTTAATCATATTTGATGCTACATGCGGAGTTAATTCTAGTAAAAATGTATTAAGTTTTTGAGAAATAACCGCTGCTTGCTCCATATTTTCAGGGGTCAACTCTTGATTGTTTAAAATAAGTGCTTCCGCTGCTTGTTTATTTATTTTATTAACTTCAAAATTGTTATTTTGCAAAAATTGTTCAATCTGACCTTTTACACTGCGTAGTCCTTCGCCAAAACGTTTTTCTGGTTCCAGTGCATTTTGATCATATTTAGATAATGCAACATTAAATTGCTCTAGTGTTGCTTCCTCTGATGTTTCAAGCTGAATTTCTATAGTTTGGGTAGGATGAAACTTCATTTGATTTGTAGTTTCAATAACCTTTTCCAAAATTTGTTTGTTTTCTTCAGAGACTGGAACATTTGCCTTATTTAATGCTTCTGTGATTACTACATCTTCTATGGCAATTAATTCTTGTGCCACCTTGGAAAGTTCGGTGCTCTCTAGTGGCATCTTAGTACTAATGTTTCTTGCTGCTTCTACGTTTAGTTTTGCCCTAATTATATTTATGTAATTTTTGACATCTTGAACTGTTTGTTGTTTATTAATATGTGATTTGTTAACATCGATACTTGGTGTGCTTATGTTTGCACCAACATTTGGTATATTGATATTTGGAGTATTAATATTTATATCAACATTTGGAGTACTGATATTTGGAATATTAACATTTGGAGCACTACCATTTATATCAACATTTGGCATATTGATATTTGGAATATTAACATTTGGAGCACTACCATTTATATCAACATTTGGCATACTTATATTTGGAGTACTACCATTTGTACCAATATTTGGTATGCTGATATTTGGAGTATTAACATTTGGCCTGCTGATATTTGGAGCCAAAATTTGCATTGTGTTCTGGTATAATATTGCTTTTAAATTATTGATATTTATTTTAATATCTTTTTCCAGCAATTCTTCAATTTGCTCGTCTTTTATTTCAGACAAATCAGTTAAAAGTTTATTTATATCTTCTTGTGTATAATGTACCTGATCATTTTTTATAAGAGGCTTTTTAGACACATCTATAGGCAGTTCCTCTTCATTTAACAAATCACTTGGAGACAAGTTATCAATTTGCTCTTTTATGTTTTGTATTTTTGAAATATTTTCCAATGTAACATCCTGACCAACTTTAAGCAATTTCTCTGTTGCCCACTGATTTTCTGGAGTTATTTCAATACTATTTAACCTTAAAACCTGATCTATCTCTTCCTTACTATATTCTGTTGGGTAACCTGTGCCTTTAAAACTTCCAAGGTACAAATTGGCTATATTTATTTCACCTTGCTCCTCCATAGCACATTTGTACATAGCATCTGTATGTTCTTTTAATTTGTTTACTTTATCTTTAAGTTGCAACTGTTGTTTTTCATTTAAAATTACTTCTTCTTTTTCTTGAATTTGCTCAAATTCTAAATATTTGTAAACATCATATTCCATCTCTCCAATGTCATATCCGTTTTGCTGAATATTTGAAATTTTTTCCTGTTCAAAATCAAATGTAGTCTCACCAAAATTGGTTTCTTTTTCATATGCAATTTGTTCCAAATCCTGCTGTTTGCTTGGTGCATATTTTGTCATTTCATATTCAAAATTAGAATTTCCCACTGATGAAGACTTTGATAATTTGGGATTTGTGTAAGTATATTGATTATATTTTGATGTAATTAAATTTTCAACCATTTTTTCACCTCACTATTTTATATAATATATGTCGGCCATTTATTTTCAAATCTTTAATATTATAAAGCAGTTTGACGTATACTATTTATATATATTGATGACAATATTATTATTTTTGTCAGAATGTTCAAGTTGTCGAATAACTTATCAGTAGTGAATAAATTGATTTTGGGTTCGGGGAAAATCCCCTCTTTAAAAGTTGTGTACTTTGTAGTTATTTAACAATATAAAGAAAATATAGCAGTCTTTTCCATTACAATGTATAGGTGTTTTATTGCAAAAATAAGTTTATTATTTTATAATTTGTAAGTGATTAATTTTTTTTATTTTATTAGGAGTGTGATTTTAAATTGAACCCGGTTCAGATATTACAAATCGTTATTCTTATTTTATTGTTGTTTTGTTCAGCTTTTTTTTCTATGTCAGAAACTGCGTTGATGTCCATTAGCAAAATTGATGCTAGGCACATGGTTTCACAAAATGTTAAAGGTGCAGAACTAGTTTCAAAACTATTGGAAGATCCATCAAAGCTTCTTGGTGCTATATTGGTAGGAAATAACCTTGTAAATGTTGCTAGTGCCTCTTTATCAACGGTTGTTGCAACAAATTTGTTTGGAAGTGCAGGAGTTGGTATTGCAACAGGAACTGTAACAGTACTTGTATTAATATTTGGTGAAATAACTCCCAAGTCATTATCAACTCAAAATCCTCAAAAAATTGCTGTTTTTGTAGCACGACCAATATCTATAGTTGTAGTATTGTTTGGTGGAGTTGTTAAAATATTAATGGTAGTTTCCAATATTTTAATAAAAGTGCTTGGAGGAAATAGTAATACAGTAAAAGATTTTATGACAGCCGAACAACTTAGGACTATAGTTACTGTAAGTCATGAAGAAGGTGTTTTAGAGGATGAAGAAAAAGAAATGATTTATAATGTATTTGATTTTGGAGACTTATACGCTAAAGATATAATGATTCCAAGAACTGATATGGTAGCTATTGACATTGAATCGACATATAACGAAGTAATTAATTTGTATAAAGAGTATCAATTTTCACGTATGCCTGTTTTTGAAGAAACTCATGACAATATTGTGGGAATGATATATATGAAAGATTTTTTAATTAAATCAATAAAAGCAGAATCTTTTAAGGTAAAAGATATTGCTCGTGAAGCTTATTTTGTGCATGAATTTAAACAATTGGATGAATTGTTTAAAGAACTTAGATCAAAAAAATTGGGTTTAGCACTTGTTGTCGATGAATACGGAGGAACTTCCGGACTTGTAACTTTAGAAGACTTAATCGAAGAAATTGTTGGTGACATTGATGATGAATACGATATAAGCGAGGAAAACTTTTCAAAAATAAGCGATACGGAATTTCTTGTTGACGGTACATATCGTATTTCAGATGTAAATGAAGAGTTAGGAATACCAATACAATCCAATGAGTTTGATTCGATTGGTGGATTTATAATAGGGTTGCTGGATAGATTTCCAAATGATGGAGAAATAGTTGAATGGGACTCGGCAACTTTTATTGTTGAAGAAACTTGTAACAATCGTATAAACAAAGTTAGAATTATATTAAAATCTCCAGAAGAAGAATTGTTGCCAGAAGCAACATAATTTATTTTTATTATGTTATATATGTTGGAAAAAAAGAGATATTGCACTGGTAAATTAATAGTGTTATATCTCTTTTTAAATGACTATTTTATTGCTTCGCAGTTACCCATATAATGTTGAAGTGCTTTTGGAATTAACACTGTGCCATCTGCTTGTTGGTAATTTTCCAAAATAGCTGCTACTGTACGACCAACAGCAAGACCACTACCGTTTAACGTATGAATAAACTGAGCTTTATCTTTAATATTGTTTTTATACCTAATATTTGCTCTTCTAGCTTGGAAATCTTCAAAGTTTGAACAACTTGAAATTTCTACATAACGTTCATAACTTGGCATCCATACCTCAATATCATATGTCATAGCAGAGCTGAACCCTAAATCGCCAGTGCAAAGTCTTACTACTCTATAGGGTAAGCCTAGTGCTTTTAAAATATTTTCAGCATCATTAGTTAAATTGTCAAGTTCATCATAAGAATTTTCTGGTTTTGCAAATTTAACTAGTTCGACTTTATTAAATTGATGTTGGCGGATAATTCCTCTAGTGTCACGTCCAGCAGACCCAGCTTCTGCTCTAAAACAAGCAGAATATGCACAATGCTTTATTGTTAAATCACTGCCATTTAAAATTTGGTCTCTATACATATTTGTAACTGGAACTTCAGCGGTTGGCACTAGAAAATAATCTGTCCCTTGAACTTTAAATGCATCTTCTTCAAATTTTGGAAGCTGTCCTGTTCCTGTCATACTTGCACGATTTACCATGTATGGAGGCATAACTTCTTCGTATCCATGTTTTTCTATATGTGTATTTAACATAAAGTTAATTAATGCTCTTTCAAGTCTAGCTCCCAAACCTTTATAAAAAGTAAATCTGGAGCCAGTAACTTTTCCTGCTTTTTCAAAATCCAAGATATTAAGGTTTACTCCAATTTCCCAATGAGGTTTTGCTTCAAAATCAAATTTTGGCACTTCGCCTACTTTACGCATTTCTTGGTTATCTTCATCGCTTTTTCCAATTGGCACTTTTGGATTTGGCAAATTTGGTATTGTAAGTAATAAATTTTGTAGTTTTTCATCCACAGCTTTAACTTGAGCATCCAATTCCTTAATTTCATCAGACAATGTTTTCATTGATGCAAGAACTTCTGTTACATCTTTGCCTTCTTTTTTCATAGCAGGAACTTGTTTTGAAACTACGTTTTGCTTATTTTTTAAAGTTTCTACCTCGCCTAAAAGTTCACGACGTTTACTATCTAAGTCCACAAAGTCACTTAAATCTATATTTGAATGTCTGCTTTCAAGACCCTTTTTTACTTTATCTAAATCTGTACGAAATAATTTTATGTCTAGCATTTTAACACCTCTTTGAATTAATTTATAAAAGTATAACCAACTTTCAGTCAAATTATACTGGATTTAAGTTGTATCAGGAGAATACGTAGTTTCGGCAATGGCATTGGTGGCAACAGAAAATTCTGCACAAAAACTGTTGTACAAAAATATCATGTAGTATATAATGAAGGAGTCATATAGAAATTACGCAAATCATAATAAGACTATATTGTAATAGAAATTTATACATAGTGTCATGAATAAAAGAAAGGAGAATAACAAGAAATGAAACTACGGAACAAATTAATATTGGGTGTACTAGTGTTGTATTCCATTAATATAAACAATATTGAAAATGTTATATTAGGGAGAACAATAGAGGTTGAGAAAAGTGAAAATGAAAATGGTGAGAAAATAAAAGATGGCAAAAGATGGTTTTATAAAGATGGAAACCCATTAACAGGTTTGCAAACTTATGAGGGAAAAACAGCATATTATCTTGAAGGTGGAGGAGTAGCAAAAGGTTGGAAAGAAATAGATGGGAAGCAGTATTACTTTTTTGTTAATGGATCTGCAGTAAAAGGTATCCAGATTATAGGAAATACTTTATATGGATTTAATAACGATGGAACATTGGCAATATCTGAAGCAAAATCACAGTATGTTACTGATGAAAAAGGGGTAGTGCAACTTGGATGGCAGATGGCCGAAGGAAATGACTATTACTTTTTTTGAGGATGGAACAAGAGCAATTGGAATTCAGGAAATTGATGGAATTACATATGCATTTAATAAGGATAGTATGCTGGAAAGATCAAAAGTAACACCAGAGTATGTTACTGATGAAAATGGAATAGTGCAACGTGGATGGCAGATGGCTGAAGGAAATGACTATTATTTTTTTGAGGATGGAACAAGAGCAATTGGAATGCAGGAAATTGATGGACACAGATTTGGATTTAATGACGATGGCACGTTAGCAAGAAACCAATCTATTGGAGGATACCAATTAGATGAAAATGGAATAGTGAAAGTTGGATGGCAAACAGTAGATGGAAAAAAATATTATTTTACTGAAAATGGAATAATATCAGATGGAATTCATACCATTGATGGAAAAAAATATGGATTTAAAGATGGAGCTTTAGTAATAAACGGACAAGTAGATGGTTTACAAACAGATGAAAACGGGATATTAAGGCTTGGCTGGCAGGTAATTAATGGGAAAAAACACTATTTTACTGAAAATGGAATAATATCAGATGGAATTCATACCCTTGATGGAATAAAATATGGGTTTAAAGATGGAGCTTTAGTAATAAACGGACAAGTAGA
>LJDB01000011.1 GCA_001983455.1 Candidatus Epulonipiscium fishelsonii
GCTATTGGGCGAACAGGCACCATAAAAGTCCACCTTGATAAGATAGGCATAAGACTTTTTAAATCTATGCTATTGGGATCATACATTATACCTTTAATTAAAATATTATTCAGAGCATCAGCAACTTCTTCAATAGAAAGAATTCCATCATACATTATACCTTTAATTAAAATATTATTCAGAGCATCAGCAACTTCTTCAATAGAAAGAATATTATGATTCATAACTTTTTTATTAAAATATCTGTTTTTTCCTTCTCGGTTATTATTCTGCTCCATGTTTTTTCTGTGTATTGCTGTGGAATAATTATTTCAAGCACCAAAATTTTTTGCACTGCTGGTGTTGCATAGAGTGTCCATTGGAATATGGAAAAATATTCTTCCACTGTATTTGCAATTGCAATAAAATTCTCCCTCTGATATTGGGGCGTGTTCATATTGACTCCGTAGCCTTCCAAAAGTTCTACCTCTGTTGGTGGTACATACACTACTTCTTCTTTTCCAAATTGATTTAGTCCATAAGGGCACAACAGTAGAACTAATCAATTATGTCATTAATGCTAATTTAAATTTTTATTCAAAAAAATTCCTCCCATAAATTTACCTCTCTATTAATTTAGACGGAATTTAAATATTGTGTTCCTGCTTATATCATAATCATTATAAATTATTTTAATTTTTATTTTTTAATGAATATCTCAATTAAATTTTTGTTGGCATACTTAAATTAAAGTTGTCAAAAATAGTGGCTCCGATCTGCAATAATGAACTTTGTTCAGCAAGTTTACCAGCACCTTTAAACTGTTTGCTATACGCAATAAGGTTCTTTT
Organism: Candidatus Epulonipiscium fishelsonii; assembly: GCA_001983455.1. Lineage (GTDB taxonomy): Bacteria > Bacillota > Clostridia > Lachnospirales > Cellulosilyticaceae > Epulopiscium_A. The sequence continues at coordinate 830 of LJDB01000011.1, forward strand.
TTTCTCTAGTATGGTGTACCCTTATATGTTTGGTCGTTTTCATATGGTCTGCTGTTATTATCAAAAGATCATCTTGTCTTAAGTTCTCTAGTAATATACCTAGTTTCATCAAACATTTCAATTTCTTTTGCATATCCTTCTGTATTCTCCTTCTATGTCCACAGTGTGCATCAAAATCCAAAATTTACATAAAGCATAGTCCTGAATTCTTCATTTTTAGCTACCTCAATTGTTTGGTCCATTTTCCCTCTACTGAAGATTTATTTTTTATAGCTTTAGTTACCTTTTTCAGCAAATATATCTTTTTGATTTTTCCGATAAATAACATCAAATCTATATTATCTTTTAGAACGTCTAGTACAGTTTTTTCTGGTGGAGCCAAAGCATTGTCATGACGGTTACTTGTTCTTTTAAACTCGCCTTTCTTTGCCTACACATAAGGTCTTGCAGATTCGTCCAACTTTCCATTCTTCTTTCATTGTTAAGTCACGAGCACTATTTCACAATATTTATAAAGATTTTCAAGACCCATAGTTTCTTCATTTCCACAAATTTGTAAAACTGAATCGGCCGAAGTAAACAATTAAATATAACCATTGTTAATTTCTTCCTGCTAGTTCATCAAGAAAATCTGTACCACTAGAACTCTATTTCCCTATTATTTTTCTGCCAGTTTTTTCTTCCAATTCTTGTATTAATTCTGGTGGAAATCCACAGTATCAGTAAAAGTATTAAAAGGTACTTTTTTCGATACACCCATCATTTCCCTGCCCAGTCATTGTATCTTTGCCATCGCTTTTTTCTTTAATCTCAGAAAAAAATACCCTAGCGGTGTTTCTTTTAGATACATTTTTTAAAGTACATAAATTAGCAAGTCCTAGTTTTTGTAAATTTGGAATGTTTAAGTTTACTTTTTCAGCTATATGCCCTAGTGTATTTGCACCTTCATCATCAAACTTTGCATAGTCTTCCTCATTTCCCCAATACCAAGCGAATCCATTACCTACAAATATTCTCTTTTAAACATAGAGTCTTCAACATAAGATATTTTTACTATGTTGAATTGTTTATGCAGATTTACATATTTTTTATTTTAAACATTGAGAGCTCGCATAACAAAGTTTTTATTTAATCTATCAGCATTTTCAAATCTTATTGTTATACGTCTCAAAATAGTTTGCTTTATAAAGTTAGGTGAACATATCATTTTGTACGTTAATCAAATTGTCAATCTCATATAGTCTGTTGAAAATTTAGTTTATAATGCTTTATCAAAAATACATAGAGGTGCTTGTTTTTTTTTTCCGCTCTCTATATTTAAGATATCCAAAATTTCCTGTATGTCTATCTGCATTTTCGATAATTGCATCTATAATTATCATCTCTAGACCAAAATCAAAGTCATTTATAATAAATCCATGTAAGTATATCCCTGATTACTATAAAAAACATATGAGTTAGCAGGTTCTAAAATTATTTATATCAGTGTGAAATTATTCACTAGCAACCTATCTTTTTAGGATATATTCCGCTACTGGAAAATGTAAAATTTTACAAAGTACGTAACTATCATATTCACATTTGTATTGGGGCTATTTTGAAGATAATCTTTGGAAATCATGTTTATCTAAAACTCCATTAGTCATTAGAGTAAAGGTATCTCCGTTCTTATATATTTATGGGTCAAATTAATGCTCTCCCCAAAAAAACTCTAAGTATGGAGTTATAGATATTCAAATTGTTATTGGTCATTAGAATATTTAACCCAATAAGTGTCACTTAAAGAGTAAAACTTTATTTTTAATGATTTTTTATTTAAAATGGCCACAAAACAAATTTAATAAAGTCTCATCTGTTTTATTACTCTCACTTGATTTTCGACTGCTTCTCCAAATATGAAACGTGTTTTCAGTGGGATTTTTTGCTATATAACTTCTGGTAGATGATTAAAATCTAATATTTTTTCTTTAGTTATATTAAATATTGGGTGGTCTTTTATATATAAAATCAATTGAGGCTTTAAACAAAAACTCATCTAAGCCAATGTTCCTTTCTTGCTTACATTAATTATAAAAAGTTAGAGTACTATCTTTTATATCGCATTACTTATATTTTGATATTAAGCAGATTGGTCAGTAACTCTTTTATCTCACTTATATTATTGTGAGGTGGTTAAGAGTAAACACACTAACCACTAGACTACTCACACTTAATAGTTGTACGACAACTTATAAGATCTGTTTATTTACTAATTACAAATCTGTACATATGGATTTAACATTTTCTCTTCTCCAACAGTTGTTATCACCATGTGACCACAATAGATTTACATATCATCAGGTAATGTTAGAATTTTACTTTTAATTCCCTATAAGTTGTGTATAGTGTTTCCCCCAAACAACAGAACGCGACCAATAGACCTTCTAAATATAATATCTTCAAAATATAGACTTTGATTTTTTGTGATAATACGCAACTCCATCCAGTGTATGTCCTTGCACATATATTACTTCAAACTCAAGGTCATATCTAAATTTTAATATTTCTCCCCATTTAATGTATCTATCAGCATCATAATCTACTATATCTCTACCAATTTTACTTGATAAATTATAGTTTTTATAACATTTAGATATATATTTGCCTCTTCATGAAATAACTTCTGTTCCAAATTTCTCTAATAGTGCGGGCACAGCGCTCCAATGGTCATAATGTCCATGTGTAATCAATATTGCCACTAAATCAAATCCTTTGATATGACTAGCTATACGTTCTGGTTCGGCTCCAGGGTCAATATAAACAGCTTTATTTTTGTTTTCATCTGTTAATATGTATGTCTCATTTCTAAAAATATACCAACTTTTAATTAAAAAATTTTCATGATCTGCCTCCATTTTATTTATGTTGATACTCTGATAACGTCTAAAACATTATCTATTTTTCTTAGTTGTTTTTAGTTCATCCAGTTTTTTATTGTTGTATCAATCTCCACACGAACTTTAAAAATCCTCACGATTTTTGGTAGTACTAGCATTTAGAGATTTTTTACGGGAACTTTAACTTCTGTAAGTACTTTTGACATCCAAAAAAGCATTCCTGACCTCAATACTAATAAAATTTGAATTTCTGTAATATAACTATAACTCACATCTGTCTTGCTGCCAAGACGAACCCCCAAGACGTGCTTTTTTTCTTCAGGTGGTATATTTACAAAGTTAGGACAATCGGCTCTATGCAAAGATACACCTCTACCTCAAGTTGTATCCCACAATTTTATCTCCACAGGAAGTGGTTTACAACACTTTGCAAATCACAGCACTATTTCTCCTAAACCTTATATTATAAAACCGCTATTGCTTTTCTTCATGATATTGACTATTGTGTATTTCTTCAAGTTTTGTTTCTTCCAAAATTTCTTGGTCACTTTTAATTGGTCTAATAATGTTATTCTTTTTTATGTTTTCATCAATTAGTCGTTGCAATATCTGCTTTTCTTTTATACTACCATATCCAATTGCAGCATATAAATTGCTTTCCAATTTAAGGCCATATCTAATAGATATACATTTTATACTCAATTCATCTAGTAACTCTGATAAAACTCATCTCCTTTATGCTTAGCACACAATTCAAGCACTTCTTCCCCCCTTTGAATATCTTCATCTTTAAACTGTCCTTATCCATTGATATTAATTTTATTTTTTGCTTGTGTACTTTACAATGTTAAGCCAGTCTTTACTCTAGGGCCTTTGTTTTTTTGATACTAATATTTCCTTAGTCTATCCGTTTTTCATAACTTAATCATATGTTATACAATTTTATCATTCTTTGGCTCCAATCACATTCGGTTTCCTACGTCCGTTGATCTCTGATGCAAAGTCTATGGGTTTGCTTCCTTGGGGCATAGCGTTAATAGTTCACCTTGGTGAAAATACTTATACTTGATCTCTGTGTAAATATCTAAATCAAGCTAAAATGCATCCATAAATTCAGTTGTCACTCATTTCTCTTTGCCCCACTCTAGTATCTGTCTAAGCCACCAGTTTTTCTTCCGATTTATCTTGAATTTTTCCTTCTATACTTTACCATCTTTATATTTCCAGTGTGCAGCAACCACATACTCTGCTGTTCTGCATATCTTCAGTACGAATTATTGCATTTCATAGGGTTCCATTTGGACCCATTAAAGTGGTGTGTATAGAGATTGATACATATGCTTTTGGAATAGCAATGTAATCTTTAAATCTAAACCTGGTTGGAGTAAATAAATCATGCACTACTCCCAAAAAACCTCATAACAATTTTACATCTTTAACAATCGCACGAAAAGCAAACAAATCATAAATATTAGATCCAAAGTTTTTTGATTGTTAATAATCTTTTTATAAATACTAAAAAAATGTTTAGGTCTACCTTCTACCAAAGCTTGTATATCCACATCATTCAATTTAGACTTTATTTTTCTGACTATTTTCGATAAATTTTGTTCGCGTTCTTGACGTTTTTGACATATCTGTTTTGCTAAGTCAATATATATTTCTGGTTCTAAATATCTAAAAGAAAGATCTTCCAAATCAGCTTTTATCTTACAAATTCCTTCTATGAGCAATTGTGGAGCATATTGTAAGAGTTTCTTTTGTGCTTTTTCTTTTTGTATGGTGTGGCATAAACTTTAATGTTCTCATATTTTGTGCACTGTCATAGCAAGTAATTAAAACAACCCTTATATTTCTTGTGCCTGCAAGAAAAACATTTTTCTATAATTCAGCCTGAATTTCTTCTTTTTGAAGTTGTTTATATCTTGAGAAGAATATTATTTGACTAAGTTTTGTAACCCCATCTACATGTAAAGCTCCACCTTTGTTAAATATTTTTTCTTTATTTCTTAAAGTGTACTGCGTATCTTCTACTCTACATCATGCAGTAATCCCTGTAAAATAGACTCAATATCAAGCTCGCTCCGCGCCAAAATATACGCCATCTCAAGTGGATGTATTATATATGGCTCACCTGATTCTAAGAGTTCCGTTATGAGCATTATTTGCTAAATTATACGCTCTTTCAATCATGCTTAAATCATCAGAGAGGTGATAAGAACGCACCTTAAATTTATTAATTTTTGAAAAAGTTCACCCGTCCATGAATCAGCCTCCTTAGCTTCTTTTGACAATGAAAAACTATTAGCTTTTCTCATTATCTTAAATTATATGTAAAAAAATTTTTATTTTTACATATGGGAT
>LJDB01000012.1 GCA_001983455.1 Candidatus Epulonipiscium fishelsonii
TATACAGTTGTCAGACCATTCAGTGTGTCTTAAGACACAGTTAGTAACAAGCCCTTAAAGGGCAAGTACAAACCACCCGTTAGACGGGTGGTTTTGATTGTGTTTATTCTGCTTTAAATAACACCTTTTCAATATCAGAAAGCATAACGTCCATTGCTTGAATTCCACCTTCTCCAACATACCATTCTGATGGAGCAAGAAAACCAATATTTCCATTTTGCCATGCTTTTGTTTGGTGCATAATTTCATTGTCAAGAAGTTGCGGTGCAGCTACTGCTCCACCTACGTTTGTTGCAATGTCTTTATCAATAACAAACATATAATCAGGATTTAAATCTAAAATTAATTCATATGAAGATGCATTTCCATGATTTGAGTCAATTCCATCTGCAATATTATCAAATCCTAGAACTCTACCTACAATTGAGCCTTTTGAACCGTCACCAAGAGTTGTTAAATTTCCTCCTAGTGTTAATCCCATTACGACTGTTTTTCCTTCTGCAGCTTCTTGAATTTTTGCAATTCTATCATGGTATCCAGACAATTGTTCTGCAACTTTATCTTCCACTCCAAATGGCTGAGCATTTCTTTTAGCATGAAATTCAAAGCTTTCCATATATTCCATGTCATAATCAGTATTAGTCATAAGAGTTGGAGCAATCATTGAAAAGTCATCATACTTTGAACCCATTCTTCCACTAGTGAAAATTAAATCAGGTTCAAGTTCCATAATAGCTTCCATATCCACTTCTTTTAATCCACCTAAGTTGATGATTTCTGTATTTTCAACATATTCAGATAAAAGTGATGGTGCACTATCTTTTGACATCCCTACAATTCTGTCGCCCAATCCCCAACTATCAATCATATCCACTGCAACATAATCTACACATACTATTTTTTGTGGGTCATATGGAACTTCAATATCTACATATTCACCAGTACTATTTTTCCCTTGCACAATAACAGTGGATGGAGTTGCTTCTTCAATGCTTGTTTGTGATTCTCCTTTTACTTCTGTTTTTGCAGGTGCACTTGCTTCTTCTGTTTCTGATGAACTACAACCTGCCATTGCTACACTCATTAAACTCATTACTAGTAATAATTTTATTTTTTTGCTCATTTCCATTTGCTCCCTTTATAATTTAAATTTATTTTTTATACGCAAAGTTATATTAGTTCTCTAGTAAAATACTGATAATGGTTTGTTGTTCATATTAAGAATTTCAAAATCTACATTGTAAAGCTCTTTTAAAACTTTTTTATTCATAACCTCTTCCACTGTTCCAAATGTATGTAATTTGCCATCCTTAAAGGCACATATATAATCTGAATAAAATGAAGCAAAATTTATTTCATGAAGAACCATAACGACAGTTTTGCCTAGTTCATCACATAACCTCCTAGCCATTTGCATCATATTTGATGAGTGATAAATATCAAGGTTATTTGTTGGCTCATCTAAAAATACATATTCCGTATCTTGAGCAATAACCATAGCAATATACGCTCTTTGTCGTTGACCACCAGAAAGCTGGTCAATAAATCTATTTTCAAATTCTTCAAGTTCCATATATTTTATAGCACTATCAACATGTTCCCAATCTTCTTTTGTCAATCGATTTCCACTGTAAGGAAATCTGCCAAATGAAACTAGTTCTCTTACCGTAAGCTTCATTTGAATATTATTTGATTGGGTTAAAATTGCGATTTTTTTGGAAAGCTCTTTATTCTTCCAGTCTTTAATATCTTTTCCTTCAAATAAAACTTGCCCTCCATCACGAGGAATTAACCTAGTGGCGATATTTAAAACTGTAGATTTTCCCGCTCCATTTGGACCAATCATTGATGTAACTTTTCCTTTTGGAAACTCAAAACTAACTGTATCAACAACTTTTTTTTCACCATATTGTTTAAGTAAATTTACAATTTTCAATTTTACGCAACCCCTTTATTTTTCATAATTAAATATAAAAAGTAAATACCACCAAATAAATTTATAAATACGCTTATTACGGTAGAGTAGCTAAATACATGTTCAATAACTATTTGCCCCATAAATAGTATTATAACTCCAACCAGCACTGAACCTGCCATTAAATAGGTATGTTTATATGTTTTAAATAGTTGTCTCGAAATATTTGCAATAATTAATCCTAGAAAAGATATTGGCCCAACCATTGATGTTGCAATTGCTATAAGCAAAGTTACACTCATTAAAATTTTCATTATAACTTTATCATAGTCTACTCCTAGATTTATTGCCTGATTTTTTCCTAAAGTTATTACATCTAATAAAGCAATTTCTTTTCTAAATGCTATAAAAATTAATATAATAAATACGAATGATACCGCAATATTTGCTTCATCCACTTGTGTAAAGCTAGATATAATGCTATCTTGTAGACTATCATATTCATTTGGGTCCATTACTCTCATTAATGCATTTGAAATACTAGTGAAAAAAGTTGCCATAACTGTTCCTACTAGCAAAACATAAAGAACATTATAATTAGTTTTTCTAAATAAGTATCCATAAATCGCAGTTGCTGTTACACCCATTATTACTAAACTTACAATAAATAAAATATTTTCATTTAATACAATAATACTAGTTGCACCAAATACAAAAAATACTATCGTCTGAATTAAAATATAAAGTGAATTCATTCCTAATAAACAAGGAGTCACAATTCTATTATTTATAACAGATTGAAACATAATTGAAGCTGTTCCAATACAAATTCCAGCAATTAAAATTCCCATTATTCTTGGAATTCTTATGCTCATTGCATAGTCAAAAAATTTCATGTTTACATCAATAAATTGATATGCAAGCAAACTTAAAATTGATAAAACACTTAAAATCATAACTATATTTCTGTTTTTATTCAGACTTTCAGGCATTAGCTTCACCACTTTTCATGACATTTATAGTTTCTATTTTTTTACTTTGTTTAACTTTAATTTTTTTAGCAGGACTTAATTTCTTAAACATTAAACCAATAAATAATACACTTCCCAAAATTCCAATAATCAAATCAATTGGTAATTCATAAGGTGCAATTAATACACGGCCCAAAATATCACAAACTAAAGTAAATAATGCTCCAAATATTGATATATCCAGCATACTTCCTCTTATTTTGTCTCCTCTAAATAGTGCAACTAGATTTGGTACGATAAGTCCTAGATATGATATTGTTCCTACTGTAACAACTATGCTTGCTGTAATTAATGCTACTATTGATAATCCTCCAAACATAACAACGTTAGGATTAATCCCTAAGTTTTTAGCAAAGTTTTCGCCCATTCCAACAATATTAAATTGATTTGCATATATGTAAGCTATAATAATTAATGGTACTACTAAAAATACAATTTCATATCTTCCTCTTATAATTAAAGAAAAATCTCCTACAAAAGTGGCGTTTAATGATTGCATTAATCCATATTTATATGAAAAATAAGTTGTAATTCCACCAATAACATTTCCAAACATAATCCCAATCAGTGGCATCATTATGGCATCTTTTAATTTCATCTTCTGAGCAAAAAATACAAATGACCAAGTGCCAAGTATTGATGTTACAAAAGCTATAGAAGTCTTGGTTAAAATTCCTGCTCCTGGGGCAATTATCATGCAAACCAAAACGCCAAGTTGTGCAGAAGAAATAGTTGCTCCAGTCGTTGGTGAAACAAATTTATTCATACATAATTGTTGCATAATTAGACCAGCAATACTCATTCCAACCCCAGTGCATAATATAGCCAAAAGCCTAGGAAGTCGTGATATAAGTAAGATGTTTATTTCGTGAAAGTTTCCAGCAAAAATATCAGCAACAGAAATGTCAATTACCCCAATAAAAATTGACTGTATTGATAACACAATTAACATCAAGAACATAAATATTGTGATTGAATATGTATTCTTAATGGTACCCAACTCCTTTTGATAATTATTTTCTTTATATTTTTCAATTATACTGATAACTGATATCAAAGTCAAGAGTTTTTAGGAATTTGTTAAATATTTTTATAATTATTTATTTGGTCAATCGTATAAATGTTGTTTTATTCTCTTTTGTTTCATACATTTTGTCTTAGTTGAATTTTTGGTAAAATTTGTGATATAATTAAATATGTGATATTTATAGCAAAGGGGAGAGATTGTGGAGGAGCATTTTTTAATAAAAAAAGCACAAGCGGGGGATATTGTTTCCTTTGAAGAATTAATAAAACGATATGAGAACATAATATTTGGGATATGTGTTAAAATATTAAAGCATGAAACAGATGCATATGATGCAGCTCAAGAAACTTGTATTAAAATATGGAAGCAAATGCCTAAATTTGAAGGTAATTCAAAATTTAGTACATGGATTTATAGAATAGCAGTCAACCAATGTCTAGACACATTGCGTAAAAATAAAAGAAGTAAAGAAATTTCATTTCACCAATCTGGTAATGAAAAAGAAGACTGGTTTATGGAGATAGAAGATATAAAGGAAAACATAGGAAAGTATATTGAGCAAATTGAAACTCAATCAGTATTAACTCAAGGATTAAATGAATTAAATAAAGGACAAAAAGAAATAATTATGCTGAGAGATGTACAAAATTATAGTTACGAAGAAATAAGCCAAATTCTAAATATTTCATTGGGAACAGTTAAATCACGACTTTCAAGAGCAAGAAATAGTTTTAGAAAAATTTTACTACAGGATAAGGAACCTTTTAAAAGTTTTATGCGTCAAAGTCATATAAAGGAGGTTAAAAATAATGAATTGTGAAAATTATAGTGAAATGTTATCTTGCTATATAGACAATGAGCTAACACAAGAGGAAAAATTAGAATTAGAACATCATTTATCAACATGTAAAAATTGTAATCAACAGTTACAAGATTTAATGTCTATAAAAGAAAGTATGACTGGGCTAGAGACGTATCAGGTACCGCTAGATTTTCATAGTGAATTAATGAAAAAAATTAATCCTCGTAAAAAGCAAAAACCAAAACCAAAATACCTGTATTATATGGGGCTTGCAGCAAGTATAGCAGTTGGCTTTTTTATATATGATGGGATTATACCTAATAATGATGTTGCTCAACCTCAGCCAGCCAGTCTGGCACAAAAGTTACCAGATACTCCTGTAGCAGATATTCCTATACCAGAAACCTCTGAAACTACTGGGACAAATAATATAGCAAGAAGTATGCCTATTAAATTTAATGGTATGGAAATAGATCTTTTTCAAGCTGACGCAACAGTAATTACAGATTTAATAAATTTTGCTGATGAGCAAAATTTATCTTATATAGATTTAAGTGAACCCACTCGGTTATATTGGGTTATAAATTCAGTAGAGGATTATAATGTGCTTCGAGAGTATATTAACTCTATGGAATATTTGCAAAAATTTGGTGGGATTATGCAACTTGATGAAGTAGTTAATCCTAATGAAGATATAAAAATTATTGTGTATAGAAATCCAGAGAATTACGATAAACCTTGACAAAAAATGTTAAATTTGGTAAATTAATTTATTATAGACCTTTTATTTCTTGTTTAAGCAAGAGATGAAAGGTTTTTTCTAGTCTAAATTAATAGTTACTTGTTAACTATTTTCAAGTAGGAGGATTTTAATGCAAAAAATTGTAGCAGTAGCAAAATCTAGAGGATTTGTTTTCCCTGGATCAGAAATATATGGTGGACTTGCCAATACATGGGACTATGGTCCTTTAGGGGTTGAGTTAAAAAATAATGTAAAAAAAGCTTGGTGGAAAAAATTTATTCAAGAAAATCCACATAATGTGGGTGTGGACTGTGCGATACTGATGAATACAGAAGTGTGGCAAGCTTCTGGTCATATTGGCGGATTTAATGATCCTCTTATGGATTGCAAAGAATGTAAAGAAAGATTTAGGGCTGATAAATTAATTGAAGACTTTATGCAAGAAAGAGGAGAAGAACAAGTTGTAGATGGGTGGAGCAATGCTCAGATGCAAGATTATATTGCTGAAAATAATATTTGTTGTCCAAGTTGTGGAAAACATAATTTTACTGACATAAGACAATTTAATCTAATGTTTAAAACTTTTCAAGGTGTTACAGAGGACTCAAAAAATATAGTTTATCTTCGCCCAGAAACAGCTCAAGGGATTTTTGTTAATTTTAAAAATGTTCAGCGTACCACACGTAAAAAAGTGCCTTTTGGAATTGGACAAATAGGAAAATCTTTTAGAAATGAAATTACCCCTGGTAACTTTACTTTCAGAACACGTGAGTTTGAACAAATGGAACTAGAGTTTTTCTGTAAACCAGGAACAGACTTAGAATGGTTTGATTATTGGAAAAATTTCTGCAAAGACTGGCTTTTAAGTCTAGGGATAAATGAAAGTAGTATCAGAATGCGTGACCATGAAAAAGAAGAACTTTCTCACTATAGTAATGCTACATCTGATATAGAATTTTTGTTTCCATTTGGATGGGGCGAACTATGGGGAATAGCTGACCGTACAGACTTTGACTTAAAGCAACATCAACAACATTCTGGTGAAGATATGAATTACTTTGATCCAACAACGAATGAGAAATATATTCCGTATTGTATTGAACCTTCTTTGGGTGCGGACAGAGTAACGTTAGCATTTTTATGTGATGCTTATGCAGAAGAAACACTAGACGATGGAGATACAAGAACAATATTTAAATTCCATCCAGCTATCGCTCCAATAAAAGCTGCTGTATTACCACTTGTAAAAAAATTAAAAACTGAAGCTATGGAAATATATGATACACTTTCAAAACATTTTAATGTGGAGTATGACGAAACAGGTACTATTGGAAAGCGTTATAGAAGACAAGATGAAATTGGAACACCGTTTTGCATCACGTATGATTTTGATAGTAGAGAAGACAATAAAGTTACTGTAAGAAATAGAGATACAATGGAACAAGAGAGAATATCTATAGACGAGTTAGTAGAGTATATTAGCAATAATATACAAATATAAACTGATGTTGAGCGAAAAATATAAAATTTTTTTTGCAAAACTATGGTAAACTACAAAAACTATGTTATAATAGTTAAGATTATAAATGTAGCACGTTAAAGTTCTATATTTTAAGGGTGTGAATGAAAACACCAAATTTATTATTAATTGATGTATAAGTGATTAATAATTGGTTATACTCTAACAAGCGTTATGAAACAAACGTTGCTATTGTTGATAGTAAAAGTTTTGGGAAAACTATATTGGCATATGTCTTTTGAGATATATACATTTAATTAGTACTAACATACTTTTAGGAGTGACAGTTTCAAAAGTAGTATTTAAAGTTAATTTCTTAGGAGGATTTATTAATGAACAAATGGGTTTATATGTTTAAAGAAGCTGATAATAACAAAAATTTATTTGGAGGTAAAGGTGCAAACCTTGCTGAAATGACAAAGCTGGGATTGCCAATTCCACAAGGATTTATTGTTACTACTGAAGCTTGTACGGAATATTATAAAAACGATAAAACTATGTCTGATGAAGTGGTTAATCAAATAAAATCATCTTTAGCAGAACTAGAAAAAATATCAGGAAAGAAATTTGGAGATACTGAAAATCCACTATTAGTTTCAGTTCGTTCTGGAGCACGTGTATCTATGCCAGGTATGATGGATACAGTTTTAAATTTAGGATTAACTGATGTTGCTGTAGAAGGTCTTGCTAAAAAAACAGGAAATGAAAGATTTGCTTATGATTCATATAGAAGATTTATTCAAATGTTTTCAGACGTTGTTATGGAAATACCAAAACACAGTTTTGAAAAACTTATTGATGAATTGAAAAAAGAGAAAAATGTTGAATTTGACACTCAATTAGATGCTAACGATCTAAAAGAACTAGTAAAACGTTTTAAAGCTCTTTACAAAAAAGAAAAAAATACAGAGTTTCCACAAGATCCAGAAACTCAACTTCTTGAAGCTGTAAAAGCAGTTTTCCGTTCTTGGATGAACCCAAGAGCTATTATTTACCGTAGAATGAATGATTTCCCTTCAGATTGGGGTACAGCAGTAAATGTTCAAATGATGGTGTTTGGTAACATGGGAGATACTTCAGGGACAGGCGTTGCATTCACAAGAAATCCTTCTACAGGTGAAACTGGAATTTATGGAGAGTATTTAATTAATGCACAAGGTGAAGACGTTGTTGCAGGTATTCGTACACCAAATCCAATCACTCAACTTGAAAAAGATATGCCAGAAGTATTTAAACAATTTATGGATATATCAAATCAACTAGAAAACCACTATAGAGATATGCAAGACATGGAATTTACTGTTGAAAATGGTAAACTATTTTTCCTTCAAACACGTAATGGAAAAAGAACAGCTGATGCTGCTTTAAGAATTGCAGTTGAGCTTGTTAAAGAAGGAATGATTACTGAAAAAGAAGCAGTTTTACGTGTTGAACCAAAACAACTTGATCAATTGCTTCACCCAATGTTTGACCCAGCAGCTCTAAAAGCAGCTAAACCTATAGGAAGAGCACTACCAGCATCTCCAGGAGCAGCAACAGGTAGAGTATACTTTACAGCAGAAGATGCAAAAAATGCAGCTGAAAGAGGAGAACCAGTAATTTTAACTAGACTTGAAACTTCACCTGAAGATATTGAAGGTATGGCAGCAGCTAGAGGTATTTTGACAGTTCGTGGAGGTATGACTTCTCATGCAGCGGTAGTTGCACGTGGAATGGGTACTTGCTGTGTTTCTGGTTGTGGAGAAATTAAAATTAATGAAGAAGAAAAAAGCTTTACACTAGATGGCAAAACTTTTAAAGAAGGCGACTACATTTCTCTTGATGGTTCTACTGGAAATATCTATGGTGAACAAATCAAAACTGTTGACCCAGAAATTACAGGAAACTTTGAAATATTTATGAAATGGGCAGACGGATATCGTACTTTAAAAGTTAGAACAAATGCGGATACTCCTCATGATGCTCAAAATGGAGTACATTTTGGAGCAGAAGGAATTGGGTTATGTAGAACAGAGCATATGTTCTTTGAAGAAGACAGAATTTTAAAAATGCGTAAAATGATTGTAGCTAAAGAAGAAGCTGAAAGAGTTAAAGCTCTTAATGATTTATTACCAATGCAAAAAGGTGACTTTATTGGTATTTATGAAGCTATGCAAGAAAGACCAGTAACAGTACGTTTACTTGACCCACCATTGCATGAGTTTTTACCTCACAGTGAGGAAGATATCAAACATCTTGCAAATGAAATGAACATTAGCTTTGAAGAGTTAAACTCTATTATTGAAAGTTTACACGAATTCAATCCAATGATGGGACATCGTGGATGTAGATTATCTGTTTCTTATCCAGAAATAGCTACAATGCAAGCAACTGCTATTATTCAAGCAGCACTACACGTGAAAAAAGAAAAAGGATATAATATTATCCCAGAAATAATGATTCCACTAGTTGGAGATAAAAAAGAATTCCAATATGTTAGCAATATTGTGAAAAAAGCTGCTGATGAAGAAATTGCAAAATCAGGGCAAGAATTAGAATATTTAGTAGGAACAATGATTGAAGTTCCTAGAGCAACAATTGTTGCTGATCAAATTGCAGAAGAAGCAGAATTTTTCTCATTTGGAACAAATGACTTAACTCAAATGACATTTGGATTTTCAAGAGATGATGCTGGTAAATTCTTAAATGATTATTATGATAAAGGAATTTATGAATCTGATCCATTTGCTCGTCTTGACCAAGTGGGAGTGGGCGAATTAATGAAAATAGCAGTGGAAAAAGGAAAATCTACAAGACCAAATATTAAATTAGGTATTTGTGGTGAACATGGTGGAGACCCATCAAGCGTTGAGTTCTGTCACAAATTAGGACTAGGATATGTATCTTGTTCTCCTTTCCGTGTGCCAATTGCAAGATTAGCAGCAGCTCAAGCAGCAATTTTATATAATAAATAATATAGCAACAAAAAAAAGTTCCTCTATCTATTTGGGTAGAGGAATTCTTTTTGTTTGTCTAGATATCTTGTACACTTTTAAAAAATATGCAAGATAGCTTATCCACCTATATAAAAAAATATATATTAAATTTGTAAAAAATCACTAATTGTAATGCTGTATATATTTAGTTTTATTTTATGATTGTAATCACATCTAAAAAACATGTATAGATAAAATAGAGATTTGTATAATAGTCATTATTAATCAGGAGTTAATACTATACTTATTCAACTAGGGGGGTGGCCTGTTAATAAAGTTTTATTAGTAGTATTATTTTTATGTGACAAAAAATAAGTAGCCACATATTCAATTATAAATTATCTCAAATTTTTATAATTAAATGTTCAATGTTCGGGGTGTTTTATATTCTGTGAATAAAAAATACTTTAAATTTTCATAATTGAACATAAAAAATTAAAATTTGAAACAAGATAAGGTTATATTGATAAGAAGTTAGGAGATGAAATCATGATGGAAATACTTGATCAAATAATCAACATTGATAAAGAATCATCGAAATACAAACAAGATAGCGAAAAGTATTTGAATGACTTAAGCCAAAAATATCAAAGAGAAATTGATGATAAATGTGAAGAAATAATGTTACATGCTCATCAAGAAGCTCAAAGACAAGAAAAAGAACTTCAGGAAAAAGAATTAATGTCTGAAGAATTAATTAAAAAATCTGGAAAAGAAGAAATTTTAAAGATTGAAAAATCATATTTAAAAATTAAAGAAACTCTTGTTGACAAATTGTTTGATGATTTATTTTTAGAAGGGAATAAAATATGATATCTTATCAAGCACTAAATGCTAAAATTCAAGGTCGTAAACACATTTTATTTCAGGCTGAAGATTGGAATAAAATAGTAAAATTTACAACTCCTGCAGAGATATTTGATTATTTTAAAAACAAATATGGTTATATGGAGTATTTACCGCAAGACAAAAAAATGGATCTTCATAGAGGTGATTTTGAAGTTTCTTTTCATAGATTGATTGTTGGTGAAATCGAAAAAATGTTGCATTATATGTCTTGTGATTATAAAGTATTTTTCAAAACAATGTTAATGAAGTATGAAATTCATGATTTAGAATTAATTTTAAGAGATATTGAATCGATCAATAAACCGTCTTATGAAATTGATAAACATTTTATTCATTCAGAAAAATATGAATCCATTAATTTTAAAAAGTTAATTGAAGTAAAAGATTTTAAGCAATTTATTGAACAACTAAATAATACTCCATATCATGAGCCATTAAAAACTTTGGAAAAAGAAGATATCAAAGATAGATATTGGCATATGGAAATGAAAGCAAGCACAACTTTCTATAAGCTTTTTACTGAAAGAGCAAAAAAATTATCTGAAGTAGATGCTGAAATTGCTAGTCGAATTATTGGTACAAAAATAGATTGTCTTAATATAGAATGGATTTACAGAGCAAAAAAATATTATAATATATCAAAAGAAGAAATGTTGATTTATAGTTTACCTAATGGTTATAAAATAAGTTTTGGAAAACTGAAAAAACTTATTTACGTAGAAGATATTAAAGAGTTTAAAAAGCTGGCTGAGAGTTATATTAGCTCACCAATTTTTGTCGAAGATGACGAATTATTAGAAAAGCATTTAAATAAATTATTTTATGAGATGTTAAACAAGCAAGAAAACCAAGATGGTGTTGGAAAATTGCTTGGATATATTTATAAGTCGGAAATAGAATTAAAGGATTTAGTATCAATTATAGAAGGTTTAAGATACGGATTGAACCAGCAACAAATTACACAATATTTAGTAAATAAACGGGTGGAGGCAGCATATGGCAATAGAAAAAATGATAATGTTTAATCTAGTAGCTGCTCAAGAAGAAGAACATAAAATTTTAGAGCAATTAGTATTGAGTGAAAAAATGCATTTAAATTTTGAACAGTGTGACAATCATTATTTAACGCATCAATATGAAACTACGATTACCCATAAAAACCTGAAGTTAGAAGCAGAGGAAACAAAATTATTACAAAATATAGATATGCTATTGGAAGATGTGGCTAATATAGCACAGGGCATGGATATTAATCCACAAATAGCAAAAGATTTAGAGTTAAGTTTTTTGGAAGCTAAAAAGGAACTTGACAAGTTCCAAGATAAATACAAAGAAAACATATCCTCATTAAAAGATAAGTTAGAATTGAGAAAAAAATTATTATTTATAAGTCATGTTTTGGAGTCAATCAATAAGAAAAATATTAATTTTACTCAACTTAGAGAGCTAGAATTTTTTGAATATCAAACTGGACTTCTTTCTTATGAAAACAGGTTGCAAATTAAGAAAAATTATGAAAACATTAGTGCAGTGGTTATACATGTTGGAAATGTAGAAGACCTTAAAGAAGCTGTATATCTTATTATTTATCCTAAAAAGTTTACAGATGAAACAAACCAACTATTAAAATCATTAAATTGGCAACCTTTCATTATTCCAGATGAATTTCATGGTAATTTAGGTGAAGTTAAGCAAGAAGTAGATATAGCTTTAGCAGAAACTACTCAGGAAATTAAGGATTTATCAACTATAGTATATAGTGATAAAGAAGCTAAGCAAAAAACTATTAATAATATATTTACAAGATTTGAACTAGAAAAAAAGATTCAAGATATTCAATCTAAATTACTGCATGGTGATAATATTTTTATTCTTAACGCTTGGATACCAGAAAAAGATAAAGATTTTATAGAGGACAAAATTACAAGTGTTACAGATAAATACGTAATTGTCACAAAAACTGCAGAAGAAGCAGGTAGTAAAGCAAAACCTCCAACTATACTCAAAAATAATAAATTTTTTAAACCATTTGAAGCTATTGTTCAATTATATGGGTTACCCTCATACAACGAGATTGATCCAACACCGTTTTTTGCAATAACTTTCTGCTTAATGTTCGGAATAATGTTT
This sequence comes from Candidatus Epulonipiscium fishelsonii, assembly GCA_001983455.1. Lineage (GTDB taxonomy): Bacteria > Bacillota > Clostridia > Lachnospirales > Cellulosilyticaceae > Epulopiscium_A. The sequence goes on from LJDB01000012.1 coordinate 12,991, forward strand.
GGAGATATTGGGCAAGGAGGAGTATATTTTCTAATTGGTGTGGCATTACTTAAGAAGAATAAAGTGGCAGGCGATATTTTAATGCGTTTAGGCGGATTTTCAATGGCATTTGGACTATTTTATGGTAGTTTGTTTGGGTTAGAACAACATCAGCTACCGTGGCTTCCTAGTGCTCTAGAGGGTGGCCCATTATCTCCTATAAATATTATGCCCATATTAATGTGTGGTGTAGCATTTGGGGTAGCAGTATTAAGTGTATCGTATATATTTGGTATATTAAACAGTTTGCGTCATGGAGATATTGAACATGGAATATTTGGCAGTCATGGAATAATTGGATATATTTTCTTCATGAGTATTATATTAACAGGAGTTTCCCTTTTTGGAGCAATTCCACTTTCTCCATGGATATTTATATTCATTATGGTATTAACTATTATTATAATGATATTTAAAGAACCGTTAACACATTTGGCACAAGGAAAAAAACCTTTAATCAAAGGAGAAGTAGGAGAATATTTTGTAGAAAGTTGCTTTGAAGCACTAGAAACAGTGTTGGCTGCTTTAAGTAATGCAATTTCTTTTATTAGGGTTGGGGCATTTGCCTTAAACCATGCAGGGTTATTTTTGGCATTTCTAGTCATGTCTGAAATGATGAATAATATTGTACTAAAAATGCTAATATTAGTAATAGGAAATATCTTAATTTTAACACTTGAGGGACTTATTGTATTTATTCAGGGGCTAAGATTACAATATTACGAAATGTTTAGTAAATATTTTAGTGGTGAAGGTATACCGTACAAAGCTGTAAAACTAAGTAAAAATTAAAAAAAACATTAAAAGAAAGAAGGAAGTAAAATGTTGATATTGGCGACAATTTTGGCCGTAATAGTGGCAGGAATAACAATCGAGAGTGGAATTAGTGCATTAAAAAGTGGTAAAACAGGTAACATTAAAAAAGCTATATCTTTTTCAGTTGCTCCTTTTAGTTTAGCTATAGTTGCAATGTTAGGATTTATAACTTTTGACATGGCAGTATTAGCTAGTCCAACTGCAGCTGAAGCAGTAGTTTCAACAGGGATTTCAATGGGAGAAGGATTTAAATATTTAGCAGCATCATTAAGTACAGGACTTGCAACAATCGGAACAGGTCGTGCCGTTGGAGCCGTTGGTTCAGCTGCAATTGGAGCAGTATCAGAAGACCCAGCAATTTTAGGTAAAACATTAATCTTCGTAGGTATGGCAGAAGGTATTGCAATTTATGGTATGATTATTTCAATCTTAATTTTATTTGTATAGAGGATTTTTATATGAAAACTTTTTTAATAAGTGACAATAAAGATACTTGGGTTGGCATGCGCCTTGTAGGTATTGAAGGTGTCGTAGTTCATACAAGGGCAGAAGTTTTAGAAATGATTAAACAAGTTTTTAAAAATGATACCATTGGATTATTGATATTAACCGAAAACATTATGGATTTGGCACATGATGAAATAATGGAAATGAAATTGAGAAAGTCAAAACCGCTTATTATAGAAATTCCAGATAGACATGGAACACGCAGACAAGGTGATACAATAACTCAATATATTAGAAACTCTGTGGGAATTAAGATATGAGGTGAAAACAAGTGGTAACAATAGAACAAAAATTAACTTTATTTTCAAAGTTAATGAAACAAGATATATCCGAGGAAGTCAAAGAAAGACGCGATGAAATTGAGAGAAAATATGATGAATTAAGAGCTACTAAAGAAAAAGAGGCAGAAATAAAATCTCAGAAATACATTGAAGACTATTTAAAAAATAGTACAATAAAAAATGTAGAACAAGAAAGTCAAATTCGTCTTGCTACAAAAAAGAAAGTTGTTGAAGCAAAAGAAAAACTTATTGCTCAAATTTTAGAAGAAGTAAAACTAAAAGTACAAAATTTTATTACCACCTCAAATTATGAAACCTTCTTGCAAAATCAAGTTATTGAAATATCAACTTTTATTAAGGAAAATACTAACATTATTTTGTTATTATCTGTAGAAGATGGTAAGCGTCATGAAGAAAAGATACAAGAATTTCTAAAAGAAAATAATATATCCAATGTAACTTTTGATACTACTAGTAAAATACAGTTGGGTGGCTTTATTCTAAACGTTCCTGAAAAAAATATTCAAATTGATATGACCATAGATAGATTAATTGAGGACAAAAAAGAGGGTATGGTAGAACAGATTTTGGAAGAAATTGAAAAGGGGTCTGATAGCCATGTCGCATAAAGGTAAAGTTAGTCTTGTAAATGGTCCTGTTGTCCAAGGAGATGGAATGGGACTGTTTAAATTAAATGAAATGGTAACAGTTGGAAATAAACGATTGATTGGAGAGGTTGTTGCTTTAGAAAATGAAATTGCAACAGTTCAGGTGTATGAAGAAACAGAAGGGCTTAAGGCAATGGAAGAAATAGTTTCAACAGGCTCACCTCTTTCAATCAATTTAGGACCAGGAATGTTGGGTAATATGTTTGATGGAATACAACGTCCATTAAAAAAAATAGAAAGCATTTCTAAAAATTTCATACCAGAAGGAATAGGTCTTCTTTCAATTGACGAAGAAAAGTTGTGGGAAGTAAATATAGAAGTTACAGTGGGGCAGAAATTGTCTCAAGGTACAATTTACGGAACAATACAAGAAACTCAAAGTATAGTTCATAAACTTATGGTACCTCCTTCAATCAATGGGACAGTTGAAAAAGTGGAAGCAAGTGGTAAGTATAAGCTAAACGATGTAGTAGTTACTTTGAAAAAAGATAATGGTGAATTGGCAGAACTTACTTTAGTTCAGAAATGGCCTGTAAGAAAAAGTAGACCTATAAATTATAGAATTCCAATTTATAAACCTCTAATCACTGGACAAAGGGTTATAGACACATTCTTTCCTCTAGCAAAAGGTGGAACAGTTGCACTTCCAGGAGGGTTTGGTACAGGAAAAACGGTTACACAACATCAATTGGCAAAATGGTCTGATGCGGATATTATTGTGTATATTGGTTGTGGGGAACGTGGAAATGAAATGACAAACGTTTTAGAAGAGTTTCCTGCTTTGATTGACCCAAGAACAAACAGACCTCTTATGGAAAGAACTATTCTAATTGCAAACACTTCTAATATGCCTGTTGCAGCACGTGAAGCAAGCATATATACAGGAATTACAATGGCTGAATATTTTAGAGATATGGGTTATGATGTTGCAATTATGGCGGATTCTACATCAAGATGGGCAGAAGCTTTGCGTGAAATTTCAGGTCGTCTTGAAGAAATGCCAGCAGAAGAAGGATATCCTGCATATTTGCCTTCTCGATTAGCACAATTTTATGAAAGAGCAGGATGTGTGGAAACACTAAGTGGAAAAGAAGCTTCAGTTACTATAATTGGTGCTGTTTCACCTCCAGGAGGAGACTTCTCTGAGCCTGTAACAGAAAACACAAAAAGGTTTGTTAGTGCCTTTTTAGCACTAGATAAAAAACTAGCATATGCAAGGCATTATCCTGCTATTAATTATTTAACAAGCTATAGTAGTTATATAGACTTATTAAAAGATTGGTACAACGACAATGTTTCTCCAGATATGTTACCAGTTCGTGGCAAAATGATGAAACTTTTGCAAGAAGAAGAAAAATTAAACGAAATTGTTCAATTAGTTGGAGAAGATGTTCTTCCAAATGACCAACAATTAATTTTAGAAACTGCTCGTTTAGTTAAAAAAGGATTTTTGCAACAAAATGCCTTACATAAAGAAGATACTTATGTAAGTTTAACTAAACAATATAAGATGTTAAAAGTTTTGGAAACATTTTATGACAGTGCTTTATTATGTGTAAAAATAGGAATTCCATTAACAACTATTAGACAAGAGCCTGTGTATCAAGATATAGTTAAAATGAAATATGAAGTACCTAATGACAAACTAAATTTATTAGACGAGTTAATTGACAAAATAAAGATATCTTATGAAAATTTAAGAAAAAAATATGAGGGATAGGGAGGTGATTTGGTGATAAAAGAATATTTAAAATTAGAAAAGGTTGAAGGCCCACTAATTATGGTTTCCGATGTTGATAATGTTTCTTATGGAGAACGAGTAAAGATTACAATAGATGGAACTGAAACAAGACATGGAAAAGTTATTAAAATTGAAGATAAACTAGTTGTAATTCAGGTATTCGAAGGAACAACAGGAATTTCTATTCATAATTCTGCAATTCAATTTATGGGAAAACCCCTAGAAATATCTTTAAGTCCAGACTTATTAGGACGTGTATTTAATGGTATAGGCGAACCGATTGATGGAGGATATGCAATTCATACCACAAACAAACAAAATATTAATGGTAGACCTATTAATCCTGTTGCAAGGAAATATCCAAAAAACTTTATTCAAACTGGGCTTTCTTCGATAGATGCACTAATGACTTTAATTCGTGGTCAAAAATTACCTATATTTTCAGGAAACGGTATGGCACATAATGAGCTTGCAGTTCAAATAGTTAATCAGGCCAAAATTGAAGGGGCAAACAGTGAAAATTTTGCCGTTGTATTTGGTGCAATGGGAGTTCGTCATGATGATGCGGCATATTTTAAGAAAAGCTTTGAAACTTCAGGAGTTTTGGATCATGTTATTATGTATTTAAACTTAGCAGATGACCCAATTGTTGAACGTATTTCAACACCAAGAACTGCCTTGACAGCAGCTGAGTATCTTGCATTTGAAAGAAATATGCATGTTCTAGTAATCTTAACAGATATCACAAGTTATGCAGAAGCACTACGTGAAATTTCTTCAATAAGAGGAGAAGTTCCTTCAAGAAAAGGTTATCCAGGGTATTTGTATAGTGACTTGGCAACTTTGTATGAACGTGCAGGAATGTTGGAAGATAGAGAAGGGTCTATAACTTTAATACCAATTTTGACCATGCCAAATGATGATATAACTCACCCAATCCCTGACTTAACAGGATTTATAACTGAGGGACAAATTGTTTTAAGCCGTGAACTAAATCAAAAACATATTTATCCTCCAATTGCAGTATTACCTTCTTTGTCAAGGCTTATGAAAGACGGTATTGGAGAAGGATTTACACGTGAAGACCATGCTGACCTTTCCAATCAGTTGTTTTCAGCATATTCTCATGTTCAAGATATTAGATCACTAGCCCAAATTATTGGTGAGGATGATTTAAGTGATATAGATAAAAAATATTTACACTTTGGAAAAGAATTTGAAGAAAGATTTATATCACAAGGAAAAAATGAAAACAGAAGTATAACAGAAACTTTAGATTTAGGATGGGAAATTGTTTCTATATTACCAAAAACAGAACTTGACAGAATAAAACCAGAAATGCTAGATCGTTTTTATAGAAGCAATAATGAGGAGGGGTAAAATATGCAGGTAGCCCCTACCAAGTCAAATTTAATTAAAGCAAAAGCTTCTCTAGAGCTGTCTAAAAAAGGATATGAACTTTTAGACAAAAAAAGAAATGTTTTAATTAGAGAAATGATGGAACTGGTTGACAAAATAAAATCTATGCAATTAGACATTAATGAAATAATGCTTGAGGCTTATTATGCTCTACAGGTTGCAAATATAACTATGGGAATTCAAGATATTGAAGAAGTAGCTTATAGTGTGCCTTATTATGAAACTTTTGATGTTTTGTTAAAAAGTGTTATGGGAGTGGATATTCCTACTATAAAATATGAAAATACAGGAATTGAACCTAATTATAGTTTTTATGAAAGCAATCCTTCATTAGACAAAGCAGTATTAAAATTTAAAGAAGCCCAATATAGAATTTATGCTGTGGCTGAAATAGAAAATTCAATTTTCAAATTAGCCAAAGAAATTGAAAAAATTCAAAAAAGAACTAGTGCTCTTTCACATATACAAATTCCTAGATATCAGGCTGAAATCAAGCGAATTCAAGAATTCTTGGAAGAGAAGGAAAGGGAAGACTTCTTTAGGTTAAAAAAATTAGAAAATAATAAGGCTTGAAAAAAAAAATATTTGTGTTATAATACATCGTATAGCTAATAAATTTACTGGGGTGTACGATTACTTGTTATTTTGAACCTACAACTTAAAATCGGGAGACGCATAAGCGATGAATGATGTCAGGCCGCAAGCTAATTCCCTTTGGGCAGCGGAAGACAGATATTCTGACTGAGTCACCCACCTAGCGTAGCTAGGGCGTCAAAATTGCAGGGACGGCATTCTGGGGATTATATAGACTAAGCAAAGAAGTTAGACCTCTGGTCTAGCTTTTTTGTTTTGTATTGATAAAACATCTATGACTTTAGTTATAGGTGTTTTTTGTTGTGGCTATAAACTGATGTTGCACCTAGTAATAGAAAACTTTTTAGCTTAAGTATGTGTAATAAGTTGGTTAATGGCAATAATTAAAAGGTAGATTATATAAAAGTTAATTGGAGGAATAGTAATGAAGAAAAACTATTATTGCCTTGATATGTTTCCATATCCATCTGGCAATGGCTTACATGTAGGCCACTGGAGAGGTTATGTACTTTCAGATGTATGGAGTAGATATCAAATGTTACATGGATATAATATTTTACACCCAATGGGATGGGATGCGTTTGGATTGCCAGCTGAAAACTATGCAATTGCCCAAAAAAAGCACCCAGCAATTTCAACTGCACATAACATAGAGAATTTTAAACGTCAATTAAAAGAAATTAATGCTGTTTATGATTGGGATAAAGAAATAAACACTACTGATCCAAAATATTATAAGTGGACGCAATGGATATTTTTAAAAATGTTTGAGCATGGCCTTGCATACGAGAAAGAAATGCCTATAAATTGGTGTCCTTCTTGTAAAACAGGACTTGCCAACGAGGAAGTTAAAGATGGCCAATGCGATAGATGTGGTACAGTTGCAACTAAAAAAAATGTTCGCCAATGGATGCTAAAAATAACTGAATATGCACAAAGATTACTAGACGACTTATCAGGATTAGATTGGCCTGAAAAGGTTAAAAAAATGCAATCTGATTGGATTGGCAAAAGCTTTGGAGCAGAAATTGATTTTGAGGTAGAAGGAACTGATAAAAAAATTAAAGTATTTACAACTAGGCCAGATACGTTGTACGGTTCAACATTCATGGTGCTTGCTCCTGAGCATGAACTAGTGAGTGAATTAGCAACAAAAGAACAGCTACCTGAAGTAGAAAAATATGTTTTCGATGCTTCAACAAAATCAGCTGTGAACAGAATGACAGAAAAAGATAAAACTGGTGTATTTTTAGGTTCATACGCAATTAATCCTTTGAATAACGAAAAATTACCAATATGGATATCAGATTATGTACTGTCAGATTATGGAACAGGAGCGATCATGTGTGTTCCAGCACATGATGAAAGGGACTTTGCATTTGCTAAAAAGTTTAATTTACCAATAGTACCTGTTATTTCAAAAGATGGAAATGTTGTAGAACTAGAAGAAGCATTTACAGAAGAAGGAATAATGGTGAATTCACAAAGCTTTAATGGAATGAAATCTGCTGAGGCAAAATTGAAAATACCAGATTATCTTGAAGAACATGGTATAGGAAAGAAAACTGTAAATTATAAATTACGTGATTGGGTGTTTTCAAGACAACGTTATTGGGGAGAACCAATTCCTATTATCCATTGTTCAAAATGCGGAATAGTTGGTGTACCCGAAGAAGAATTGCCAGTTGAGTTACCTGATGTAACTAGTTATGAACCAACTGGTACAGGAGAGTCTCCTTTAGCAGCTATTGATGAATGGGTAAATACAACTTGCCCAAAATGTGGTGGACCTGCAAAACGTGAAACAAATACTATGCCTCAATGGGCAGGGTCTTCTTGGTATTTCTTAAGGTATCCAAATCCAAATAATGATAAAGAATTAATAAGTAAAGAAGATATGAAAAAATGGTTACCAGTAGATATGTATGTTGGTGGAATTGAACATGCAGTTTTACACCTGTTATATGCAAGATTTTATACCAAGTTTTTGTATGACATAGGAGTAGTAGATTTTGTAGAACCATTTACAAGATTGTTTAACCAAGGTATGGTTACAAAAAACGGAGCTAAAATGAGTAAATCAAAAGGCAACGTTGTTTCACCAGACGAATTGGTTAAAAAATATGGTTGCGATGCACTACGAATATACGAATTATTTATTGGCCCTCCTGAACTTGACAGTGAATGGGACGACCGTGGAATAGAAGGAGTTCATCGTTTCTTAAATAAGTTTAAACGACTATTTGAAAACACAAATCAAAAAGCTCAAACAAAAGAAGTTGAGAAGCTATGTCATAAGATGATTTATGATATAACAACACGTATGGAAAGCTTTAGTTTGAACACAGTTGTTAGTGGATTTATGGAATATACAAACAAATTACTTGATATTCAAAAAAGTATAGGAAGCATTGATAAAACTACTTTAAAAACACTGACCATTCTTCTTGCTCCACTTGCTCCTGATACAGCCAAAGACATTTGGGTTAATTTGGGACAAACCTCAGATATATTTGAACAAGAATGGCCTAAATATGACCTTGAAAAAATGAAAGATGATACTGCCGAAATTGTAGTACAAATTAGTGGAAAAGTATCTGGAAAAATTAACATTAATTTAGATGAAGATGAAAAAAGCATTTTAGACAAGGCAAAAAAAGCGATTGAAAATAAATTGCTAGGCAAAAAAATACTAAAAGAAATTTATGTTAAAGGAAGAATAGTCAATATAGTTGCGAAATGATGAGAAAAGAAGCTGGACTTTTTAGCCTAGCTTCTTTATTCGTTAGAATAAATACAATTGTATACTTAACTAATTTTGTGGAAAAATAACTTTAATAAAAATTTTAGGAGGTATACTATGAAGCTGTTTATGGTGCTGTGTGCAACTCTAGTGCTATTTACTGGTTGCGATAAAACAACAAGAGATGTAAAAAACACAAACGAGATGAGAGAGGGTCAAGTAGTAGAAATCGAAGGAGAAGCAGATCAATATGGTTGGATACCACATCTAAGATTAACTTTTGATAATGAAGATAAAACTGTATCAGAAGTTTACTTTGACTATATAAATGATGAAAGTGAAAAAAAATCTCAGGACGATGAATATAATGCAACCATGCAAGAAAAGACTGGAACTAGTGCAAAATTTGCTATGGAAAATTTAAGAGAGCAACTTTTAAATGTACAAAGAGCAGAAGACCTTAACGTTGTTACTGGAGCAACTCAAACTTCAAAAGAGTTTGTTGAAATGAGTGCAAAAGCTTTACAATATTATGCAGAAGGAAAAACTAGTGCAAATAACTATGGTCAAGGTAACGACATAACCGAAGCCGTAGAAAGAGGAAAAGCATCAACAGAGCTTAAGCCTGGTGGAGATTTGGAAAAAGATACTATAGGGACGCAACACCACACTGAAAAAAGTGAAGGAGCTAAAGTCATTTTTCCAGGAACTGGGGCATAAAACAAAGATAATTAATATAATCTAGGGAGTTTTTAAATATGAATATAGTTTTACATGAACCAGAAATACCACAAAACACGGGTAACATTGCAAGAACATGTGTTGCTGTTGGAGCAACATTGCATCTTATCGAACCAATAGGATTTAGTTTGGACGAAAAACAATTGAAGCGAGCAGGTCTAGACTATTGGGATAAATTGAATTATAGAATGTACAAAGATTTTGATGAATTTGTTGTGTTAAATAATAATCCAAAAATTTATATGGCTACCACTAAGGCTACAAAAACTTACGCTGATGCCACGTATGAAAAAAATGCATATATAATGTTTGGAAAAGAAAGTGCAGGTATTCCAGAAGAAATTTTATTAAATTACAAAGATACTTCCATTAGAATTCCTATGAGTCAGAATATTCGTTCACTAAATATATCAAATGCTGTTGCAGTTACATTGTATGAAGCTTTGCGACAAAATAATTTTGATAATTTAGAAACTGCGGGTCAACTGCATCATCATAAATGGTAAAAAATTTTCTTGTTTATGCATAAAGTTATAAATGTTAAGTAATAATAAAAAATATCAATAACAATTTAGAAAATTAGAATGCGGAGGAAGGGTATTTAATGAAACGTAATTTATTTATAACCATGGTATGTTTAGTGGTTATATCCCCTGTATGTGAAGCTAGGATTTTTCCGGAATCCATAGGGGTAGAAGGAAAAATCAATACAGAGGTAGTAAATATGCGAAGCTATCCAAGTTTAGATGCAGAGATAGTAAAACTTTTAGAAAACGACAAGATACACATTTTGGGCAGGAGCGACGAATGGTATAAAGTTCAACTAGACAATACCACTGGATGGATATATCAAGATTATATACAGATAAATGAAGATATACCTCATGTTGTAGCAAAGGGTAATGAGATTGTTGAATATGGCATGGATTTCATAGGAACTCCTTATGTATGGGGTGGCAATAATTTGCAAAAAGGTGTAGATTGCTCAGGATTTACACAGCAGTTATTTGACACATTTGATTTTGAAATTAGTAGAGTTTCTTATAATCAAGCAAATGATGGAAACCTCGTTCATAAGAGTGAATTAAAATCTGGTGATTTAGTGTTTTTTGATACGAGCGGAACAAATAATGGTAATATTTCTCATGTAGGGATATATATTAACGAAGGACAATTTCTTCATGCGGACGGCACAAATGGAGTAATGGTTAGCGATTTAGACAATCCATATTACAGCAGGAACTATGTAAAAAGCGTTAGAATTATACAATAGGTATTGGGCAGAGTATGCTTAATACCTTTTTTATTAATAACTTGGAAAGGAAAATATTATGAACAAAAAAGCTTTAACCAAACTAGAGTTTTATAAAATCTGTGAAATGCTTGCAGCTTGTGCTATCTCAAATCAAGCTAAAGACCAAATCTTGAACTTTGTACCTCTAAGTATACCTAAAGAAATTTATAGACTGCAAAGAGAGACTAGTCATGCCATAAATTTGAGTGTAAAAAAAGGTAGGCCACCTATTAGCAACATCGAGGAAATAACTCCGTCTATAAAAAGAGTTCAAATTGGATCCATTTTAAGCAGTGGTGAACTTTTAAATATAGGAAAAGTTTTAAAATGTGCACGCCTATTAAAAAAATATGTTAGTGAAGAAATTGAAGATATAAACTACGAAGACTTTGAGCAAGTAATGCCATATTTTGAAAAATTAACAGCATTTCCAATTTTGGAACATGAAATTAATCGTTGTATTATATCACCAAATGAATTTTCAGATGATGCAACTCCTGAGCTTGCTCAAATTAGAAGAAAAAAAAATAAGTTGAGTGCACAAATAAAAGAAACTATGCAAGGGATTTTGCAATCTAAACACTACCAAGATATGCTACAAGAAAGTGTTGTAACAATTAGATCTGACAGATATTGTGTCCCTGTAAAAATCGAGCATAAAAGTGCCTTCAAAGGAGTTGTGTATGACCAATCTTCTAGTGGAGCAACTGTGTTTATGGAGCCAATTGCGACAGTAGAAATGAATAATCAAATTAGAATTTTAGAAATTAAAGAACAAGATGAAATAGAAAAGATTTTGATTAATTTTACAGAACAAGTAAGCCAAATTACGTTGGAGCTAGAGTTAAACTTTAGTACTATATGTGAAATAGATATAATCTTTGCAAAATCAGAATTTGCACTAAAATTAAACGCACGTGAACCAAAGTTAAATGAAAAAGGAATTATTAATATTTTAGGTGCTCGACATCCATTGCTTAATCCTAAAGAAGTTGTTCCGATTGATATACGTCTAGGGAAAGACTTTACTATATTGCTTATAACAGGCCCAAATACTGGTGGAAAAACAGTTTCCCTGAAAACAATAGGACTATTTACTTTGATGGCTCAATGCGGAATGCAAATTCCTGCTAAAGAAGGCAGTGAGCTTGCTATATTTGATAATGTTTTTACTGCTCTTGGAGATGAACAAAGTATTGAGCAAAGTTTAAGCACATTTTCTTCACATATGAAGAGCATAATAGAAATTTTGGAGCAAATGACACTAAATTCACTAGTGCTTGTTGATGAAATTGGTTCGGGAACAGACCCAATTGAAGGCTCTGCACTAGCAATGTCAGTCTTAGAACATCTAAGAAAACAACAAATCCGCACAGTTGCTACGACACATTACAGTGAGCTAAAACTATACGCACTATCAACTGAGGGAGTTGAGAATGCAAGTTGTGAATTTGATGTTGCATCATTGCGTCCAACATATAAATTATTTATAGGACTTCCTGGAAAATCAAACGCCTTTGCAATTTCACAAAAACTAGGGTTTCCAATGCACCTTATTGAAGACGCTAAATCTTATTTAAAAAAAGAAAATGTGAAGATGGAAGATATATTGGTTGAGCTTGAATATAGCAAGAAAACTGCTGAAATTGAAAAGGAAAAGGCTAGTAAATTTCGTGAAGAAGCAGAGAGACTAAAAAGTGAAATTGTTTCTGAAAGGCAAAAACTAGAGAAGTCACGCAAAAAAATCTTAGAAAGAGCTCAGGAAAAAGCAAATGATATTTTACGTGAAGTCGAAATGGAAAGTGACGCTATATTAAAGGAAGTTAGACAAGTTGCAAGAAAAGCCCAAGCTAGTATTGACGAACAAGAACTACACTTAACAAAAGAACTAGTCAAAGAAGGAATTGAAGACCAGACTAAAGAAATCTACAAAAAAATGGGCACACATCCTAAAAAGAAAAAATCTATGAAAGATATATCTATCGGTGATATTGTACTTGTTAGAACACTCATGCAGCATGGCACTATAGAAAAAATGCCCGACACAAAAGGAGTTGTTATTGTAAAAGTTGACAATCTATCTATGAAGGTAAATGTGGCTGATCTTGAAATTTCAAATGAAGAGAGTCTAATAAGCAATACTCCAAAATCAACTAAATATTCTCGTAAACAAAATATGGCTGCGTCTCCAAGAAATACTACTCAATCTAAACGACTTACTATTACTTCCGAAGTAGATGTTCGAGGTTTGCTTGTTGATGAAGCACTATCTGTTGTGGATAAATATTTAGATGATGCATATCTTTCAGGACTAGGACAAGTTACTATTATTCATGGAAAAGGTACTGGAGCATTGCGACAAGCTGTGGGAAATATGCTAAGATCTAATCCACATGTGTCAAGCTATCGTGCTGGGAAATATGGAGAAGGAGAACATGGTGTCACTGTGGTGGAGATTAAATCATGAAAAAAATATTAATAATTGACGACGACCAAAATATTGCCGAATTATTATCTTTATATTTACAAAAAGAAGGATACGAAACAAAAGAAGTTTATAGTGGTATTGCAGGGATTGAAGCGTTTAATTCCTACAACCCTAACCTAGTTCTCCTTGATTTAATGTTGCCTGAATTGGACGGATATGACGTGTGCAAAGAGATTAGAAAAATCAGCAAAGTGCCCGTAATAATGTTAACAGCAAAAGGGGATGTATTTGATAAGGTTTTGGGGCTTGAGCTTGGGGCAGATGATTATATAGCCAAGCCATTTGACCCAAAAGAACTAATTGCACGTGTTAAAGCAGTTTTGCGTCGTACAACGGCTTTGCCCCCAGAAAATTTGGCCAATAGAATTGAATTGGAAAATTTAATCATAGACAAAAATAATTATTCTATTGTTTATAATGATGAAACACTAGAGTTGCCTCCAAAAGAGTTTGAATTATTTTATTTCTTAGCATCCAATCAACGTCAAGTATTTACACGTGAGCAACTTTTAGAAAAAATCTGGAGCTATGATTTTATGGGAGACACACGAACCGTGGATGTTCATATAAAACGATTACGAGATAAATTTAAAGGTGAAAAATCATGGGAAATAAAAACCGTATGGGGAGTTGGATACAAACTAGAGCGAAGTTATTAAGTGGCTCGCATTCATTGTTCAGCAAACTATTTATTTTGTATATAAGTATTGTTGTAGCCATATTAATTATGATGTTTACGGCGTTTTATAATATATTTGAAAGTTACTTTATTCAATACACACAAGAGATTTTGATAAGTAAAGATAAAATCGTAGCATTTATTCGGACACCGCTCCCTCAAATTTTAGAAATATTAAAGAGCATTCGTACTGTCGGAATAATGCTATTGATAGTTAGCTTTTTCCCTATTTCAATTATCATTTATATTATCTCTAAGCAAATAACAAATCCTCTAGAGGAAATGAACTATGTGGCTAAAAAAATAGCTAACGGTGAGTTTGATAAACGCATCGAAATAAACTCTCAAGATGAAATTGGTCAGCTTGCAAGTTCGTTTAACTATATGGCAAGTGAACTTGATAAAATTGAAGAAAGCAGGAAAGCCTTTATTGCAAACGTATCACATGATTTACGCTCCCCTCTTACTTCAATCCAAGGTTTTATTATTGCAATATTGGACGGGACTATTCCCCCAGAAAAGCAGGAACGATATTTGAATATTGTTTTGAGTGAAAGCCAACGGATGATAAAGATGACCAACGACATTTTGGAGCTTAATAAGTTAGAAGGTGCGACACGTTGCGATATGAAAAGTATCGCCTAAACCTTGAAATATAAGGTCAAAAGAACTAATAATCTGAACAATCGAATGATAGGGTAACGCCTTGAAAGGTTGTCCATAATACTCCGAATGGCGTTAATATGGTAAAATACAAAGCGTCATAAGCTCGGTGAAGTCGGCTGAGAGCATACCCAAGTACTAGGAATATCCTAGATAACGGAAAAGTGAACCAGAGGTGGTCAAGTATGTGATAGGTCGGTGGTCAAAAATTTTATGAATAAATTATGATTCATAAAAAGAAAAAATATCCATGGTAAGAATGGAGTGTAAAAACTCTGACGAAATTCCGAATGTACGGGTCTAAAACTTAAATGTGTAGAAATGCACATACCACGAAATGTGGGGTTAGTGAGGTAAAGTAGGATTCTTCTATATGAAATACCTTATAATGTTAAAGGCATTATCAAGCTAACAGGCTTATAGGGATTACCTAAAGATATATGAAAAGATAAGATTATTGGAACGTGGAAAGCTAGGAATATGGAGAGATTACCCTCGTCGAAGTATGGTCTTATAAGTTAATTATAAATGTAACGAAATAGACTTAATCCTAGTGAGAGAAGGGGCACAGTACCAATGAAGCTATAATAATAAGTAGTGGAGGGATAGCCTCAAGACGATGTTAAATAAAGTATTTAAAACCAAAATAATCAAAGGTTCTTGTATGACTAAAAGAGGTGATACTCTATAAGGAGGTAAACCGACTTTGACAGTGAAACTAGAAAAGAAACAACTTTTAAGAAATAATGAATACTATGACATACAACAAAAATACGATGAATTATATCACAAAAGTAAAAATAATGAATCATTCTA
>LJDB01000013.1 GCA_001983455.1 Candidatus Epulonipiscium fishelsonii
CATTGCATAAATATTCATTACACTAATGAATATTTACAAAACAAGCCATACGTTTGTACATATCTGGAATTTCGATGGATACACTAGTGAGGGATATATAGTTATTTTGTAAATTTACTAGTCGCACTAGTCAAATATTTTATTAGTAAACCTAAAAATCTCACTGAAATCATCGACTATGAATATTATTTATAATAAAAATAAGAAACTCGCTTTTAATAGTAATATAAAAAATGCCATTAACTAGCACAAAACGTATGTATCGTATGTATTTAATTTTAGATGCAAATTACTTAATGTATATACTAGCTGATTTTAAGTATACTAACTAAATATTGAAGATACCCATGCTTTAATTTTGATGAACTCAGAATAATTGTTGTATAGGAGAGAACAATGAAAAAGAAGATGGCTTTTGGACTTATGATAGCAACAGCTATGCTTAGTGTTTCTGTTTATGCCAACACTCCACAAGATGACATTATAATTTTGTACACTAATGATGTTCATTGTGCAATAGAAGAAAACATGGGATATGCAGGGCTTGCGGCATATGCTAAAGAAATGGAAAAAATTTATGGAAAAGAAAATGTAATTTTAGTGGATGCTGGAGACGCAATGGAAGGTGGCCCAATTGGAAAACTTACACAAGGAGTAGCAATTGTTGATATAATGAATCAAGTTGGATATGATATTTTTGTGCCTGGGAATCATGAGTTTGATTATGGTTTAGCACAGCTTTTAAAGCTTACAGGTCTACTTAAAGTGAAAGTAACCTGTTGCAATTTTATTAATCTTGATACAGATCAGCCTGTCTTTGCTCCATTTATAATGACAAAACATGGCGATACAGATGTGGCTTTTGTTGGAATTACAACTCCTAAAGTATATTTTAATTGGGATGGTAAATATCCTCTAACTTTTAGTTATAATGAAGATGGTAGCTGGCTGTATTCTAGTGTACAAAAAGCTGTTGATGAAGCTCGTGCTCTTGGAGCAGACTATGTAATAGCAGTGGCTCATCTGGGCACTCAAAAAATATACGCTCCATGGCGTTCAACAGATGTAATTGCTAATACTACAGGAATTGATGTTTTGATTGATGGACATTCCCATAGTATTGTCGAGAACCAACTAGTTGCAAATGCCCAAGGCCAAAATGTTATTTTAACTCAAACCGGCAGTAAATTTGATAATCTGGGTGAAATTATAATCAGTCCAGATACGGATACAATTGTAAACAGGCTAATTTCAGAATATACTCCAAAAGACCCTGCAACTCAAGCACTTATAAATAATATAAATTCAAGATTTGAAGATCAGATTGGATCTTGGAAAAAACTATGGCGAAAATTATGGCCACTAAAGCTATGAGATATTTAGTATTAACGAAGCCTAAATGGAGATTGTTAAACTTATACTTAAGAAATCAAGTGGTATCGTGCATATTTAAGTTTGGGTGCAAATTACCTATAAAATGCAGATTTAATGTATATACTAGCTGATTTTAATTATACTAATTAAATAATACTTTATTAATTAGTCGAAGACACCCACGTTTTGATTGTGGGAAATTCAGAATAATTGTTGTATAGGAGAGAAAATAATGAAAAAGAAGATGACTTTCGGACTTATGATAGCAACAGTTATGCTTAGTACTTCTGTTTATGCCACTACTCCACAAGATGACATTATAATTTTGTACACTAATGATGTTCACTGTGCAATAGAAGAAAACATGGGGTATGCAGGAGTTGCGGCATATGCTAAAGAAATGGAAGAAATTTATGGAAAAGAGGATGTAATTTTAGTAGATGCTGGAGACGCAATTCAAGGAGGCCCAATTGGAAAGCTTACACAAGGAGAAGCAATCATTGATATAATGAATCAAGTCGGATATGATGTTTTTGTACCTGGAAATCATGAGTTTGATTATGGTTTAGCACAGTTTCTAAAGCTTACAAATTTATTGAATGCGAAGGTAATTTCTTGCAATTTTATTAACCTTGATACGGATCAACCTGTCTTTGCTCCATTTATAATGACCAGGCATGGCAATACAGATGTAGCTTTTGTTGGAATTACAACGCCTCAATCCTATTTTGAAAATAAAAATGGTAAATATCATCTAACTTTTAGTGCTAATGAAAATGGCAGATGGCTATATTCAAATGTACAAAGAGCTGTTGATGAAGCTCGTAGTCTTGGAGCAGATTATGTGGTAGCAGTGGCTCATCTTGGTACTGGAGAAACAAGCTCTCCATGGCGTTCAACAGATGTAATTGCTAACACTACAGGAATTGATGTTATGATTGATGGACATTCCCATAATATTGTCGAGAACCAATTCGTTGCAAATGCTAAAGGCCAAAATGTTATTTTAACTCAAGCTGGAAGTAAATTTGATAGATTGGGCGAAATTATAATCAGTCCAGACACGGACACAATTGTGTCTAGGCTAATTTCAGAATATACTCCAAAAGACCTTGCAACTCAAGTATTTATAGATAATATAAATTCAAGATTTGAAGACATTCTAAATCATGTTGTGGCAAATACAGACGTTTTATTAGCAACAAGAGACCCTAAAACTGATATTAGGATAGTTCGTTCTCAAGAAACTAATCTTGGCGATTTGGTAGCTGATGCATACCGTGATTATCTTGGCACAGACATTGCACTTATAAATTCTGGTGGAATAAGAGCAAGCATAAAACCTGGCAAGATTACTCATGGCGATATAATTTCAGTACAACCATTTGGAAATTTGGCTACTTCTGTTCTAGTAAACGGTCAAACTATTTTGGATGCTTTAGAAATGGGAGCAAGAAATGTTCCTGGTGAAAATGGTGGATTACTTCAAGCTTCTGGATTAACATATACAATAGATGCCAATGTTCCTTCTTCTATTATATTTGATGATAAAGGCAAATTTATAGGAGTAGAGGGTGAATATCGGGTTAAAGATGTTATGATTGATGGAAAACCAATTGACCTAGAAAAAGAATATTCTGTAGGGTCAGTTGATTATATAGTACTTAACTATGGCAGTGGAATGTCTATGTTTAAAGATGCAAAAGTTTTGAAAGATAGAACTATGGTTGATAATGAAGTTTTACTTAATTATATTTTGAACAATTTAGAAGGAGATATCTCTAGTGGATATGAAAATATTTCTGGTGATGGACGTATAAATATTATTGAGATAGTTGAACCACTTTATAAAGAATATACAGTTGTGGAAGGAGATAATCTGTCTTCTATTGCATATGAACAACTTGGTGACGGTGAAAAATATAATGAAATTTATGAACTAAACAAAGATATTATTAGTAGTGAAAACTTGATTTATCCTGGTCAAGTTTTAAAGATTCCTGATGGTGAAACTATTGACTATGAATATGTACCTGAAGACTATAATGTTGGTACAGATATATCTGAAGAAAACTATATTGAGGATATATCTGATGCTGAGATTATAAACGAGATTATAAATGAGATTATAATTAAAGATAAAGAGATGACTGATAATGAAGATATAATTAAAGATGAAGATGTGACTGATGATAAAGATACAAGTAATGATGAAAACGTAATTAAATATGAAGTTATAATTGAAGAAAAATAATATAGGAATGTAACGGGAGCACAATATGCTTCCCGTACAGTCTGAATTACACTATTTTATGAAAATTTAATGCTAATTCTGTAAACATAGCTACTCCACGCCATAGTACATCTTCGTCTAGTTTAAATCCAGAGTTATGCAATGGTTTTGCATCTGGAGCTGAAGTACATCCTAAAAAGAAGAATGTCCCTGGAACAGATTTAAGATATACCGCAAAATCCTCCGCTGTCATTGATGGTTTAGGAATATCATATACTTTTGCATCCCCAAAAAGTGATTTTGCAGCATTTTTTGCATACTCAGTCATTTCTGGATTATTTATTAAAGCAGGATATCCTCTATTATATTTAAATTTATAGTCTGCTCCTGCAGCAAAGCATACTCCACTAAGCACATTTTCTATACGTACCTCCATCAAATCACGTATTTTAGGGTCATATGTGCGACAAGTTCCTTCGATTAAACAATTTTCCGACACTATATTATATTGGTTGCCAGATTGGAACGAACCAAAAGTAAGTACAGCAGACTCCAAAGGGTCAACATTACGACTTATAATACTTTGCACTATAGAGACAAATTGAGCTCCAGTTACAAGAGCATCCACACCTTGATTTGGCTGTGCAGCATGAGCACCTTTCCCTATAATTTCAACCTCTATTTTGTCAGATGCTGCCATTAGTTCACGTTCACGAAATCCAAATGTTCCAAGTCCTAGGTTTGGATCTGGAAATACATGCAATCCAAAAATAGCATCGACTCCTTCTAATGCTCCTTCTTCTATCATTTGTTTGGCCCCACCATTAGGGACTAGTTCTTCCGCAGGCTGAAATATAATCCTAACACTTCCCTTTAGATAAGGTTTACATTCAGCAAGTAATCGTGCTGCTCCTAGTGCAATTGTCATGTGAGCATCATGTCCACAAGCATGCATTACACCTTTATTATTTGAAGCATATTTTAAGCCAGTTTGTTCCTCAACAGCTAGTGCATCCATATCTGCTCTTAAAGCTACCATAGGTCCTTTGCATGCACCTTCTAATGTAGCTACAACACCATTTCCACCAACATTTTTCTTAATATCATATCCTCCAATCTTCTCTAGTTCTTTGACAATTTTATCAGCAGTGTTTATTTCTTTGTTTGCAAGTTCAGGATTGGCATGAAAATGATGATATAAGTCTTCAAGATAGGGGCAAAGTTTATTTGCTTGAGCTAATATTCCTGCTTTTAAATTCATAGTATTTACTCCTTATCATATAATTATGTGTTTGCATGTGCTTCCAAGTCAGTTACTCAAGATAAGGATATAAAGCCAAATCTTTTTCATCCTTATCTTGGGATATACATATAATTTTATGCTTATTTAAAATAAATTATAATTAATTGAGTTCAATCTAAAAAGTTATTTACTTACAGTTGCTTTACTATAGATTTTACCTGCAATTAAAGCAATTCCTGCAATTATTAATGCTACAATCATAGCAAGTGTTGCACTAGATGTAATTGGCAAATTAATAAATGTATCAAGTAGAGCAAAAAATATAATAGAAAACACAGTGTATGACAATGTATAGTTTGCAAGAGCAGGACTTTCCATCTTTGGATCACAAATACGTAACAAAAGAACTCCTGTCAAAAATACTCCTGTACACATTCCAAAGGTTGCTATCGTTTGCTCAAACCAATACCCTTTAAGAAACTTCTTGCAATAAATAAATAAGACTACAACTGTTACAATAAACCCTAGTGTAACCATTACTAAAATTGGTAATATGTAAGTTGCTACTGTTTTAATTGGTAAACTTGCTACAGCCGCTATAACTGCAAATTCTGTAAAAGACCCTGAGATTTTACTACGTACTCGACTGTCTACCAAGAAGTCTACTTTCATCTTGCAAATTATTCCCCATATAGCAAACATTACTATTATTCCATATGCCCATACAGACATGCTCCCTAGTATAGGAATGTTTAAGTCTTTCATCACTCCTTGTACCCAATATGCTAATCCACATGCCATAAATATTAAAGCTGCATGAAATGCTACAGTGTCTACTGAAGATGAAAACGTAGTCTCACGTCCAATGGAAGGCTGTTTTGCCATATCAGGTTCATACCCAACACGCATATGCTCAGGAATATCCGCTGGTTTTGTTAACAAAGCTGTATTTCCCGAACGTGCAGCCCAGTTTATTAAAGCAATCCCAATCAAAATTCCTCCAACAATACCAAATGTTGCTGTCGTCGTTCCCACTCCTTGTGAAACGTCCCAATATACAATTCCCATTTCGGATAGTGTTGCCCCAAGCGTTCCTGCTGTTCCGTGTCCACCAACAAATCCTACCCCTAGTTCAATTCCAAATACATCATATAGGTTTTCTTTTCCAAATATCATTTGTGTGCCAAATCCCACTGCAAACTGCAACATGCTTATTGCAACACTCACACATATAAGAGGAACAATATTATTTAATATTTTACTTTCATTATTTTCACTTTTTATATTAAGACGCAATCCCAAAGGCACCGCTGCCACAATTGGCACAATAAGAACCCCCGGCAATAAAGAATATAGTGTAAACCAATCTCCAGAAACAGGAAGTAAGTTAAACATTTGTGGCCCCAATAACAATAAAAGTACTCCTCCAATTACGGAAGCTGGAATAAAAGTAATTTGAAAAATCTTAAATTTGGCACGTAGAAACATTCCGATAATTAAAAAACCCCCAAGTAAAGATAAACTTTTTAATAAATCTACCATCATCGCACTAGTCATACGATATCTCCCCTTTTATTCATGATAACGTTTATAAATAATCTTATCACAGTATTTTTGTCCTAAACAACACTAACATAAATTAATATATATTTTTGTTTAAAGTTATCATGCAAAAATATATTAACATTATGATTACTAGTAAATATACATACGGGAACATAGTTATAATTTACTTGTATATTAAAGACCAAGTTACATTAAAAGTTATTACTAGAGTTTTATATTGCTTAAACATAACTTCTGTATAAAATATTGATACTAGTTATAAAATATGGTACAATAAATTATTATATGTCGTATATTTTTTTAAATGGAGGAGCTTATGAAACAATTATTACACATTTATAATATTAAATCTAATAAAAAAATATTTATTAGATTTTTATCTAGTATGATGGTTATCTTCGGATTACCTTTTTACACTTTGGCTAGTGGTATAACTGATACATATTATATTGGAAAAGCAGTCAACAGTGGGGATGGAGACGGTTATTCTGAAGTAAATTTAATTAATTCGGAAGATCCACACTACGGATGGGATATAGGAAAGTTTTATGTAGATGGATTTAGTGAAATAAAATCTGAAAGTGGCAATCCTGCTTTTATAACTTCAGGCAAAGTAGCTCTTAATTTTACTTTGAAACAAGATATCGATACATTGGGTGGAAAAGAAAATTTAAGTGTTGCCGAAGATAAAAAAGGATATCATGAGTATTTTAATATAAGGGGAGCAAACTTTGGACGTGGAACTCTAATCATACAATACACTAGTCCAAAAGGGGTAATCTCTACACCAATAGTCTATACAGATTATCTAACAACTATAGATACTAACAAAACCGACAAGGTAGCATATTTAAATGAAGGTAAATATGATGTTTCTTTCAATTATAGGGTTAAAGATGATTCAAATTTATTAGGGTTATTTCCTTTATATAACGATTATAGTATAAACTTTAAATTTTATGTAACTAATGAAGAAAATATGGATGAGCTTGAAGATATATCTAAGATGTCAGATGGAGACTCTAGCGGAGGATCAGAAAGTGTACAAAGTATTGGTAAAACATCTTCCAAAGTATCTTCTCCAGCATCTAGTTCCAAATCTTCCTCATCTAAATCTAGCTATGTTGGAGGAGGTAATAACAACTCTGGTCAGCTTACTTCTGTACTACCATTTTTAGTTATATCAATTAGCTTAATCTTTCTCCTATTTAGAGATAAAAAATAAATTATATATATAAATAATATTCGTCTTGTACATAAAGAATTTTATAAAAAATAAATATAATTGGATCTGTTAAGTTAAAGTGAAAAATTGCTGTAACTTAACAAGATCGTATAATTAAAGAGAGGATAGACAAATGGAACTTACAAAAAAAAGACTCTATATTATAGATGAGATTAGAGGGATTGCTATTATTTGTGTTGTTATATATCACTTCTTATTTGATGTGCATGTTTTGTTTGGAATATTTAATGTACCTTGGCTTTTTTCAGATGCAATGCAATTTGTAAGGGTAAGTATAGTTATTATACTAATGATTATATCAGGGATTTCATGCCACCTCAGCAAAGGAAATATAAAAAGAGCCGTCAAAATTTTAACTCTAGGCATGTGTATTTCTTTATTGACATTTATTATATATAGAGATAGCTTTATACTATTTGGAATTTTTCATTACTTTGGATGTGCGATTTTATTATATGAACTTTTTAAAAATATTATTTTAAAATTACCACAGAAAACATTTATTATTATTTTTATGCTATGTTTTTATGTTACATATAATATTCATAATGATTACATAAATTTATTTTTTACACAAATTAAATTTAATTCGCCAAATAATATTTTACTTGTACCTCTAGGCATTAGCTTAGATAGTTTTCCTTCGTTGGATTATTATCCAATTTTGCCATGGATATTCCCTTTTCTAACGGGTACTCTTCTAGGAAGATCTGTTACAAATCCAGACTTACCTAAATTTTTGTATAAAGAGCATATTCCTATTTTATCAAGGATTGGCAGAAAAACATTATTAATTTATATCATTCACCAGCCTATTTTGTTTGCTATTTTTTATGGAATGGAATTGCTGTAAAATAATTAATAAAAGCATGAGAATAAGGGAAGTATAAAGAATAGAACTTGTTTAACGAAAAACTTAAGCAAGAAATTCTGTGAAGAGGTGTATATATGGATAATAGAGTAGAGAAATATGCTAAACTGATTATTGAAATGGGAGTTAATATTCAAGAGGGACAGTATTTAATGATTAACTCGCCAATTGAAACAGCTTATTTTGCTAGAGCTTTGACGAGATTTGCATACCAAAGAGGGGCAAAAAAAGTATATGTAGAATATCACGATGAATTACTCCTAAAATTGAACTATGATTATGCTCCAGATGAAGCATTCTTAGAATATCCTCAGTGGGTAGCAAAAGGAATGGAAACATTGGGGAAAAACAACTGTGCATTTATAAGAATTTCAGCATCTAATCCAGAACTCTTAAAAGACGTTGATAGTAAGAAAATTTCCATGGCAAATAAAACTGCTAGAATTGCTTTAGCAGCACATAGAAAACAAGTTACAAATGGAGAAGTTGCATGGTGCATTGCTTCTGTGCCAACACCTGAATGGAGCCAAAAAGTGTTTCCGCAACTTTCTCAAGAAGATGCTATTAAAGAACTATGGGAAAAAATATACATTGCTAATAGAATTAACGAAGAATACCCTGTAAAAGCTTGGCAAAAACATATTGATGAGATAACAAAACATACAACTTATTTGAACAGCCAAAAAATTAAATCTTTACATTATATTGCACCAAATACAGATTTAGTTATAGAATTGCCAAAAGGACACAAATGGGAAGGCGGAGGTGGATATAATTTAAAAGGAACATATTTTATTGCAAATATGCCAACAGAAGAAGTATTTACAATGCCTCATAAATATAGTGTAAATGGAAAGATTAGCTCCACGAAACCTTTAAATTATGGAGGAAAATTAATTGATGAATTTACGTTATACTTTGAAAAAGGTAAGATTGTAGATTTTGAAGCAAAATTAGGATATAACGATTTAAAACACCTTATAGAAACGGATAAAGGATCTGCTTATTTGGGAGAAGTAGCCATTGTCCCAATTAGTTCTGCAGTTAATAAGACTAATGTTTTATTTTATAACACTTTATTTGATGAAAACGCATCTTGTCATCTTGCTATTGGTTCCTGTTATGCCGAAAACATTGAAGGCGGAAAAAATATGAGTGATGAAGAACTTGAAGCAGCAGGAGCAAACGTTTCTTTAAACCATGTAGATTTTATGGTAGGCTCAGATGAATTAAATATAACAGCTACAACCTGGGACGGAGAAATCTTTGATGTTTTAAAAAATGGAGAATGGGCATTGTGAATATAATTTGAAGTTGTATGTTTGTATAGTCTAACAATGTTTAACTGTATAAACATACAATTTTTGTGTATCTTAGAATTATGTTTTTCGATCGCTAGTTATAATTATCATTTTGCAATAATAACATATAAAAGAATACATATTTTTTTGAAGGGGATGATTTTGCTATGTCAATTAGTATTCATATGACAGATGACTATGTACTAAAAAATACATTTAATAAAGTTAAAAATAACATGTCTAAGGCCCTTGGTAAAGCAAAGAAAGCCGTTAATTTAACTGGAACAAGTATATTGGCAGTTACACTTGTTACCTCATTAATTTGTTCCAATAATAACATTTATGTGCCTCCCGAAGAAGGAGTATTTTATCAAGAAGAATATGAGTACCGTGCTGGAAGAAAAAGAGAAAAACAAGAACAATACCCTTTATAATCCATAGTAAAGAAGCTAGACTTTTAATTCAATGTCAATAACTTAGTAATTTTCAAAAATTAATCCTTTAAAAAAGAAGTTGAGAAGATATTTATTCAACTTCTTTTTTTGTGACATTAAAAGACTAACTTACATTTATTTTTTTTAATTTCACTGTAACATTTTGACATTACTATTAAAATTTATATTTTATTTTGAAATTTTATCAGAAATTTGGTATAATAAATTTATATTAAATTATTAGGAGTTTATAATTATTAATATGCACAAGTACATAAATACAATTTTAATATACTTTTAAGGAACAAATTTAATAATTAAAATGATTAGCTTATCTTGAGGAGGAAATTAGTAGTGAGTAGAAATTTTATAATTTTTGGTAAAGAGTTTTTGATTCCTAGCGACAGAAATAATTATATATGTTTAAGTAAGGAATATACCAATTTAGCTAGAGAAAAACAGCAAAAATTTAATACATACAAGTTAGGAAGTTATAGTTCAAATGATTTGAAAAGAATGTATGAATATGGATGTGGACTTATTAATGAAGCAGTAGACCAGAGCATACAAATTTTATTATCTCATAAAGTATATGAAATTGATAGTGAAAGATTTATAAAAAAATATTATAAACCATATTTTAATTGGGACAAATATTGTCTACACATGAATGACAACAATGAATTTATTTTAAGCAATGAAAATGGTTTAACTCAATATAAGAATATCGAATTTAAAAAACAGATGTCTGAATCAGAATTATCAGCAAAATATCTTGAAGAATTGGCAGAGGATTTAAAAAATCAAGAATTACCTATTAGAGATGGCAATGAAATATCTACAATATTATCAATTGGTATTATTGAAAACATTGAAAATATGAAATATGCCTTGATCGATGCACTAAAAGATACGTTGGATTATGAAATTGAATGTATTAGTGATGAGGATAAAGATAAGGCGAGATCTCTAGTTAATAACTTTGATGAAGTTGATAAAAATTTGGAAGATAAAATTATATTAACGTTGCAACTAGATCCTTTTAATGTTGATATATATCGTTACATAATAAACAATAATATAGGAGATCATAAAGACTTAGCTTCTTTAGTAAAATATTTTGATATATCATTAGAAGATATTGTAAACAAAAAATTATCCACACTTATCCCCTCACTTATTTTAAGTGAAGAAAAAGCTCTAGATATTAAGCAAGAAATTTTAAATTACATGAATATGTATAATGTTAAAAAGAGCTCTGTGTTAGATAGTATTAATAGTATTTTAGAAAAAATATACGACATATAATAATTTATTGTACCATATTTTATAACTAGTATCAATATTTTATACAGAAGTTATGTTTAAGCAATATAAAACTCTAGTAATAACTTTTAATGTAACTTGGTCTTTAATATACAAGTAAATTATAACTATGTTCCCGTATGTATATTTACTAGTAATCATAATGTTAATATATTTTTGCATGATAACTTTAAACAAAAATATATATTAATTTATGTTAGTGTTGTTTAGGACAAAAATACTGTGATAAGATTATTTATAAACGTTATCATGAATAAAAGGGGAGATATCGTATGACTAGTGCGATGATGGTAGATTTATTAAAAAGTTTATCTTTACTTGGGGGTTTTTTAATTATCGGAATGTTTCTACGTGCCAAATTTAAGATTTTTCAAATTACTTTTATTCCAGCTTCCGTAATTGGAGGAGTACTTTTATTGTTATTGGGGCCACAAATGTTTAACTTACTTCCTGTTTCTGGAGATTGGTTTACACTATATTCTTTATTGCCGGGGGTTCTTATTGTGCCAATTGTGGCAGCGGTGCCTTTGGGATTGCGTCTTAATATAAAAAGTGAAAATAATGAAAGTAAAATATTAAATAATATTGTTCCTCTTATATGTGTGAGTGTTGCAATAAGCATGTTGCAGTTTGCAGTGGGATTTGGCACACAAATGATATTTGGAAAAGAAAACCTATATGATGTATTTGGAATTGAACTAGGGGTAGGATTTGTTGGTGGACACGGAACAGCAGGAACGCTTGGGGCAACACTATCCGAAATGGGAATTGTATATTGGGACGTTTCACAAGGAGTGGGAACGACGACAGCAACATTTGGTATTGTTGGAGGAATTTTGATTGGGATTGCTTTAATAAACTGGGCTGCACGTTCGGGAAATACAGCTTTGTTAACAAAACCAGCGGATATTCCTGAGCATATGCGTGTTGGGTATGAACCTGATATGGCAAAACAGCCTTCCATTGGACGTGAGACTACGTTTTCATCTTCAGTAGACACTGTAGCATTTCATGCAGCTTTAATATTTATGGCATGTGGATTAGCATATTGGGTACAAGGAGTGATGAAAGACTTAAACATTCCTATACTAGGGAGCATGT
This sequence comes from Candidatus Epulonipiscium fishelsonii, assembly GCA_001983455.1. GTDB lineage: Bacteria > Bacillota > Clostridia > Lachnospirales > Cellulosilyticaceae > Epulopiscium_A. The sequence goes on from LJDB01000013.1 coordinate 12,696, forward strand.
CTGTATGGGCATATGGAATAATAGTAATGTTTGCTATATGGGGAATAATTTGCAAGATGAAAGTAGACTTCTTGGTAGACAGTCGAGTACGTAGTAAAATCTCAGGGTCTTTTACAGAATTTGCAGTTATAGCGGCTGTAGCAAGTTTACCAATTAAAACAGTAGCAACTTACATATTACCAATTTTAGTAATGGTTACACTAGGGTTTATTGTAACAGTTGTAGTCTTATTTATTTATTGCAAGAAGTTTCTTAAAGGGTATTGGTTTGAGCAAACGATAGCAACCTTTGGAATGTGTACAGGAGTATTTTTGACAGGAGTTCTTTTGTTACGTATTTGTGATCCAAAGATGGAAAGTCCTGCTCTTGCAAACTATACATTGTCATACACTGTGTTTTCTATTATATTTTTTGCTCTACTTGATACATTTATTAATTTGCCAATTACATCTAGTGCAACACTTGCTATGATTGTAGCATTAATAATTGCAGGAATTGCTTTAATTGCAGGTAAAATCTATAGTAAAGCAACTGTAAGTAAATAACTTTTTAGATTGAACTCAATTAATTATAATTTATTTTAAATAAGCATAAAATTATATGTATATCCCAAGATAAGGATGAAAAAGATTTGGCTTTATATCCTTATCTTGAGTAACTGACTTGGAAGCACATGCAAACACATAATTATATGATAAGGAGTAAATACTATGAATTTAAAAGCAGGAATATTAGCTCAAGCAAATAAACTTTGCCCCTATCTTGAAGACTTATATCATCATTTTCATGCCAATCCTGAACTTGCAAACAAAGAAATAAACACTGCTGATAAAATTGTCAAAGAACTAGAGAAGATTGGAGGATATGATATTAAGAAAAATGTTGGTGGAAATGGTGTTGTAGCTACATTAGAAGGTGCATGCAAAGGACCTATGGTAGCTTTAAGAGCAGATATGGATGCACTAGCTGTTGAGGAACAAACTGGCTTAAAATATGCTTCAAATAATAAAGGTGTAATGCATGCTTGTGGACATGATGCTCACATGACAATTGCACTAGGAGCAGCACGATTACTTGCTGAATGTAAACCTTATCTAAAGGGAAGTGTTAGGATTATATTTCAGCCTGCGGAAGAACTAGTCCCTAATGGTGGGGCCAAACAAATGATAGAAGAAGGAGCATTAGAAGGAGTCGATGCTATTTTTGGATTGCATGTATTTCCAGATCCAAACCTAGGACTTGGAACATTTGGATTTCGTGAACGTGAACTAATGGCAGCATCTGACAAAATAGAGGTTGAAATTATAGGGAAAGGTGCTCATGCTGCACAGCCAAATCAAGGTGTGGATGCTCTTGTAACTGGAGCTCAATTTGTCTCTATAGTGCAAAGTATTATAAGTCGTAATGTTGACCCTTTGGAGTCTGCTGTACTTACTTTTGGTTCGTTCCAATCTGGCAACCAATATAATATAGTGTCGGAAAATTGTTTAATCGAAGGAACTTGTCGCACATATGACCCTAAAATACGTGATTTGATGGAGGTACGTATAGAAAATGTGCTTAGTGGAGTATGCTTTGCTGCAGGAGCAGACTATAAATTTAAATATAATAGAGGATATCCTGCTTTAATAAATAATCCAGAAATGACTGAGTATGCAAAAAATGCTGCAAAATCACTTTTTGGGGATGCAAAAGTATATGATATTCCTAAACCATCAATGACAGCGGAGGATTTTGCGGTATATCTTAAATCTGTTCCAGGGACATTCTTCTTTTTAGGATGTACTTCAGCTCCAGATGCAAAACCATTGCATAACTCTGGATTTAAACTAGACGAAGATGTACTATGGCGTGGAGTAGCTATGTTTACAGAATTAGCATTAAATTTTCATAAAATAGTGTAATTCAGACTGTACGGGAAGCATATTGTGCTCCCGTTACATTCCTATATTATTTTTCTTCAATTATAACTTCATATTTAATTACGTTTTCATCATTACTTGTATCTTTATCATCAGTCACATCTTCATCTTTAATTATATCTTCATTATCAGTCATCTCTTTATCTTTAATTATAATCTCATTTATAATCTCGTTTATAATCTCAGCATCAGATATATCCTCAATATAGTTTTCTTCAGATATATCTGTACCAACATTATAGTCTTCAGGTACATATTCATAGTCAATAGTTTCACCATCAGGAATCTTTAAAACTTGACCAGGATAAATCAAGTTTTCACTACTAATAATATCTTTGTTTAGTTCATAAATTTCATTATATTTTTCACCGTCACCAAGTTGTTCATATGCAATAGAAGACAGATTATCTCCTTCCACAACTGTATATTCTTTATAAAGTGGTTCAACTATCTCAATAATATTTATACGTCCATCACCAGAAATATTTTCATATCCACTAGAGATATCTCCTTCTAAATTGTTCAAAATATAATTAAGTAAAACTTCATTATCAACCATAGTTCTATCTTTCAAAACTTTTGCATCTTTAAACATAGACATTCCACTGCCATAGTTAAGTACTATATAATCAACTGACCCTACAGAATATTCTTTTTCTAGGTCAATTGGTTTTCCATCAATCATAACATCTTTAACCCGATATTCACCCTCTACTCCTATAAATTTGCCTTTATCATCAAATATAATAGAAGAAGGAACATTGGCATCTATTGTATATGTTAATCCAGAAGCTTGAAGTAATCCACCATTTTCACCAGGAACATTTCTTGCTCCCATTTCTAAAGCATCCAAAATAGTTTGACCGTTTACTAGAACAGAAGTAGCCAAATTTCCAAATGGTTGTACTGAAATTATATCGCCATGAGTAATCTTGCCAGGTTTTATGCTTGCTCTTATTCCACCAGAATTTATAAGTGCAATGTCTGTGCCAAGATAATCACGGTATGCATCAGCTACCAAATCGCCAAGATTAGTTTCTTGAGAACGAACTATCCTAATATCAGTTTTAGGGTCTCTTGTTGCTAATAAAACGTCTGTATTTGCCACAACATGATTTAGAATGTCTTCAAATCTTGAATTTATATTATCTATAAATACTTGAGTTGCAAGGTCTTTTGGAGTATATTCTGAAATTAGCCTAGACACAATTGTGTCCGTGTCTGGACTGATTATAATTTCGCCCAATCTATCAAATTTACTTCCAGCTTGAGTTAAAATAACATTTTGGCCTTTAGCATTTGCAACGAATTGGTTCTCGACAATATTATGGGAATGTCCATCAATCATAACATCAATTCCTGTAGTGTTAGCAATTACATCTGTTGAACGCCATGGAGAGCTTGTTTCTCCAGTACCAAGATGAGCCACTGCTACCACATAATCTGCTCCAAGACTACGAGCTTCATCAACAGCTCTTTGTACATTTGAATATAGCCATCTGCCATTTTCATTAGCACTAAAAGTTAGATGATATTTACCATTTTTATTTTCAAAATAGGATTGAGGCGTTGTAATTCCAACAAAAGCTACATCTGTATTGCCATGCCTGGTCATTATAAATGGAGCAAAGACAGGTTGATCCGTATCAAGGTTAATAAAATTGCAAGAAATTACCTTCGCATTCAATAAATTTGTAAGCTTTAGAAACTGTGCTAAACCATAATCAAACTCATGATTTCCAGGTACAAAAACATCATATCCGACTTGATTCATTATATCAATGATTGCTTCTCCTTGTGTAAGCTTTCCAATTGGGCCTCCTTGAATTGCGTCTCCAGCATCTACTAAAATTACATCCTCTTTTCCATAAATTTCTTCCATTTCTTTAGCATATGCCGCAACTCCTGCATACCCCATGTTTTCTTCTATTGCACAGTGAACATCATTAGTGTACAAAATTATAATGTCATCTTGTGGAGTAGTGGCATAAACAGAAGTACTAAGCATAACTGTTGCTATCATAAGTCCGAAAGTCATCTTCTTTTTCATTATTTTCTCTCCTATACAACAATTATTCTGAATTTCCCACAATCAAAACGTGGGTGTCTTCGACTAATTAATAAAGTATTATTTAATTAGTATAATTAAAATCAGCTAGTATATACATTAAATCTGCATTTTATAGGTAATTTGCACCCAAACTTAAATATGCACGATACCACTTGATTTCTTAAGTATAAGTTTAACAATCTCCATTTAGGCTTCGTTAATACTAAATATCTCATAGCTTTAGTGGCCATAATTTTCGCCATAGTTTTTTCCAAGATCCAATCTGATCTTCAAATCTTGAATTTATATTATTTATAAGTGCTTGAGTTGCAGGGTCTTTTGGAGTATATTCTGAAATTAGCCTGTTTACAATTGTATCCGTATCTGGACTGATTATAATTTCACCCAGATTATCAAATTTACTGCCGGTTTGAGTTAAAATAACATTTTGGCCTTGGGCATTTGCAACTAGTTGGTTCTCGACAATACTATGGGAATGTCCATCAATCAAAACATCAATTCCTGTAGTATTAGCAATTACATCTGTTGAACGCCATGGAGCGTATATTTTTTGAGTGCCCAGATGAGCCACTGCTATTACATAGTCTGCTCCAAGAGCACGAGCTTCATCAACAGCTTTTTGTACACTAGAATACAGCCAGCTACCATCTTCATTATAACTAAAAGTTAGAGGATATTTACCATCCCAATTAAAATATACTTTAGGAGTTGTAATTCCAACAAAAGCCACATCTGTATCGCCATGTTTTGTCATTATAAATGGAGCAAAGACAGGCTGATCTGTATCAAGATTAATAAAATTGCAACAGGTTACTTTCACTTTAAGTAGACCTGTAAGCTTTAAAAGCTGTGCTAAACCATAATCAAACTCATGATTCCCAGGCACAAAAATATCATATCCAACTTGATTCATTATATCAACAATTGCTACTCCTTGTGTAAGTTTTCCAATTGGGCCACCTTCCATTGCGTCTCCAGCATCCACTAAAATTACATTTTCTTTTCCATAAATTTTTTCCATTTCTTTAGCATATGCCGCAAGCCCTGCATATCCCATGTTTTCTTCTATTGCACAATGAACATCATTAGTGTACAAAATTATAATGTCATCTTGTGGAGTGTTGGCATAAACAGAAACACTAAGCATAGCTGTTGCTATCATAAGTCCAAAAGCCATCTTCTTTTTCATTGTTCTCTCCTATACAACAATTATTCTGAGTTCATCAAAATTAAAGCATGGGTATCTTCAATATTTAGTTAGTATACTTAAAATCAGCTAGTATATACATTAAGTAATTTGCATCTAAAATTAAATACATACGATACATACGTTTTGTGCTAGTTAATGGCATTTTTTATATTACTATTAAAAGCGAGTTTCTTATTTTTATTATAAATAATATTCATAGTCGATGATTTCAGTGAGATTTTTAGGTTTACTAATAAAATATTTGACTAGTGCGACTAGTAAATTTACAAAATAACTATATATCCCTCACTAGTGTATCCATCGAAATTCCAGATATGTACAAACGTATGGCTTGTTTTGTAAATATTCATTAGTGTAATGAATATTTATGCAATGCATAATAAGTGATGATGAGAAATGGCTACAAATCTGTTCTAATTATGCGTGGGATATGAACATTGAAGGAAAACTCTAGTTATGTATGGGATATGAATATTGAAGGAAAACTCTAATTATGTGGGAGATATGAATATTGAAGGAAAACTCTAGTTATGTGGGGGATATGAATATTGAAGATAAGTTCTAGTTATGTGGGGGATATGAATATTGAAAAGAAGCTCTAATTATGCGTGGGATATGAATATTGAAGATAAGCTCTAGCTTATGCATTCTAACTAAAAAGTTTATTATTAAAATAGGATTAGAATTTCTTTAGTAGGCTTGCTAATACGCCACTTATTGTGAACAATTTACTTAATCTGTTTATAATCTCAAATGTACGATTATTAATAAGATAATACTATGTTTAGGATAAATATCAAAGCTTTAAATTTCTTGTAGAGATTATAAACAATATTTATATTGAATTAAACTAAGACCAATGCCGTGGTTTTCACTTGATGTTTGAAGCATATGTAACTTTTTTGAATTCGTGATATTCGTGATAATAGAAAAATCACTTTTAGTTTTTTCTTATTTTGGTTTTTTTCGGATTGTTATGGGCTGTTAACCAGGAGTTACTTATTGTTTCGCATCTGCTCTACTACTTATTTTTTTCGCCTATTTGCTACTTAATTTTCGTGGCTACTCTGCTACTTGTTTTTTCACATGGGTTAACTGTTAAAGTATATACCTATATCGAACAAAATTCAATTGACAAAATACCCTAGTATATTCCTTATCACTAGTCAATTCTGTCCAATACAATTGGCATTACTCTTAAATGCATAAGTGTGCAATTTATATGCATAATTAATTCTAACATTTGCCTACAATATTACATTGCCATTTATTATTTATATTGAAGTACTAAAATACTTAAGTAGCACAAATGGTAATAGTTTATATTATTTGGAAAAAAAAGGAATAAGAATTTTAAAAATAAGACTTGCTAAAGTGGCATATATGGTATATACTTAAAAAGTAATAACGAGCACAGATTATTATGGCGGCATAGCTCAGTTGGCTAGAGCACATGGTTCATACCCATGGTGTCGGGGGTTCAAGTCTCTCTGCCGCTATTAAGGTCGCTTAGCTCAGCTGGGAGAGCACCTGCCTTACAAGCAGGGGGTCATAGGTTCGAGCCCTATAGCGACCAGACTTAAACCTACATTCAGTTGAATGTAGGTTTTTTATTCAAAATAAATAACAGATTTAATCACGTTGTTCTTAAATCCGTTATCATGAATAACAGATTTAGTCACGTTGCTCCTAAATCCGTTGTCACGAATAATTAACAAGAATGCAACATTGTATTATTAATTATTTTAAAAAGCTGATATTTCCTAATAAAATAGCACCACTATTTATTTGATTAAATTTTATACTTAGTGAACTTAAATTAGTTTTACTAATATTAGTTAATAACGACAGTGGAATACGTATATTACTAAGTGGTGTAAAAGTAGACCATTGTGTTTGATATGCATTAGATATTGTTTCTCCATCTGGTTGCTGCAGTGCAATAGAGTTGGAATCAATTAAAATTTGATCAATTTTACCAAACTTATCTTTAAATTGAATAATAAACGATAATGGCTCTATGTTTAAACTATTCATTGGATCAATAGAAATCCATAAAGATAAAGCGTTATATTTAGATATATCTTTTGAAGACTCAGGTATTTTAGTTGAAAATGTGCCAGAACTTACGTTCCAACTTACTTTAAATAATCCTAAGTTTTCAGGAAGACCCGGCTGCTGAAAACCAATTGCCGAATCATGTGGAGCCATATAGCTTTCAACAACATAGTTTAAAGAAGCATTGTTCATAGAAATTTCACCGCCTAGACTGTTAAGCGTAGTACTATTATTTGAACTTGGTGTTAAAATTCCTAGTGAATTAGGTGTACATAATGAAGTTAAAACTTTAAATCCATAAATAGAATCTGGTGCGATAAGGGAACTATTAAGTCCGATATTTTTATTTGATGGATTAAAATGATAATAATTTAAAAAATCGAGTGTATAATTTTTTAAAAATTCTTGTTGTTCAAGCGGAGTAAGCTTGTTTATTTTATCATAATTATATTTCAATTTTATACTATCATCAGAAGATAACATTGTGTTGAAATAATTATGATTAGCATTTTTTAAAAATAAATTTGATATAGGATCAATTAATTCATTAGAAATACTTAATGTATCATATATTTTTTGGCCATCTAAACTTTTAACTTCTCCATCCAACTGAGGTAAAATAATTCCTAATGGTAAAGAAGGTACTATAATAGATTTTGCCGAAGATATAAAAGTAGGAGAAATTAATAATGCAGAATGAAAATTTATTTCTGAGGAATTTGATAAGGAATATGCACCAAATCCACCTACTCCATGACCAATAAGCGAAATTTGATTTAAGTTTCCTTTGTTTGATAAATCTAGTGAATAATGTAACTTATTATTGCTAATAGATTGGTCAAGAAAATATAAATGTTGAAATACAAGATGACGCAGACTATCTATATTAATAAGTTGTGCAGATTTAAAATCAAATGTAGAACTTATGTTTAAACTAATAGTCAAATATCCGTTATCAGCAAGATGTTTAACTAAATAAGTAAATCCATGGTCATATGGTTTTTGCGTATAATTTAAATCGTGTAAAATAAATACAATAGGATTATTATTACTAGCTGGAACTCCTATTACACCTGAAGATATTTGTTGATTTTGTAAAGGTATTTCAAAAAGCCGAATTTGTGAAGAATCTTCGTTTATAGCTACACTTGATAGAGCTTGAATATAATTATTACTTTTTAATATTTTAGGAGCATTAAATATAGAAAATGAACTATAAGTACGTATAAATTCAGAAATACCAATAATAACTAAAATACATAAAATAAAACTAAAAAGTTTATACCGTTTTGACATGTTTACCTCCTAAAATTCTTTATAGTAGAGTGTTGACAAAAAAATAAATTTATAAACATTTAAAATAATAAGGATAAATATTTTAGGTATACATAAATTAATTATAAAAATATTTATAAATAATATAATTTGAATTTTGCATAATATGATAACAAAAACACTGTAATTTGTCTGAAAAAGCATAAAACTTTTAATGATAATTTTGTTTAATCTACAAAAAATGCGAAAAATTTTTCGTATAATGTGGATAGAAAGGAGGAAAAATATGGAAAATATGACTACAAAACAAATTAATGCAAAACAAATTATAAAAAATGTCAGATGGTCAGAACTACTACTATGCATGTTTGCTTTTATGTTTGCAAGAGTTGGCGTAATGGGTGAATTTTATACCTTGGGCATTGCATATCTTTCAAGCTTATATATAAGAAAAGATTTAAGAAGATGGTCAAGTATATTTGCCTTATTAGGATTTATGTCGGTTGCAGTATTTAATGCACAAGTTATGAAATATATTATAATAGCTGGTATTATAATATTATGTCGAGAAATAGGAAATTACTATTTAAATATATTTAACCAAATTATTATAATGGCTACAACGATGTTTGTTGTAAATGTAATAAAGCTTGTGATAGTAGGATTTAATTTTATTGAGTTTAGTTTGATAATAATAGAAATATTAGTAGCAAGTGCTTTAATGGTTATTTTTAGCTATGGAGTTGAAGTAATTCGAGAAAATAAAAAAAGATGTTTAACTCAAAAAGAAGCTATAAGCATTATATTAATTTTTACGGGTATAATTGCAGGTATAGTTGATATCTATATTGAGCTACCAATATTTAATGAAATATTTTTTAGAGATATTTTTGCCTTTATATTTTTAATAACAATAACTTATTTAGGTGGAGTAAATATGGGGGTTACAGTAAGCGTAATTCTCAGTGCGATATTGACTGCAATTGATTATATGCCAGTGAACTTTTGTGTTATATATGGATTAAGTAGTTTACTAGGAGGAGTATTTTCTTCTATTGGTAGAGTAGGAGTAGTTCTAGGGGTTGGTTTAGGACAAATTGTAGGCTTTATTATTTTTAACAATGGACAAATTGACATGTCTTTAGTAGGTGCATATTTAATAGCAGGAATAATAAGTTTAAGTTTACCAGCAAATTATCTTGGAATTGCTAACTGGTTTAAAAACCACTATATAGAAGAAAGTGAAGAACTTCATATGGAAAGAATTCAAAGGATTGTTACAAATCGATTAAATCAATTTGTATATGCTTTTACAAAACTTAGTCAAGCTTATCAAAAACAAGACTATAACAAAATAGAAATAACTAATAAACAAGTGGAAAATATAATATATGAAATGATAGAAAAAAACTGTAAAAATTGTTCTATGTATAAATTTTGTTGGGAAATAGATGTGGATGAAACATATCATTCAATGTACAATATTATTATGAGTGGAGATGCCAACGGCAAAATATTGGTTGGCGATATTCCTGAAAAATTTAAACAAAATTGCAAATATCATGAAACGATTGCTTATAGCTTAAATTATGCGTTAGATTTAAATAAGCAAAAAATAATATATTATAATAAAGGAATAGAGTCAAAGATTTTAATGGGACAACAACTAGAGGCTATTACACAAAGCATTTGTAACTTGACTGCTGAAATTGAGGAAGAAGTCAAATTTAACAGAGAAGAAGAAGCGAAGTTAATAGAACAAATAAAATATCAAGGAATAAAAGTTGATGAAGTTATAGTCATGGAAAGCAAGGGAAAATTAAAATCTATAGAAATATATACTCGCCCTTGTGAAAAAGAAATTGGTTTTGAAAAGAGACTAGTTAAAGCTGTTGAGAAAACTAGGGGGACTAAATTTATTATAGAAAAACATAAATGTAATTCTGATGGATGTTACTTTAAGTTAGTGGCCAAACAGAGATTTGGAGTTGTAACAGGAACATCAAGTTGTGCAAAAGGTAAATATTCGGGTGATGTTCATAGCTTTATGCAATTGGACAGTGGACAATATTTATTGGCATTAGCTGATGGAATGGGAAGTGGAGAGCTTGCACAAAAAGAAAGCGTAGCAACTATTGAAATGCTTGAGGAATTTATGACTTCTGAATTAGACTACCAGATTGCTTTAAAACTTATTAATTCAAATTTAGTTTTAAAATCAGATAATGAAATTTTCTCTACAATGGATGTAGTTTTAATTGATGCCACAACAGGACTATCAACTTTCTTAAAAGCTGGAGCTGCAACAAGCTTTGTTTTAAGAGGAAATGAAATATTTACTATTAGTTCGACTAGTCTTCCCGTTGGAATTTTAAGGGACCTAGATTTAGAACAACATGAAGTACAATTAAAAAATGGTGATATTATCGTTATGGTAACAGACGGCCTATTGGTTACTGAAGATGATGTGTTAGGACGTGAAGAAACTTTCAAACAATTTATAATGGAAACGAAATCACGTGATCCTCAACATATTGCGGATTATTTACTAGAAAGAAGTCGTAGTCTTCTTGCTGGTGATTATACAGATGATATGACTGTTGTCGTTGGACGTATTTGGGAAAAAACTATATAAGAAATACGTATTTTAGAGATAGTTAAACGACGAAATTAGCTAGTGTGCCAGAAAAATATTTAGATGCATAAAGGACATTCTTGGGGTGTCCTTTCTTTTTAAATACTAGAACTTGTTAACTCATTTAATTAAAATGAAAAACAAAGTAAACTATTTTATTATGGATTGAATAACATAAGAAAAAATCACCCATACTCTAATTAAAATTATTAAAAGAAGGTAATTTATGGAAAGAAAAATTAGGGTTCAAGGTATACAGAGTGACTGGTTTGAAGATGCAGTTTTTACAGTTAAAGAAGAAAACCTGAAAGATGTTCCGTACAATTTATGCAACTATGCAGAAGAATTAATTGAGAGACACATGAAACTTAAGGGATATAGTGAAGGATTTATCAAAACTTCATGGAAAAATAAAACGGTAGAAAAAAAAATAGATTTATTTTTTAAATTAAGTTTGTTATTCTTAATGATAACGGTTATAATGTACATGTATGGAATGTAATAATCGTAGCAAAATATTAACATATTATTAAGTATAAACAAGGAAGAACATGAATGGACATACAAAAGATAGAAAATATAGTAAGATGCTTTATAGAAGAAAATAAATTAATAGATCAAAAAGATAATCTTGTTATAGGGGTGTCGGGTGGAGCGGATTCAATGATGATTCTTCATTTTTTAGTAAATAATTATGACTTAAAAATGGTAGTAGCTCACGTTAATCATGGAGTACGTTGGGAAGCTATTTTGGATATGAATTATGTGCTGGATATTTCAAGGCAATGGAAAATAGAATGTAAAGTATACAATTGTAATATCAATGAAATTTCTAAGAAGAAAAAGATTTCTGTTGAAGAAGCTGGAAGGCAAGAACGATATAAGTTTTTTAATTCTTTGTCAGATGAAAACACTAAAATAGTAACAGCACATAACAAAAATGATCAAGTGGAAACTATGATAATGAGATTTTTTAGAGGAACAGATACTAAAGGATTAGGTGGCATTTTAGTTAAAAGAAATAACATAATCCGTCCAATACTTTGCCTATCAAGAGAACAAATTGAATTTTATTGCAACTTTTATAATATTAATTTTCAAATTGACCATACTAATTTAATGGCAATATATACTCGTAATCGAATTAGACTAGAATTTTTGCCATATATAATAGAACACATTAATCCTAATATTTTAAACACTTTATATTCACAAGGAGAGCTTTATAAAGAGCAGGAACAATTTTTAAGTTATTATGTACAAAATTTCATAAATCAATATGTTATAGTGAAAGAAAAGAGTTATGCTGTATATATCAAAGATTTGAAAAATGAATTTGTATATATGCAAAAAAAGATACTCTTAGAAATTATCAATTTGTTAATAAATAATTTACAAAATATAACTTCTAAACATTTAGAGCAGGCAATAAACTTATTAAATAAGTCTAGTGGAAAACAAATAAACTTGCCAAACAGTATAGTTGTTCGACGAAGCTATGATTTTTTGGAGATAGGTTTATTCTCTTATGAAGATGTAAATTATGAAGTTAAAGATTTGCATATTGGAGAAAATTATTTTATGAATTTTCAAATTAAATTAAAAGAAATAAAATTTAATAGTAAAACATTTAAAGAAACTACACAAAATATGTATACTAAATATATTGATTATGATAAAATAAAGATTGGCTTACAAATTAGATGTAGAAAAGCTGGCGACAAAATTATGTTAAGTAGTGGTACAAAAAAATTAAAAAAGTATTTTATTGATGAAAAAGTGCCATTACATATGCGTAGTGAGGTACCCTTAATTGTGAATGACATGGAAATAGTATGGATTATTGGTGGGCCATTGAATGTAGATTATTATATCCATGAAGACACAAAGAATATTTTGGAAATAAGTATAGAAAAGATGGAGGTAATATGTTAAACTTAGAAACTCTTATAAGTGAAGAGGCAATTCAAAAAAGAATTAAAGAATTAGGTGCCCAAATTTCACAAGATTATAGAAACCAAGAAATTATAATGTTGTGTGTACTTAAGGGAAGCGTAATGTTTATGGCAGATTTATCCAAAAGAATAACATTACCAGTAAAAATGGAGTTTATGGCAGTATCGAGCTATGGAGATGAGTATAAAAGTTCCGGCGTAGTGAAAATAGTGAAGGATTTAGACCAACCAATTGAAGGCAAAGATATTTTAATTGTTGAAGATATTATAGACTCTGGACGCACATTAAATTATCTTAAAAATATTTTGTCAGAAAGAAATCCCAAGAGCTTAAAAATATGTACACTACTAGATAAACCTGACAAAAGAGTTGTAGATGTGGATGTAGAATATATAGGTTTTACAATACCAGATAATTTTGTAATTGGATATGGGTTAGATTATCAACAAGAATATAGAAATTTACCCTATATTGCCATTAATAAAGAATAATTTTAATATTTATATATAGAGAGGAGGCATTACAAATTGAAAGGAAAATTTAGAGGCGGCATTGTGTATCTTATTATAGTTGGAATATTATTTATGGGTGTATTTTTTGGTGCAAGCCAAAGCCTACAAAATCAGCCTAATGAATTAAACTTAGGAGAACTAATATATTGCATTGAAAATGGTTTAGTACAAGAGATGCGTATTGAAGAAGCAGGAAGTACTGCATATGTAACTGTCCTACTAAGAGATGACCCAATGCAAACTACTTTAATAGTAAATAGCACTGTATTTAATGAGTACTTATATTCTTTACCCGCAGAATTGTTAGTTAGTATGAATATTAATCCTACTGAACAACAACCAAGTATGTTATTTCCAATAATACAAATTGTTTTAGTAATTGGAATGTTTGTACTTGTCATGGTATTTTTTACGCAACAAATGCAAGGTGGCGGCGGTGGTGGCCGTGTAATGTCATTTGGAAAAAGCAAAGCAAAAATGACTATAGATGATAAAGGAAGTACTACTTTTAAAGATGTAGCAGGTCTTGAAGAGGAAAAAGAAGAGGTAACAGAACTAGTTGATTTCTTAAAAAATCCAAAAAAATATACAGAAGTGGGAGCAAAAATTCCACGAGGAGTTTTACTTGTAGGTCCTCCAGGAACAGGAAAAACATTGCTTGCTAAAGCTGTTGCTGGAGAAGCAGCGGTACCATTTTTTAGTATTTCAGGTTCAGATTTTGTTGAAATGTTTGTTGGGGTAGGAGCATCACGTGTACGTGATTTGTTTGAACAAGCAAAGAAAAATGCACCAGCAATTGTTTTCATAGATGAAATTGATGCGGTAGGTCGTAAGCGTGGAGCTGGTCTTGGTGGAGGACATGATGAACGTGAACAAACATTAAATCAATTACTAGTAGAAATGGATGGATTTGGTGTTAATGAAGGTGTAATCATTATGGCTGCAACTAACAGAGTGGACGTTTTAGACCCAGCATTATTAAGACCAGGACGTTTTGATAGGCAAGTAGTTGTAGGCCGTCCAGATGTAAAAGGCCGTGAAGCTATTCTTAAAGTGCATGCTAAAGGCAAGCCTTTAAATGAAGATGTAAGTCTTAAAGTTATAGCAAGAACTACACCAGGATTTACAGGTGCAGACCTTGCAAATCTTATGAACGAAGCAGCACTATTAACAGCAAGACATAACAAACGAGCTATTGATATGGATGAAGTTCAACAAGCATTTATTAAAATTACAGTTGGAACTGAAAAGAAAAGCCATCTTGTAACAGATAAAGAGAAAAAAATTACAGCATTCCATGAGGTTGGTCATGCATTAATTCATGAAATCTTACCAAATTTGGATCCTGTTCATAGTGTATCAATTATTCCTACTGGTTTTGCAGGTGGGTATACTATGCCTTTGCCAAGAGAAGATAGAATGTATATGACGAAGTCACGTATGATTGATGAAATAACTTCTCTTTTGGGTGGTAGAGCTGCTGAAGAAATTATTTTTGGTGATATTACAACTGGAGCTTCAAACGATATTGAAAGAGCAACCCAAACAGCAAGAGATATGGTTACAAAATATGGTATGAGTGCACTTGGGCCTATTAAATATGGAGATGAACAAGGCGAAGTATTTTTAGGAAGAGACTTTAATCATACTCGTAATTATAGTGAAGATGTTGCTACAAAAATAGATACACATGTTAGAGATATCGTAGAAAATGGATATAAAGAAGCTTTAAAAATCTTGCAAGAAAATGTTGATACTTTAAATTATGCATCTGAAATTCTTATTAAAAAAGAAAAGATTACAGGAAATGAATTTAGAAGCTTAATGAAAGGTGAAGAAATAGATTTAGAAAATATGGATACAACAAGTATTTTTGAAATGAACGAACAAATGAATGATTTAGACAGAAACGATGAAGAAGGAATTGATATTGCACCAGAAGAACCTAATGACTATGAAGACTATGAATAAGAAAAAAACAACTAGAGTTTTTCTTATCATTTTTCGTGATGATTAATAAATATTTGGTGTTATATGGGAGCACAATGTGCTCCCATACTTCTAGTACTAAAAGAAAGTAGGGTTTAAACTTGGACGAAATAATGAAAGAGAGTATAATTATCTATGCTTCTTTTGATAAACAACAATATTATTTTGGAGAAAACTATCAAGACATTCCAAAAGATATTCAAAAAGAAATAATAACAGAAGTTGTTAACTTATCTGAAAAAACAAAAACAAATATAGCTTTAGAATTTGATAATAAAGGATTTATTTTTGTCAAAGAATTTAATAAGGAGGATGTTTTTTCAGATGATATTGGCAATGCTTTAGATATAAAACAGTTTGCAAGTAAAAATCAAGAATTATTAGCAGCTCTTCAAAGATGGTATATGATATATAAAACAGATGAGGGTAAAATAGTGGCAAAAATTGCTTGGCTAACTCAGCAAGGTCAAGATAAAGATACTATTTTAAAAAAAATTGAAGAACAATTTGGACAAACAGGCCTCGACTTTGCAAAAGTATTGTTATAAAAAGGATAAATATGAAATTTGGAAATATTACAACACAAAATAATGTTTTTTTAGCACCAATGGCAGGAATAACGGATATTTCATTTAGAAAGATTTGTAAGCAATTTGGCTGTGGATTAATGTATACAGAGATGGTGAGTGCCAAAGGACTGTTTTATAATAATGATAAAACTAGTGATTTATTGAAAGTAGAAGATATTGAACACCCCATAGGAGCTCAACTTTTTGGAAGTGACCCAAAACTTGTTAGTGAAATGGCAAAAAGGGTTGAACAAATGGATGTAGATTTTATAGATATAAATATGGGATGTCCTGCTCTAAAAATTATTAAAAATGGGGAAGGATCAGCATTACTTAAAAATCCAGAATTAATTGGAGAAATTGTGTATGCTATAGTGAAATCTATAAAAAAACCATTGACTATAAAAATAAGAAAAGGCTTTAGTGAAGAAGATATAAATGCTGTTAAAGTTTCAAAAATTATTGAACAAGCAGGGGCTAGTGCAATAACGTTGCACGGTAGAAGCAGAGAGCAATTTTATAGTGGAAATGCCGATTGGAATATTATTAAAGAAGTTAAGCAAAATATTAATATACCTCTTATAGGAAATGGAGACGTAAAAACTGCTATAGATGCAAAAAGAATGCTTGAGTATACAGGTTGTGACGCTGTTATGATTGGTAGAGCAGCACAAGGCAATCCATGGATTTTTGAGCAAACTGTACATTATTTAAAAACAGGTGAATTGCTGTGCGAACCGACATTTGACGAAAAGGTCAAAGTAATTTTAGAGCATGCAAATAATCTTTTAAATTATCAAGGAGAAATAGGTATTATTCAAATGAGAAATCATCTTGTATCATATATAAAAGGTGTATATGGAGCTTCTAGCTTTAGAAAAGAATTAACATCTGTAAAAACCATAGATGATATTAAATATAAAATGGAACAAATACAAAATTATCTTAACAATTTATAAATAGGAGGAATTAGGATAAGTAAATTTGGATGTATAGAATTTAATGAATTTGCTATAGTGCAAGAGCCTATTGTAGAAGAAGTTGTTAAATCTACTTGGCTTGACAAATTTAAGAAGATTAAAATTAAAAAAAAGGAAATAAACATTGATATAACTTTTGAGCCAATAAAAAATGTGGAAGCAGAAGGTTATAAAGTAATTGTGCAAAAACCATATGAGACTATTAATGAAGAAGAATGGAATAAAATAGAGGAAATATTAATTACAAATAATATTTTGCATGTGGTTTTTAAGGATAAAAATAATAAGCCATTGTTTAATGCAATAGATGTGTATGATGGGAATAGAATAAATGCCCTATTATCAGCTCAACTATTTAGATATGTACATAAATATCAGCTGACATACACAAAAAGTATATATACTAAAGTTGCTCTTATAGAAGGCCCAATACTTTTAACACTAGATGCATTAATTCCTCTTGCAGAATGTGTAACAGATTTAACTTTACTAACTACTATACCTGAGAGTTATCAGGAAATAATTTTAGATATCTATAAAAATACGAAATTACGGATTAATTTAATGTTTCCAAATCCAACTACATTAAATCAAATGAATCTTATATATGATTTGTCTGGGGACAGCCGTTATGTAAATTTTTGCAATCCTAAATCAACTTTTATTTGTTTAATACCACCAGATAAAGAATATAAGGTAAAATCTTTAGGACCAACTATATGGTATAAATTTGATTTGATTTGGCAAAAACAAGAAGTAACAGCAGATTTTATTGAAGCAGTTTTGATGTCTGCAGGATACACAAAAAGTATTCTTAGAAAAAAAATAGATGAATTTAAAATTGATATTAAACAAGTTCATACTAAGACGATAAGTTGACAACATAAATATTGTAAGTTATAATCTTAAAATTGAAAATTTTGGAATAGAAAAGAGGACTATGATGGCGGCTAAACAAGTTTTGTTAACAAAAGAAGGAATTCATCAACTAGAAGCTGAACTAGAGAATTTGAAAACTATTGAACGTAACAAAGTTGCAGAAGAGTTAAAAGAAGCAAGAGCCCAAGGTGACTTATCGGAAAATGCAGAATATGATGCAGCTAAAGACAGACAAGCAGAAATTGAAACACGTATAGTTGAAATTGAAAAAATGCTTAAAAATGTTATAGTAATAAATGGTGAGGATGAAAAAACAGATGCAGTACGTCCAGGCCATACAGTAAAACTATATGATGCAACTTTTGATGAAGAAGTTATATATAAAATTGTGGGGTCTACGGAAGCAGATCCATTGAATGGAAAACTATCAAACGAGTCTCCAGTAGGTTCAGCAATTATTGGGAAACAAGCAGGAGATACAGTTAGAATAGATACAGACTTTGGAACTGAAGAATATACAATATTAGAAATTACAAATTAATAAAAGGGGTTATTTTAAATGGAAACACCAGAAGTAAGTTTGAATGAATTTGAAAAAATACGTCGTGAAAAATTGGAGAATTTGAGAGAAAGTGGACATGATCCATTTAACGTCACAAAATATGAAGTCACTAATAATTCTCAAAATATAATTGATAATTTTGAGCAATATGAAGGAAAAGAAGTTTCAATTGCTGGCAGAATTATGACTAAACGTGATATGGGAAAAGCGTCTTTTATTCATGTGCAAGACACAACTGGACAAATACAATCATATGTTCGTAAAGATGAATTGACAGAAGAAATCTTTGCTGAATTTAAAAAATATGATATTGGAGATATTGTAGGAATTAAAGGAATAGTGTTTAAAACTCAAAAAGGTGAAGTTTCAATAAGAGCTAATCAAGTTTTGTTATTATCAAAAAGTTTAAAAATTCTTCCAGAAAAATATCATGGATTGAAAGATACAGAAGTTAGATATCGTCAAAGATATTTGGATTTAATAGTTAACCCAGAAGTTAAAGATACTTTTTTGAAGCGTTCACTAATTATTAGGGAAATGAGAAGATATTTGGATGACCTTGGTTTTATAGAAGTTGAAACCCCAATACTTCATTCAATTGCTGGTGGAGCTGCAGCAAGACCATTTATAACACATCACAACACTTTAGATATGGATATGTACTTAAGAATTGCACCAGAGCTAAAATTAAAAAGACTAATAGTTGGTGGATTTGATAAAGTATATGAAATTGGTCGTGTTTTTAGAAATGAGGGAATGTCAATTAGACATAATCCTGAGTTTACAATGATTGAGCTATATCAAGCATATGCTGATTATGAAGATATGATGGATATTACTGAAGGAATAATTAAATATGTTACCAAAAAAGTTTTGGGCAAAGGAATTGTTGAATATAATGATGTGGAAATTAATATAGAAAAACCATTTGAAAGAATTTCAATGATTGATTTGGTAAAAAAATATGCTGGAGTAGACTTTAAACAAATTGAAACTTTAGAAGAAGCAACAAGACTTGCTAAGGAACACCACTTAGAAGTTCAAAAGCATCATAAAAAAGGTGATATTCTTAATCTATTCTTTGAAAAATATGCTGAAGATAAATTAATTCAGCCTACTTTTGTGATAGATTATCCTGTAGAAATTTCTCCTCTTTCAAAAAGAAAAAAAGATGAGCCAGATTATACAGAAAGATTTGAGCTATTTATAGTGGGTCGTGAGCATGCAAATGCATTTTCGGAATTAAATGACCCAATAGATCAAAGAGAGAGATTTAAACGTCAGGAAGAGCTTCGCAAAGCAGGAGATGATGAAGCTTGTGAAATTGATGAAGATTTTCTAACAGCTTTAGAATATGGACTACCTCCAACAGGTGGGATGGGACTGGGAATAGACCGACTTGTAATGCTTTTGACAAATGCAGCCTCTATACGAGATGTCTTGTTTTTCCCAACAATGAAATCAGTTCAAGAATAAAACAATGAGAAAAAGTCATAACCAAAAGTTATGGCTTTTTTATGTATTCTTTCTAGAGATTTCAGTGGTTAAACGCACTAAATAAAAATGAAAAGTTTATAACCAAATTATCGAGGACGGTTGCTCAATTTATAAATATAAATAGTGCAACAAATCTATAAAGCATGATATAATAGGTATGAGTATTTAATCTTCTAAAAACATGATATAATAAAAGTTATTAGGGGTGGGGGTGAACAAATGAGAAAAAATTTTAACTATACAAGCTATTCTCCATATAAAGAAAAAAAACAAAATTTACAACGAGTGATTATAATATTTATTATTTTTATAATAATATTCGGAGGATATTTATTTGATATGCAACAAGAATTTAAATGTCTTATGTATCCCGAAGTTGAAGACATGGCATTCACACTAGAAGATTTTATACAGCCACATTTAAGTTGTAACATAAATAAATCTCCTACAAAAGTAAAAGGCGTTTACATTCCAGCACATAAAATAAATAAAATAGATGAATTGATAGAACTGGCTAATTCAACGGAAATAAATAGCTTTATAATAGATATAAAGGATGATTATGGCCATTTAAATTTTCCTACAACAAATCCTATGTTAATTAAGATGGGAGGGGTTTCTAAGACTCCTTATTTGCAAGACATAGATGAAATTATGGATAAGTTGTATAAAAACAATATATATCCAATTGCCAGAATAGTAGTCTTTAAGGATAAAATGGTTGCTAAAAAAGTGCCTGAACAAATGATGCAAGACCATAATGGAAAAATATATGAAAACAAAAGTGGTGAAACTTGGTTAAACCCTTATGACAAAAGAAATTGGGAATATATATTGGAAGTATGTAAAGAAGCAATTAATATGGGATTTAAAGAAGTACAATTAGATTATCTTAGATTTCATGAATCCATGAGTAGTTCAAGAGTTAATATCCCTAAAGATTATTCGAAAATGCAAGTAATTACAGACTTCGTAGAATATATAACAAATAAATTAGAACCATTGGGAATATTTGTTTCAGCAGATGTTTTTGGGACAATTATTACAAGCAAGATAGATGCTGAAATTGTTGGCCAAGATTATAAAGCACTGGTTAGTATGTTAGATTCAATATGTCCAATGATCTACCCATCACATTATGGTGAAGGTTCTTTTGGTCAAAAACATCCTGATTTAGCTCCGTACGAAATTATACTTGCAGCAATGCAAGCATCAAATAAAGTTATAAGTGAATTGCCTTTAGAAGAACGTAAAGCTATAGTTAGACCATGGTTGCAAGACTTTACAGCTTCATGGATCAAAAATCATCAAGTTTATGAAAAAGAACAAGTTAGGCAACAAATTGAAGGAGTTTATGACGCACTATTAAGTGAATGGATTTTGTGGAATGGTGCAGCCGTATATACAGAAGATGCTTTATTAAATAATTAAAAGAAAGGAATTTGAACAATGTTAGATAGAGAGAAGATTATTTTGATGACTGAGATTGCAATAGAAGAAAAAAATGATATTAGTGAAGACAAAAAAATAGCATCTTACTATATTGAGGATTATTTATTTATTAATAATTTCAAAACTGTATTTTCAATTTTAGTTCTTAGTGTTAGTATGATATTTATAAAAATCTTGCTTCATATAGAAAAAGGAAAAAATATTCCAACTACAGCTTCGGAGTTAGTTGAAGAATTTGTATCACCATTTGTTTGGAATATAATCTTATTTATTGTTATATATTCTCTTATTTCAACTTACATATATGGAAATCGCTATCAAAAAGCTGAAAAGAGAATGAAACTATATATTGAAAAAAAAGATCAAGTACAAAATTATAACAATATTGAAAAAGGAGAAAATAACCATGGAGAGTTTACTATTATTTAGACAAAATATTTTGAAAAAATATATAACTTATGAACGACAAATAGTAACATTTGGAAAATTTATATTAATCTTACTTGCTCTAACAAATATAAATATTTCTGTAGGAACAATAAATATATTGACTAATATTTTTATAACAGTACTAATTGCAATTACATTGTCAATTTTACCAAATGCAGTTATTGTATTATTATGCATGGGACTATTTAGTATTCATGTGCTAAACTTCAATATAATTTTAGGTGGTGTATCAGTATTTATAATAGTAATGGTATATTTGTTGTATATTAGATTTTATCCTAAAGAATCGATTTTTATATTAATTACAATGGTAAGCACACCAATTGGATTAGTATATACAGTGCCTATAATTGGTGGATTATTTTTTAGAATGAGTATAATATTACCCATATTAATTGGAATTATATTAAATGCAATATATACTGAAATAGCATCTATAGTGAAACTTAGTGCCGTAGAAGAAATAATTCAAAGTGTAATTGAATATTTTACAAAATACTTTTTAACAAATGAAACTATGATATCACAAATAGTTATACTATCGATAGTATTTATTATAGTATATTTAATAAAAGTACAACCATTCGACTATGCTATGTATGTTGCTGTAATTACAGGTGGAATGATTAATATAGTTGGATATATGGGAGCTATATTATTTTTTCATGTAAATAGCGATTTGTTTAGCATATTTGGTATGAGCATGATTAGTATGCTAATAGCTTTTTGCTTTATATTTATGTCAGTTGTGCTGGATTATTCTAAAGTTGAGATGGTACAATTTGAAGATGAAAAGAATTATTACTATGTTAAGGTTATTCCAAAGATGGAAATGAATCAAAACTTTAATGAAGTCAAAGGAAATTATGAACTAAACAAAAGATCAATAGGAAAATAATTATTATAAAGGGGAATTTTAAGTATGGAATCTATTCAATTAGCGCTGGACCAAATACCTTTTTTAAAAGTACCAATGATAGAAGCCAGAGATATTTTAGATATGTTTGTAGTAGCATTTGTTATATATAGGCTGATTATATGGATTAAAGATACCAGAACTTGGGCTTTGTTAAAAGGGTTGGCTAGTTTAGGGTTAATTGCGTTAGCAGCGTATATTATAGGATTGAATACAGTGTGGTTTATAATTTCAAATTTAACAACATTTGGGATAATTGCAATTTTAGTGTTGTTTCAGCCAGAACTCAGAAGGGCTCTGGAACAACTGGGACAAGGCAAAATATTATCTTCAATACTTAGTATGAATGAAAAAGAAGAAGCTGAGGGATTAGAAGATGATATTATAGTCTCAATTGCAAAAGCCACTATGCAAATGGCCAAAGTAAAAACAGGTGCGTTAATTGTAATTGAAGAAAAGATAAATCTTGAAGACATAGTTAGAACAGGGATTCCTATTGACGCTGTGATTAGTAGTGAGCTTTTAGTTAATATATTTGAAAAAAATACACCTTTACATGATGGTGCTGTTGTTA
Source organism: Candidatus Epulonipiscium fishelsonii (assembly GCA_001983455.1). Classification (GTDB taxonomy): domain Bacteria; phylum Bacillota; class Clostridia; order Lachnospirales; family Cellulosilyticaceae; genus Epulopiscium_A. The sequence continues at coordinate 36,203 of LJDB01000013.1, forward strand.
TATGTAAAAATAGAATAACAGCAGCTACATGTTTGCTTCCTCTTTCTGATAATAATCAAATAAGTAAAGAACTAGGAACGAGACACAGAGCAGCTATTGGAATAACAGAAATTTCAGATGCTGGAGTAATTGTTGTATCTGAAGAAACTGGAAATGTGTCATATGTAAAAAATGGGCATATAAAAAGAGACTTAAATGCAGAAAGTGTAATAAAAATTTTAGGCTCTTCAAAGAATAAGCCCATTAATCAAATAAAGCTACCAAGATGGAAGGTGAAAAATAAGCATGAATAAATTTTTTTCAACAAATTTGATTTGGAAATTATTTTCTCTAATTGTGGCAGGATTACTATGGTTGTTTGTTATAAATACTCAAAACCCTATTTTGCCTAAAAAAATTAATAACTTTCCAATTACTATAAAAGGTATTTCTCAAATTGAAGAAAAAGGATATGTTATTTTAAATCAAGAAGAATTAGAAAATATCACTGTAGATATAGATGTTATTGGTGGAAGATTAGAAGTGGATGAATTATTAAAAAATGAAGATGACTTAATTAGTTCTACTTTAGACTTAACACCATTTGCAACTTTTCTAAATGACCAAGCTGAAAAGGTAGAACGAGCAGTTGTAATAAATACAAATGTGTTAATTGATGAAATTACTGTTGAAGGAACTGCACCAAAAATTGTGAATGTTATATTTGAAAAAGAAGCAAGTAAAACCTTGCCTATAGAATATGAAATAATTGGAGATGATGACGATGATAAAAATGACCCAGTTATAAAAACAATTGTAACACAAGTAAAAGTAACTGGAGCAAAAAGTATTATTGAAAACTTAAGGAAGGCCGTGGTGGAAATTAATTTATCTAAATTTAATAAAGACCACATGAGACAGACTTTACCTATAAATATACTAGATATAGATAATAATATTGTTGAAAATATTAAAGAATCTATTAAAGATGTCGATGTTATTATCCCCATTGGCAAAGAAAAATTTGTGCCAGTTGAACCCCAGTTTACAGGTACATTACCAAATGAATATATCCAAACTAACACTATACTTTCCCCAAGACAAGTAAAAGTTGTGGGTGATGAAGAAATTATAAATGCATTACAATCAGTAAAACTTGAACCAATTTCTCTTGATAATAAAATTTATAGTATAACTCAAGAAGTAAAAATATTGCTTCCAGAGGGAGTAGAAATTGTTGATAAAGTTGATGATAGTGTAATTGTAACCTTGGAAATACAAAAAGAAAAAACACATGAATTTATAGTAGATACATCTAATATACACTTTGATGTAATTGGTTTAAAAGAAGGACTAACTTTTGATATAATGGAAAAGCAAATAACTTTAAATTTAAGTGGAACAACAGAAATGTTATTAGAATTTAACGAATCAAGAGTTAATGCAATAATAGATTTCTCTGGACTAAATGCAGGAGAATATTCTATACCTATAGAATTAGAATTAAAAAGTAATTTAAGATTAACAAATCCTCCTTTAATGATAGATGTGAGTTTGAAACCGATACCATTAAAAGAGACTGCACAAAAAATCAATAATAATAATTAGACTTTTAGCATCTAATATAATGTATATAAAAAGTAAAGGTAGGAATAAAAATGGGAAAATTGTTTGGAACAGATGGAGTACGTGGTATAGCAAATAGTGAATTAACAGGCGAATTAGCATTTGGGCTAGGGCAAGCAGGAGCATATGTATTGACAAAGGAAACACATAAACAACCTAAAATTTTAGTAGCACGTGACACTAGGATTTCTGGTAAAATGTTGGAGTCAGCACTTGTTTCAGGTATATGTTCAATGGGTGCAAAAGCTATATGTATAGGCGTAGTGCCAACACCAGCAGTTGCATTTTTAATCAGAGAAATTGGAGCAGATGCAGGAGTTATGATTTCTGCGTCACATAATCCAGTGGAATTTAATGGTATAAAATTCTTTAATAGTGAAGGATATAAATTGAGAGATGAATTAGAAGAAGAAATAGAGACTATTCTTATAAATAAAGTAAAAGGGATAGAACTGCCTATAGGTGAAAGCATTGGAACATGGACAACAAATGAAACATTGATTGAAAAATATGTAGATTTTGTTTGTGACACAATCCCTAGTGATTTAAAAGGATTAAAAGTATTAGTTGATTGTGCAAATGGAGCTGCTTCATATGTTGCTCCTTTGGCATTAAAAAAACTAGGTGCAGAAATAGAAGTAATCCATAACAAACCTAATGGATTAAACATTAACAAAAAATGTGGTTCGACTCATATGGGAGATTTAAAAAGGCAAGTTGTTGGAAGAGGAATGGCTGTTGGAATTGCATTTGATGGTGATGCGGATAGATGTTTGGCAGTGGATGAATCAGGTAAAATGATTGATGGGGACCAAATTATGAGCATAATTGGGTTAGATATGAAATATGATGATAAATTGCATGATGATACTATTGTTACAACTGTTATGAGTAATCTAGGGTTTTCAGTTATGGCTAAAGAAAATGGTCTAAATTTAGCATATACTCAAGTTGGAGATAGATATGTTTTGGAACATATGCTAAATAATGACTATAATTTGGGCGGAGAACAATCAGGGCATGTTATATTTCTTGATTATAACACAACAGGAGATGGCTTAATTACAGCTATACAACTCTTATATGTTATGAAAAAAACAGGAAAAACTTTATCTGCATTGGCTAAAATTATGGATATATTTCCACAAGTACTAATAAATGCAAAAGTAAACAATATTAAAAAATATGACTATTTAAAAGATAAAGAAATTCAAGAACGTATCAAGCAATTAGAGGAAAAGTTTTCTGGTGAAGGAAGAGTGTTAATTCGTCCTTCTGGAACGGAACCTTTAGTTCGTGTTATGATAGAAGGAAAAAATAAGGCAGAAATACAAAAAGAAGCCAAAATTTTAGCAGAATTTATTGGAAATAAACTTTCTTAAGTATATTCTGAGTGTGCATGATTAATACTAACTAGGCTAATTATTTTAATTTTTTTAAATTATTTGGAGGTTTAGCCATGCACATTAGAAAAGAGATAAAAAATCATTCGGGTACAATTGGATATGAATTGTCGGACGGAACACAAGTAAATGTAGAGGAAACTATCAACTTAGCTAAAAACAATTTGTTAAATAATATTGTTGTAGATCAGGATAATGTAGGAAATGATTACATTTATTCAGCTAATAATGAAGTGGATAGTTTACCTATAATTACTCAAGTAAACTGGGACTAAAAATGTAGAGGTGAAACGGATGTACCATATAGAGGAAGTACAAGATACTATGAATGAAAAAATATGCAATTGTTGTGGAAGACCAATAAAGTATGCTACTTCAACAGGGGTTTACAATGATTATTTGCATATAACAAAATCATGGGGTTATTTTTCTAAAAAAGATCTTAACGTAGATAAGTTTAATATATGTGAGACTTGCTATGATAGATGGGTGCATACGTTTAAGATTCCAATACAAACTCTAATTGATGAGAATGTTTTTAAAAACTTAGAATAAAAGATAATCAGGTAATAGTTGCTTGATTATCTTTTTTATTCGTAATAATAGAGTTAGGAACAACGTAATTAAATCTGTTATATTTGTGTTAGATTTTATCATTTTGGATAAACTAGATTTATCAAATTTAATAGCAAAGGAAAATTTTTATGAAAATTACAGTGTTGATAATGGCTGGTGGAAAAGGAGAAAGATTTTGGCCAAAAAGCCGAAAAAATTTTCCTAAACAGTTTCTAAACTTGACTAGTGATAATAAGACTATGATCCAACATACAGTTGAAAGAATATCTGAACTTGTTGAGGAAGAGAATATTTTTATTGTAACTAACAAAGAATATAAAGATTTAGTGTATGAGCAATTGCCAAATATACCAATGCAAAATATACTCTTGGAACCAATGGCAAAAAATACAGCACCATGTATTGGTTTAGCAGCAATGCATATAAAGAAAAAATATGAAGATGCTATAATGATAGTATTACCGGCTGACCATTTAATAAAGTATACGGAACTATTTATAGATACTTTAAAAGAAGGAATTAAAGTTGCTGAGGAAGACAGTAACTTAGTGACTATAGGTATAATGCCTTCATACCCAGAGACAGGTTATGGATATATAAACTTTGGTAGCAGGAAAGAAAATCATACTGGAGTGTATAACGTGAAATACTTTGTTGAAAAGCCAAATATTGAAAAAGCTAAGGAATATTTATCTTCAGGAAAATATCTTTGGAATAGTGGAATATTTATTTGGAAGGTAGGCAGTATATTAGAAAATTTTAAAAATCTCTTACCTCAAATTTATGAGGATCTAATCCCTATATATGAAAGTATTGGACAACCAAATGAAGATGAAATAGTATATTATCAGTTTAACAAAATGAAAGCAGTTTCCATTGACTATGCGATTATGGAACAAGCTGAAAATATTTTCACTATACCTGGAAACTTTGGCTGGGATGATGTTGGAAGCTGGCTTACTCTTGAACGAATTAACACTACTAATGAAAGTGGCAATGTTGTAAAGGGAAATGTAATAACTATAGATACATTTGACTCTATTATTCAAGCTGAAGATAAACTGATTGCACTAGTTGGTATTGAAGATTTAATAGTTGTTGATACAGAAGACGCTTTACTTATTGTCGATAAAAATAAGACTCAGGATATAAAAAAGGTTGTTGAAAACCTTAAAATATGCAACAGAAACCAATACTTATAAGGAGTAATAATGAAAACTATAAAAATAGATTATAGAAGCTTCTATCCTGAGTTAACTTAAAATATGAAGTTATTTTTGTTAAAGAATTTGCAGAAGCTGAGTATATACTTTTTTCAGATGATGGTTATGACTATTTAGGTTTTAATGCTGTAAGAATTTATTTTTCAAATAAAGATTTATTTCCAGATTTTAATTTATGTGATTACGCATTAGGTGTTCAAAGTTTAAGCTGGACAGATAGATATTTCAAAATGGAAAATAAAATAGATGCAGAATATGAGGAAAAACTTAAAGTTTTTTTATATAATATTTTTGAGTAGCCTATCTATAAAGCAGGACGAAGAGATAAATTCATGTTCTTTAAAATGTATGAAGATTTAATAAAAAAATGTATTGTAAATAAAAATTCAAGTAATGTATTGGAGTTAAATAAAAAAAAGATTTGGAAACTTTCCAATCTTATTTGAGCATATTAAAAAAATAACAAAGGAGAATGTCTAATGAAAAGAGCGTTGATAACAGGAATAACAGGACAAGATGGATCTTACTTAACAGAGTTTCTTTTGGATAAAGGATATGAAGTACATGGAATAATAAGAAGGCATAGTAAATTTAGTACAGATAGAATAGATTATTTGTTTGAAGATAAATCAATTGGGAATAAGAGATTATTTTTACACTATGGGGACTTAACGGACTCTAGTAATTTAAATAGATTAATAGAGAAAATTGAACCTGCTGAAATTTATAATTTAGCTGCACAGTCCCATGTTGCGGTATCTTTTGAAGTACCAGAATATACTGCTGAAACAACAGGACTAGGGACTTTGAGGTTACTTGATGCAATTAAGGAATCAAAAATTAACTGTAAATTTTATCAAGCTTCTACATCAGAGCTATTTGGAGGGCTTCCTGGAACTGCTCCACAAAATGAAAAAACACCATTTTATCCAAAAAGCCCATATGGAGTAGCAAAATTATATTCTTACTGGATAACTGTAAACTATAGAGAGGCTTATAATTTATATGCTTGCAATGGAATTCTGTTTAATCATGAGTCACCAAGAAGGGGCGAAACATTTGTTACAAGAAAAATCACTAGAGCTGTAGCCAATATTATTGCTGGAAATCAAGAACAGCTTTCACTAGGGAATATGGATGCAAAGCGAGATTGGGGTTTTGCGGGTGATTATGTTGAAGCTATGTGGCTAATGTTGCAACAACCAAAACCAAAAGACTATGTAATTGCAACAAATGAAACACACACAGTACGTGAATTTGTAGAGGTTGCTTTTGCCAAAGTAGGAATTAATATTGCTTGGAAAGGTGAAGGTGTTGATGAGCAAGGATATGATACAGTAACTGGAAAAATATTAGTTGTTGTAAACCCAAGATATTTTAGGCCAACAGAAGTAGAATTGTTGTGGGGTGATTGTTCAAAAACGGAGAAAGAACTAGGATGGGAAAGAAAGACTAGTTTTGATCAACTTGTGTATATGATGGTGGAACATGATATGAAAGAAATCTATGGAAAAGGAATAGAGGACTATTTAAATGAAAAAAAATGATAAAATATTTGTTGCTGGACATAGAGGTTTGGTTGGCTCACAAATTTTGGAATGTTTAAAAGAGCAGGGATACACTAATTTAATAACAAGAACACGTAAAGAGCTAGATTTACAAAATCAACAAGCAGTAGCAGACTTTTTTAGCACTGAAAAACCAGAATATGTTTTCCTTGCTGCAGCTCATGTTGGCGGTATTCATGCAAACAATACGTATCCAGCAGACTTTATAATGAAAAATTTGCAAATTGAATGTAATGTTATAGACTCATCTTATAAAAACAAAGTAAAGAAACTATTATTTCTAGGTAGCTCATGCATATATCCAAAATTATGTGATCAACCTATGAAAGAAGAATATCTATTAAATGGTGAACTAGAGAAAACAAATGAAGCCTATGCAATTGCTAAAATTGCTGGATTAAAAATGTGCGAATATTATAATAAGCAATATGGCACCAACTTTATAAGTGTTATGCCTACAAATTTATATGGACCAAATGATAATTTCGACCTAGAAAATTCTCATGTGCTTCCTGCTTTACTTAGAAAGGTGCACGAAGCAAAACTAAACAACTCTCCTACAATTGAGGTGTGGGGCTCAGGCAAACCACTAAGGGAATTTTTATATGTTAAAGATATGGCAGAAGCTTGCATATATATAATGGAAAATTATAATGAAACTCCATTTTTAAATATTGGCACGGGCGTTGAAATATCTATAAGAGATTTGGCAGAGACTATCAAGGATGTTGTGGGTTATGATGGACAACTAGTATTTAATGCTGATAAACCTGATGGAACCCCAAGAAAATTACTGGATGTTTCCAAACTGCACAATTTGGGTTGGCATCATAAAATAGACTTAAAAGAAGGAATTGAAAAAACTTATGAATGGTATTTGAGGGATGAACAATGAAATTTGATGGTAATAATTTAAAATGGACTAGAGAACCACAAGAATATAAAATTGAAGATGAGCAAATTGAGATTGTGACTAAGCCTAACACTGATTTATGGCAAAGAACATACTATCATTTTAGAAATGATAATGCACCGGTATTACAAATGGAAACGTCTGAAAGATATTTTTCTTTCACTGTAAAGACAGAATTTGATAGCAACCATAGATTTGACCAATGTGGAGTTGTTATGTATTTGGATAGTGAAAATTGGTTGAAGGGATCTATTGAATTTGAAAACACTAGGTTTCAACATCTTGGAAGTGTTGTTACTAATAAAGGATATTCAGATTGGGCTACTACGGAAATTTCAGCCAATATTAAATCTATGTGGTATCGCTTAAGTCGTAGACAAAATGACTTTTGTATTGAATGTTCTTATGATGGAAACGTTTATCAGCAGATGCGTATTTGTCATATGTTTGAAGCAACTGAAAATATTAAGTTTGGTATATATGCTTGCAGTCCTGAAAATTCATCTTTTAAAGCTATATTTACAAATATGGAATTGTCGGAATGCAAATGGCCAGCACATGATGGTCAACAACCTGACTAGTGCAAAAGGAGTTATATTTCAAAGAGGATGTTGGGATAAACTTGCAACATAATTTTCCTATGGAATAGATTGTTGATGAAGGAAGGGAGCACTTTCGTAATGTGCTCCTATATTTGACTTGTGCTAGGCACACTAGTGATAGGTACTGGTTTATATTGACTGAGCTATTTTTCTAAGTCTATTTGCCTCTATATCAGCTAGTCTTGTTGGCAGTGGAATACGACTTTCCTTTGAAGTTAAGCTTATTACAATATCTCGACTAGTTTGTAAATCGATGTTGTTTCCTACTGATACAAAGATAGGCTTTACTTTGGTTCGTGAACGTAACACACACCCATATACCTTTCCGTTGACAATAATATTTTCATAAGCTCCTTTGATTGGAGCGGGCATTATGTAATCTGTGTCTTGTACTTTAAAATAGTTTTTTGCAACTCCTATTGTTGGTAAATCTAAAATAATTCCCGCATGTGTTGCGAGCCCCATATTTCTTGGGTGTAAATATCCATTTCCATCAAACATGTATAAATCTACTTTAGTATTTAAAAGTTCGTTTGCCTTAAGAAATACAGGCATTTCTCTAAAAGAAAGACAACCAGGAATATAAAGAATCGTAGTTGGTGCTGTATAGGAAGCTATTTCAACAACCTCTTTTGTTTCATAGTCCAAAACAACAATTGCACATACGGCATGTTCTGTATCATCAACATTATAATATGCTAAATCTACTCCCGCTACATATTTTATTGCATTAAATTGATTTGTAAGGCAAATTTGTTTTTGCATGTCTAGTTGAGCTTTAATGAATTCGTTTTTAATTGCCATTCACATTCCCCTTTTAAATTTTAGATTTAGTTGATATATTGCATGTTTAATTATATCATAAATTTATTTCATGTAATCATTATGTTTATTTTAATTTTTATATGCTTAGTAAGTTATTAAACTTGTTATTGAATAATAAGAAAAGAAAGCTGCTTCCTTCCATTTTATGCGGACAATTACAATTTTGACATTAAATTATAAAATTCCTAAAATATTATTATTATACATATTTTAGATAAGTTTCTGTTAATTCATATTTATTATGAAATAACACTATGTAAATTAGATTAAAGTAGTTTGGCTAAAGGATGAACACATATATGTATTGTTAACTAGAAACTTACAATATGCTTATGATATAACATAAATTTTGTAACAAATAAATTATGAATACTTAGATATGTTTTTATACAATAAGATTATTATAAGTCTAATTATTTATTTTCTAAAAATGACTATAGTTATTTCGCTCATTCATAGATTTGCACTGAGTTTAGCGATTATATCAATAGATTTTTCATGTAAATATATTACGTCTTGTGCTAGTTAATTGCATTTTTTATATTACTATTAAAGTCGATTTTCTTATATTTATTATGAATAATATTCATAGGTGATGGTCTAAGGGAGATTAGTATAAAATATTTGACTAGTACATCTGGTAAATTAAAAAAATAACTATACATCCCTTACTAGTGTATCCCTCGAAATTCCAGATACGTACAAACGCTTTGCTTTTTGTGGTAATATTTATTAGTGCAGTGAATATTTATGCAAATAACAGATTTAGTCACGTTGTTCCTAAATCTGTTATCTGTTATCACGAATAAGAGAAAAAGCTCAAAATGCTTTTTCTCTTATCATGAATAATAAGTGAGAAGGCTATCGGTCTGTTCTTCTTATTCGAATTCTGAAGAGAAGTTCTAATTAGGTGTAGGATATGAATTCTGAAGGTATAGGATATG
>LJDB01000014.1 GCA_001983455.1 Candidatus Epulonipiscium fishelsonii
ATTAAATTCTAGTCAAACTGCCGTTAAAATTTGTTTTGAAACAGCAGGAATTCTTGCTATGTGGATGGGAGTTATGTCAATTGGGGAAAAAGCGGGACTTATTGATGTTTTAGCAAAAAAAATGAACCCTATTCTTGACTTTTTATTTCCAGATGTTCCAAAGTATCATCCTGCAAGAAAATATATTGCAACAAATATAATAGCAAATTTCTTGGGGCTTGGCTGGGCTGCTACACCACCAGGGTTAAAAGCTATGGTTGAATTACAAAAGTTAAATAGAGTAAAAGAAAGAGCTACTAGTGCTATGTGTATGTTTTTAATAATAAACATATCTTCAATTCAGCTTATCCCTATTACAATGATTTCTTATAGAAACTCATATGGTTCAGCAAACTCAACAGAAATTGTGGGACCAGCTATCATAGCCACATTATTTTCAACCATTGCAGGCGTTAGCTTTGCAAAGATTATGTATAGAAAGGGGAACTAAAATGCAATTATTAATGTACATATCTGATTTTATGATACCTTGTGTATTTGTCGGAATTATATTCTATGGACTATACAAACAAGTAAATGTATTTGAAACTTTTATTGAAGGAGCCACTGAAGGTTTAACAGTTGCTACCAAAATTTTACCAACTCTTATAGCACTTCTTGTAGCTGTAGGAATGCTTAGAGCATCTGGTAGTCTTGATGGAATTGTACGACTTATACGGCCTCTGCTTAGTTCAACCAATTTCCCTAGTGAAGTTGTCCCGATTGCACTAATGCGTACAGTTTCTTCTTCTGCCTCAACAGGGCTTATATTAGATATTTTTAAAACTTACGGAACGGACTCATTTATGGGACGACTTGTTTCAATTATGTTTGGATGCACAGAAACAATTTTTTATACAATGTCAGTGTATTTTATGACAGTAAAAATTAAGTCTACTAGGTTTACTCTAGCTGGTTCGTTAATTGCTTCTGTTGTTGGTATAATCGCATCATATATTTTAACTGCTAGAGTTTTTGGCTTTTAACATTTGCTTTGCAGCTAAAAAAAACTAATGTAGGATAGAGCAGTTCGTTTTGGGATATAATAATATATCATATGCATTTTTTGTAGAGATGAATTTATCTCTACAAAACCTAATCATTTTTTAAAAGGAGATTTTGCACAATGTTTAAATGGCTTAAATCACTATTTAGCTCTAATTCGCAAGATAATGAAGAAGATGAAATACCTGACAATAATGAAGGTGAATTTACATTTGAAAATTCACTGAAAAGTCCTGATTTTCAAGGAAATGGAAAATTATATGATAAAAATGAAAAGTTAATATATGAAGGTGACTTTAAAGATGGAAGACCACATGGTAAAGGAGTTGCTTATATTGGCGATGAAGTATATAGTGGTGAATTTTATAAAGGTGATCGCACAGGAGTAGGTACATATGAATGGCCTGATGGTTCTTTTTATAAAGGTTACTTTCTAAATGGATCAAAAGAAGGGCGTGGAACATATACTCTTGCTGATGGAACTGTTTTAGAAGGAACTTTTATGAGCAATAAACTTCAAGGGTCTGGACTTATAAAATATATTGATGGAAAAATATATGAAGGTGACTTTTATGAAGGAATAGCTGTTGGAAAAGGAAAAATCATTGACCCTGCAAATGGCACTTATGAAGGTGATATCAAAGAAGATGGCATTATGGAAGGCAAAGGCACTTATTACTTTCTAGACGGTTCAACATATAGAGGTGACTTTGTAAATAACCAAATTACTGGCAGAGGTATGAAGATATTTGCAAATGGTCATAAATATATGGGATATTTTAAAAATGGAAAAATGCATGGCAAAGGATCCTATGATGATAATGAACAGTTATATGAAGGAATATTTGAAGATGACTATATAATTGAAGCTGAGCATGGCAAAATAACTCTTGAAAATATTGGAGAATATGAAGGAGACTTAATAAATAGTGTTCCTCAAGGAAATGGTATTTTAAAATATAAAAATGGTGATATATACAGAGGTAATTTTGTTGATGGCATAATAAATGGTGACGGTGAACTGTTTATGTCAAACAATCACAAATATGTAGGACAATTTAAAAACGGCAAAAAGCACGGAAAAGGAATCTATTCGGATGACAAAGGAAACAACTATGAGGGTATATTCGAAGATGATTTTATGATTGAAAGATTTTCTTAATATAATAAGGGAGCACAAACTACTCCCTTATCATGCTTCCATATACTTACATAAAAAGCTTTATTTAATTTTCTGAAAAATGGTACAAAAGCTCGGTTACTCTCATAGTATGTACTATAACTCTAAGATTGGAAGTGATTTATATGGACTGGAGTCGTTTTAAAAACTATGGTTTATGGGTTTCTATCTTTGCTTTTATTCCTCTATTTTTGCAAGCAATGGGTATTGAAGTAATACCAGAATATCCAAAACTTGTTGATGCTTTCCTAGCGATATTAGTAGCTATGGGATTAATTAACAATCCTACCACAAAGAATAAGTGGTATGGTGACGATGATAAAACATCAATTGAGATGAAAAATAAAGGAGCTTTAACAAATTCTACAAATGTTGTAATCAACAATAACAATGATAATAGTGATAAATCAACAGGCAAGTAATAGGGTATTATGTTTTAACTTTGGAGATAGGCAAAAGCTTATCTCCATTATTCAGTTTGGTTTTTTAAGTTTATAACAGACTGCCTTTCAATAAGACTAACATCTATTACTATCGATTTTTCGATATCTTTTTTTCCGTTCATACACTTTATTAAAGTATTGATACCTATTTTGGTTTTATTATCTATCTGTTGAGAAATCGAAGAAAGCTTTGGAGTAACATATGAACACAATTTTAAATTATCAAATCCAATTACTGATAAGTCATTAGGTATATCATATCCATTTAATTTTGCACCTTCCATAATTCCAATTGCACAGATATCTGCAGTTGTAACAACAGCAGTTACTTCTTTAAGCTGTGAAGAAATATATTTTCCCACTATAATTCCTTCTTCATAATTTGGAGAGTGTTCTAATATATAATCTTTATTTATAGTAATACCATTTTCGTTCAGTGCTTTCACATATCCATTAAATCTTCTTGTTAATAGAGCATTTCCTTTATAGTTTGCAACAAAAGCTATATGTTTATGTCCATTTTGAACTAAATAATTAGTAGATAAATAAAGTCCTTTTTCATCATCTGCAATAATACTTATAACGTCTTTACATGATAATTCACCATCAAAAATTAGAACTGGACACTTTATTTTTGATGAATAATTTTCTATTTCTCTTATATACACTGGAGTTAAAAACATAATTCCATCTAAATTCCAATCATCCAATAATTTCATTATTTCCTCAAATGATTGAATTGAACATACCATAGTATAATAACCGTTTTGTCTTAACAAATTTTCCGTAATACCAATTATAGTACTAACAAAAGGATTTTCTAAGTAATTTTCCTGTTCGTCTCCTTCACAGATTGATATTATAACGGCTACAATTTTGGAAGATTTTTGACTTAAGCTTCTTGCTGTCATATTTGGAGTATAATTATGTTTAGCTATAATCTTATTCACACGTTTAATTGTATCTAATGAGACTTTTGAATACTTTTTATTTATTACATTAGATACTGTCATAACGCTTACATTTGCTTCTTTTGCAATGTCTTTGAGTGTCATATTGTATCTCGCTTTCTATGTTAACCTTTTACAGCAGAGGCTGCAATACCTGCAATAAATTGCTTTTGAAATATTATATAAATAAGTATTACAGGAATTATAGATATAGTAGTAGCAGCAAAAAGTGCTCCATAATCTGTTGAATATTGTCCATTAAACATTTTTAATCCTACTGCTAAAAGCTGTTTGTCTTGACTATTAATAACTAGGTATGGCCACAAGAAGTCTTCCCACGTCCATAAAAACTGAAATATGGCAATACTAGATATTCCATTTTTTGATAAAGGTAAAATAATTTTATGAAAAATATAAAACTCGTTGGCTCCATCAATACGTGTGGCTTCCAAAATCTCATCTGGAATACTCTCAATTTGCTGTTTCATCATAAATATACCAAATCCACTAAACATAGCAGGAATAATTAATGCTTTATAACTATCCATCCAACCAAATGCTTGTATCATAGTATATTTAGGGATAATTGTAACACTCCAAGGTATCATCATTGTTGAAAGAACAAACCCAAACAATAGATTTCTTCCTTTGAATTTATATTTGCTTAAGACAAAGCCACATATTGTACTTGTATATACAACAATAAACGTAGTTACAACTGTAATAAATATACTATTAAAGAATAAGTCCATAAATTGGAAACTTTTATTCATTCTAATATAATTATCGATCAAAAAAGTCTGTGGAAACAACGTTTGATTAAATGCCAATATTTCTTTATTAGGTTTAAATGATGATAAAAACATCCACACAAAAGGGTATACTGTTATTATACCTAAAAACACTAAAATTAAATTTAATATCATGCCACTTATCTTTTTATTCATAGCTAATTCCTCCCTACTTCTGTGTACTACTTACACGAAATGAAATTAGTGTAAGTCCTGCTGTAATAACAAATACAATAAACGCAATTGCTGAAGCATATCCAAAGTTATATTTTACAAAAGCTTCTTCATAAATTATGTAGGAAGTTAAATATGTTTGTGTTCCTGGGCCACCTTCTGTCATAATCAATATTTGAACATAAGCTTGAATATAAGAAATAATAGAGGTTATCACAACAAATAAAGTCATAGGTTTTAATAAAGGTAGTGTAATATAGTAAAACTTTTGCCAAGGAGAAGCGCCATCTACAACTGCAGCTTCTAATGCATCTGCAGGTAAAGAGTACAATCCTGCCATAAACATAACAACTGCATATCCAAAATCTTTCCAGATGGTCATAATTACAACTGCTATTAATGCAGTATCAGGATTTAACAACCAATTTATATCTAATCCAAATATATCATTAATTACTCCAATTTGTGGATTGTACATAAATTTCCACACAAATGCTACTGCGACAATTGGTGTAACTACGGGCATATAAAAAATCACTCTAAAAAAACTTTTCCATTTAATTAGTGGGCAATATATTGCATATGCAATACCTAGACCAAGTATAATTCTAAAAACAATAGCAATTGTAGCAAATATAAAGGTATTCCATAAAGACTTAAGGAATAATTCACTACTTAATACATTTTTATAGTTTTCAAATCCTAAAAAATTATATGTACCGCTTAAGGGATTCCACTCATGGAAGCTTCCTGCAAACGCAATAAAAATAGGAATAATTAAAAATACAGAAAAAAATACAATCATAAAGGTCACAACTATATTTCTCAATATAATTTCACTTTTACTTTGTAAAGGACTATTTTTCTTAAACATAATCAACCCTCCATCAAATTTTTATTCAACAACTTTGTTTCTAAATCCGTTATCATTAATAAAGGGAACACAGTGTGCCCCCTTTTAATTTTTATCTAAAGACCTAAAGCATCATTGTGCGTATTTATATAAATTCTCAACTGATACAAAGGTACTGTTTTGTAAATCACGTATTATATTTTCTTGAGCTTGATTTAAAGCGTCATCAATACTCATATCATTAAATAAAATATTTTCTCCAGCTTGAATTAATGATGTTTCCATTGTTGCAGGCATTGGCCCAGGCCAAACATAGCGATCTATATTTTTAGAAATTGCTTTTGATACAGGATTGTTTAAAATTTCTTCATCATTTGCAATAGAAACTTTTGTTGGAAAAGTATTCATTGCTAGGTTAAAGTCAACTTGAGTTTCATCTGAAGCTAAGAAAAATTTCATAAAGTCTTGTGCAACTGCTTGTTGCTCAGCGGAGGCATTTTTGTTTATTCCAAAAGTAGACTCTCCATTATATCTGTTATATGCATATGGATTTTCATCAAAAGATGGAATTTCAAAAACTCCATAGTTTAAATCAGGAAAATCATTATTTAAAGTATTGCTAAAGTGTCCCCATTGAAGAATCATAGCTGACATTTCTTGGCCAAAACTATCTGCACATTTTTCACCAAAGTCTTTATGTCCAACTCCATCAATTTCATATATATCAAGCAACATCTGCATAATTTGTTTTGTTGATTCAGATGCAATATTAGGTGTTCTTCCGTCTTCTAAAAATAAGTTTTCTCCAAGTTGATAATTTACTCCAAGTAAATAGTTTTGTGCAAAATCTCCATTGAAATTAAGACCAGCTTGAATAATTTGATCTCCTTCTTTTATAGTAAGTTTTTTTGCTACTTCTCTTAATTCATCCCAAGTGTTTGGAATATCATCATCTGTAAGACCAGCAGTTTCCCACATGTCTTTATTATAGAACATTGATCCTGTCATAATTCCGTAGTCAAGATAATAAACTTCGCCGTCAATAATATGAGCATCAACTCCAATAAAATCTGCTTGCAAATCTTCTAATGGAATTTCTATAGGAGCTATATAATTAATTAAATTTTCATGGTGACTATTATGTATGTTAAATAAAGCTGGACCGCTATCTCCGTTAAGACTAAGTGGCAACTTGGTCCAATAGCTGTCCCAAGGATTGTTTACTAGGTTAATACTAACATTTGGGTTCATTGCACAATATGTATCAATTGCTGATTGAAATAATTCTGGGTTTCCCCAAACCCAAAATTCTAACTCAATATCTTCTCCACTATTAATTTGTGCAGATGGGTCATATGTAATTGTTGATCCAAAAACCTCTTGAGGAACTTCAATTGCTACTTTGGGTGTCTCTTCTGCTCCTCCACAAGCTGTTAATGTAGCCATTGATAAAGTTAGTGCTAAAAGTGTAAATTTTTTTTTCATAAAATCCTCCTTAAACAAAGTTGTTATAAATACAAAAAGGTATATCGATAAACTTATAGAGATTTTATCATGATTTACAAATAACGTCAATATCATATTATTGCACAATATATAAAAAAGATATTTGTTTAAAATTTTTTATATATTTTTTTAACGTATAGAACTAGAGGATCCCCTAGTTCTATACTATATTTTAGTTATTAAATATTGTTAATAGTTAAAAATGGTTTTGGTGTTTCTTCAATTGGTTGAACTTCATATTTATAATACATTAACCCGTGCCACTCCTCTAGTTTAAAACCTATATTAGGAAGAGTAGCTATCTTCACAAAGCCCATTTTTTGATGAAATTTTTCACTTTCATCATTCGGATAAGTAATAAGTGCATATATATGGTAAAGATTTTGCTGTTTTGCAAAACTACATAATTCTTCATATAACCTTTTTCCAATTCCTTTTCCCCTACAATCTTTTTCAATATAAACCGAGCAAGTGGCTGACCATTTAAATGCTTCTCTAACAGCAAATTCTGTCAAATACGCAAACCCTACAACCTTTTCGTTTGCACCTTCGCCACCTTCCACTGCTACTAAATAAGTATATTTGGAAGAAATATTATTTACTCGGGCAGTAAACTCCTCAATAGTTGGAACAGCATATTCAAATGAAAACGAAGTATTTATAATATAGTATTTATAAATATTCAAAACTTGCTCAATATCTCTTTTTTCTATAAATCTAATATACATAAAATTTTCCTCTCTATATTATTATAACATAAACTGCAGAGTACTTGGCTAGTACTCTGCACAGCTTTGTAAAGATATATATTTTAAAGAACTTTATCAATTTTGACCCAGTGGTTTCACATCTCCAAGATTAGGCACATATGTAATAGCTGCCTGTTCTTCTATACTTAGACTATTAAACCACTCCATCCATTCCACTGTTAGTTCAGGCAAATCTGATTTAACATAAGTTTTATTATTATATCTCACTAAATCCATTGGTGTTCCATTGATATCCACTACTATCTTTGGACTTTTAGATTTTGTGTATAGTTCATTTGGTAGTTCCAAATTTTTATCATATTTAACATAGTAGAACTCATCCTCAATACCAAGAATATTTGTATTATTAGTATTAAATTTATATTCTGCTATTACTTTATCTCCATCAAAAAATATATATTTATTTAAAAATCCAATCATCACATCAGTATCTTTAACTTTCTTGCCTATTTCTCCACTATTAAAAGTATTGACAAAATTTTTAATTTCTTCTCGGTTTACTATTATTTTACTGTCTGCTCCATACATTGGATTTCCCATGGTACCAATTATTTGTATGCTACTAACTTCGTTTTTATTAATACTTGCTAGGTTAGTTTCATTTTTTCCAAAATAAATAATCAAGGCACAAAATATAACTATACCAATTAATATCCATTTTTTATTCATATTACCCTCCAAAATTATTATCGGCTCTTTATATATTACGCATTAAATTGTGTAAATATTTCAGCTCAAAGACTAGGGAACTTCTACAACACTAAGCTATATAGACTTTTAACCAACGTAAATATTGAGCTTGGATTAATGTTACCTTCCAATTGCATAATAGAAGATATAAAAAAGTATAATCCTATAGTCCAGCAGGAACCATTCATTATAGTATGGTTTTTTTAGGAAAGTTTGGAGTTAATCATGAAGAACAAATTTTTATTACATATATGAGTGAGTAAGATATAATATAGGGGGCTTTAGAGGTAATTATAGTGGAGGGATAGCTTATAATTTGCTTACTAGGGAACTTGTAAATTCCACTGAAAAGAAATTATTCGTCTCTTAAAACAAACATATGATATGAATATTGGAACAGCTTTATGCTATGAAACAAATATAACTCAAATCCAAAACTTGGCAACTGCTTTTCTAAATTAATAAAAGATGAATGGTGAGAAAATTTGTAAATGGTATCAAGTACATTATTTAGGAAGACACAAATATACTGTGCCCTCCTACGTAATGGCTATTATATAAATACACTGTGGTATAACGTATCTTTTGAAAAGTTAATTAACTATTTGCTACATTTTTATAAAAGTTAATTAGTGAACCGTTTAATAAAACTTCTTTTTCTTCTGGTTCAATATCATTTAAAAATAATTGTAATTGCTCTGTAGTCCCATCATGTCTATATAAAGTTGCGTCAATAATTTTTACTCCTTTTGCTAAGCTTTCTCTTATACCTTTAATATAGATATATTCTTCTCTGCTTAGTTTATCCATTACGCTTGGATCTGCTGTAAATGGCAAGATACCCCAGTTAACTAAGTTTGAACGATAACGTTTTGTAGCAAATTCCACTGTGATATTTGCTAATCCTCCTAGAACCTTTTGGCATGACACCGCTTGCTCACGTGCTGAGCCATCTCCTGGCTTAACTGCATATACTACACTTCCAAAACCTGTTGTTTTTGCAAATTCTATTGGATTTGCATTTTTATCAATGTATTTTACTAGTTTGGTTAATTCTTCAGATGTATCAGTTTTTTCACCTTTGTCAACAAGTCGTCTTTCTTCCTCAAGAGCAAGAATTTCTTTTGCACTGCCTACATATTCTGGATCACGTCTTGATAATGTATAATCAGACATTCTTTTTGGATTTGAACGATAAGTTGCTGCATCTCCAGAAGGAATTAGTTCATCTGTTGTTGTTACATCATCTTTTATTACAGATGAAACTTTAAGAAGAATATCATCTTTTAGTTCAACCATCTCTGGCCATTCAGTAATATTTGGTCCAAATTTTAACTCAGCATTTTGATCTGGTTTTCCAAATCCATCATATACACGTTTATATGGAACATCATCAAATGTATATGGTCTGTTTGGTTCAACAAAATTAGGAAGTTCTGTTGCTGCTGTTAATTTTCCTCCATTTAGTGCAGTTGCTGCAATACTTCTTGCATCCATTAGTGCAACTGAAGTTAACTGTCCTTCGCTTGGCTTAGAGCCTTCACGATTTGGAAAATTACGTGTTGTATGACGAATTGAAATTGAGCCATGAGCTGGTACATCGCCTGCTCCAAAACATGGTCCACAGAATGCAGTTTTAAGAATAGCTCCATTTTGTGTTAAATCTTTTGCTGAGCCATCATCAAGCATTTTTGAAAAAATCGGAGTACTGGCTGGATAAATATTAAGAGAAAAATATTCATCTGTAAGATTATTATCTCCTAAAATATCTCTTGCTGCTTGAATATTATCATACATACCACCTGCACAACCTGCAATTTCAGCTTGGTCAACATAAAATTCTCCGCCTTTAATTTTGCTTCTTAAGTCTAGTGATAACTTTGGATTAGAAATTTGTTTTTGAGCCGCTTTTTCAGTTTTTTCTAAAATTTCTTCCGTATTAGCTTTAAATTCTTTAATAGTATAAGCATTTTTTGGATGGAATGGTAATGCAATCATACATTCAACTTTAGATAGATCGATTTTTATAAGTCCATCATATAAAGCAACTTTTCCAGGTTTTAATTCTTTGAATTCTTCAGGTCTTTTATGGATTTCATAATATTCCTTAACTTTTTCATCAGTAGTCCATACAGAAGATAAACAAGTAGTTTCTGTTGTCATAACATCTATACCATTTCTAAAATCCATAGAAAGTCCTTTTACTCCAGGCCCCACAAATTCCATTACTTTATTTTTTACAAATCCATTATCAAACACTTCACGAATTAAAGCTAAAGAAACATCTTGAGGTCCAACACCATCTTGCAATTTTCCATCTAAATATACTGCAATTACTTCTGGATTTTTCATATCATAAGTATTGTTAAGTAATTGCTTAACAAGCTCTCCTGCACCTTCCCCTATTCCCATACATCCTAAAGCACCATACCTTGTATGTGAATCTGTTCCTAAAATCATTTTTCCACATCCAGCCCACATTTCACGCATATATTGGTGAATTACAGACTGATTTGCTGGTACAAATATTCCACCATATTTTTTAGCCGATGTAAGTCCAAATATATGATCATCATCATTTAAAGTTCCACCTACTGCACATAAACTATTATGACAATTTGTTAAAATATAAGGAATAGGAAATTTTTCAAGTCCACTTGCTTTTGCAGTTTGAATTGCACCTACATAAGTCAGGTCATGCGAAGTTAAAGAGTCAAATTTTAATCTTAAGTAATTATTGTCAGTTGATTCATTATGACTTGCAAATATTTTTGCTGCCATTGTATTAGCCTTTGCCACATCCTCAGTTATGCCTGATAGAACTGCACTTCCTGCTTTTTCACTATCTAATACTATTTCTTGATTGTTGTAAAGCCATACTTTCTCATTATTTAAAGTTATCATTTTTATTATCCTTTCAAAATTATTAGTATAAATTTTTACTATTGATTATAAATACTATCACTATGCTATAGAAATTTGAAATTTCTATGTATTTCTTTTTTTAATTCCAATTTGTTATACTATGTAAAGACGAACATTTTAATATTTACTAAAATAGTTAATATTTCAGTTCGCCTTATATTTAAGCATAATACTTAAAATTATAATAAGTATGATTGCTATATTTTGTTCTTATCCTATAAAACTGTATATTCCAAGCCATGCTAAGCCAACATTTAATAAAGAAATACCAATTCCAGCAATAATTAAATGACCAAAGATTTTATTTTGTTCTTTGTCAGAAAATCCTGCTGCTGAAGCTGCTGCTGCTAAGATTAATCCTCCACCTGTTGATGCTGGAGAGAATGCTGATGAGTATGCACCTGACATCAATGCACTCAAAAGTTCAATAAACATTTCATTTCCGCCATTAAATTGCTCAACAATTCCTGCTATTGTTGGAATTAATGTTGGCATAACTACACCTGATGCTGAACTTACTGATGAAAGCAAACTACCCGCTCCAGCAATAATTGCAGGTGCACTGCTTTCTGTCATAATTGATAATAATCCATTTGTTAAAACTGCAATCCCACCAAGTTGATTTACAAGATTCATAAGAACATTAACTCCACAAATCAACATCAATGTTCCCCAAGGAACTTTTGATAATGCTGATTTCTCTTTACATACACCAATAAAGCTTAATATTGCTGCTACAAAGAATGAAGCTAATCCAACATCAATCTTAAATACAATAACCATTACAACCATTACAATAATACCACTAATTGTAATTTTTTGTTCTTTATTTAATGTACCTAGTTCATTTTTATCTATTACTTTAACTTCTCCGCCAATATTTGTCCTTTTATAATAAACTAGTACAAATGCTATAAAGCAAACAACACCCCAAATAATAAGATTAAAGAAAACTGGTAGTTCAAAAATTGATTTATTATATCCTGCTGCTTCTCCTAAATTTGCACCAATAATACCCGTTGGTGTTATTGGTGACATTGCAAACCCATTTGTTCCAGCTTTTGCAATCAGTGCATAATAAATCGGGTTTTTACCCATTGAAACTGCTACTGTAATTGCAACCATTGACATTAAAGATCCCATCGCAATGTTACCAGGTCCAATTGTGGTTAAAAATCCTCCAATAAGCCAGATTATAATTGGCACTAGATATGTCTTATTTCCTACTGATGCAATTCCTTTTTTCGCTATAACTTCTAGTGTACCATTTACTTGTGCTACTCCAAATAAATACATTATCCCTACTAATTGAGTAAATAATTTTGCATCAAACCCAGAATAAATTTCTTTATCAGAAATTCCAGCCATTCTGCCTAAAATGATGGATGCTCCTATTGCTAAAAGCCCAATATTCATATTTTTTAAAAATCCGACTGCAATTGTAGCAACTAAAAATATTAACGATATAATATCTAAATATTCAGCCATTAAAATTCCCCCTTATACTATTTTGTAACACCTTTTATTCTTATCCGTTATTTATCTATTGGTTATTTATCTATTGATTTTTTATTTTAACTACTTTATACTTTAGTCAGTATAATGAATTACTTAACATAGTGGGTTAATTCATTATTTTAAGTATTTTATTTTAAGTATGGAGGTTAATGATGGATTTTAAAGAGCTTAATTATGTACTAGCCATCGCTAAATATCAAAATATCACTAAAGCGTCCCAACACTTATTTATTTCTCAGCCATCTTTAAGTAATTTTATAAAAACATTAGAAAAAGCTCTTGGGGTTAAGTTATTTAACAAAATAGGAAATCGCTTTGTATTAACCTACGCTGGAGAATGTTATGTTGAAAAGGCCAAATCTATCCTTATTTTAAAAGAAGAACTTGATTTACAACTTTCTGATATAGTATATTTAAATCAAGGTCGACTAAATTTAGCCATGCCTTTTACACGTGGTTTATATCTTATCCCTTCAACTTTACCAAAGTTTTCATCTTTATATCCAAAAATAAAAATTAATATATTGGAAGGTAATACTCAGGATTTAGAAAAAATGATTTTAACTGGTGAGGCTGATATTGCTATATTAAACGGCCCCATTCATCATAACAATCTTGAGTTTGAGAAGCTTCATCAAGAAGAAATCGTGTTAGTAACTAGTAAAAACCATCCGCTTGCAAATCAAAGAGTTATTCTAAATAAGTTTAAATATCCTTGGATTGATTTAAATTTATTTAGAAAAGATACTTTTATATTACAATATCCTTTCCAATATACAGGACAAATTGCATATAAAATTTTTAAGCAGCAAAAATTTACTCCGAATTCTATTTTTCAGATTCAAAGTCTTGCTACCTCTTTAAAAATGGTTGAAGCAGGAATGGGTATATGTTTTATGTCCGAATTTTATTTAAAACATTTATTTTCTGACATAAATGTAGCATATTTTTCCATTGGACAAGAAAGTATATCTTTTGATTTAATAGTGGCTCATAGAAAAAGTTCTTATTTACCATTATATATAAAAGACTTTACACAAATTATACGTAGTGTCCTCTAAAATTAATATACTGAAAAATGTAGAGACTAGATCAGATTTTCTTCATTGATTACTATTATAATACCACCTATAGTAGGGTAAGTCCAATACTTATTATTTATATTTATTATAGTTTAAAATTATAATATCATCATTAAATATGATAATTGTAATTTATATAACAAGTTGAAAGGAGCAATATGTGCTCCCTTTGATTTCAAGAAATATCTAATAAATGGCACTGTAATATTACAGGCAAATATCAGAATTAATTATGCATACAAATTGCACACTTATGCATAATTATGCATTTTGTATCAATGCCAATTATATTGGATGCAATTCACTAGTCATAAGAAATATACTAGGGTATTTTGCCAATTGCATTTTGTCCGATATAGGTATATACTTTAACAGTTAACACATGTGAAAAAACAAGTAGCAGAGTAGCCACGAAAAGTAAGTAGCCAATAGGTGAAAAAATAAGTAGTAGAGCAGACGTGAAATAATAAGTAGCACCTAGTTAACAATCCAAAATAACCCAACATAATAGATTTAATCAAGTTTCTCTTAAATCCGTTATTACGAATAAGCAAAAACTAAAAGTGATTTTTCTCACGAATTAAAAAATTCAAATATGTTTCAAACATCAAATGAAAACCACGGTCTTAAGTATACTACTGTTTATAATCTCTACAAGAGTCTTTGATATTTATCCTAAACATAGTGTTATCTTATTAATAATCGTACATTTG
>LJDB01000015.1 GCA_001983455.1 Candidatus Epulonipiscium fishelsonii
ATATTATTATCCAAGTAAGCCCAGTGCTTGATTTGGAATTAGATTTGCTTGAGCCATCATACTTTGTGCCGCTTGGTTTAATACATTATATTTTGTAAAGTTCATCATTTCCGATGCCATATCTGTATCTCGAATACGAGATTCGGATGTAGTTAAGTTTTCAGATGTAACTTTTTGATTTTGTAAAGTATGTTCAAGCCTATTTTGTATAGCACCAATTTTTGCACGTTGTGTACTTATATCTTTAATCCCCTCCTCAACTTTAGTGATAGCTGTCTTTGCACCAGCTGCATCACTTACATCAGCCAATGCGCCTGTAAGATCATCTACCGCTGTGAGAGTTACTGCTGGAAGTGCAATTTCTAAAGATCCATCCTGTCCTGTCGCAACCTTTGCACCAAGCGTTATTGAAATTCCATTAAATTCTGTTGATGTAATAACATTGGTCATTTCTGCACCTAATGCAACTAGTTCTTCTTTAATATTTGTCACATCGTCTGAGCTATACGTACCAGTGGATGCTTGCACTAATAGTTCTTTTGAACGTGTAAGCATCGCACTTACTTCATCAAGTGCACCCTCTGCTGTTTGGGCATAAGAAATACCATCTTGAACGTTTTTACTTGCTTGATCTAATCCTTTTATTTGTGATCTTAGTCTTTCTGAAACTGCTAAACCCGCTGCGTCATCCGCTGCACGGTTTATTCTTAGTCCTGATGAAAGTTTTTCTGATGCTTTCCCTAATTTACTAGTGTTTGTGCCCATATTTCTATGTGCATTTAAAGACAGCATATTAGTATTTATTATCATGGCAATTCCTCCTTGATGTTTCTTCGTATGAGAGCATTACCTGCTTCCACGGGTTATTAATTTTTTTCGTCGAAATCCATTTTTATCCACACATAATTCGATATATATTATGTGTGGATAACATTTTCAATATACTTACTTTTTAATAAATACCAAAAAATGAAAGTCCATTTTTCATACATTTTAATAAAAAATATTAGGTATTATTATCCAAGTAAGCCAAGTGCTTGATTTGGAATTTGATTTGCTTGAGCCATCATACTTTGTGCAGCCTGATTTAACACATTGAATTTTGTAAAGGTCATCATTTCTGACGCCATATCTGTGTCTCGAATACGAGATTCGGATGCAGTTACGTTTTCTACTGTTACTTTTTGATTTTGTAAAGTATGTTCAAGTCTATTTTGTACAGCACCAATTTTTGCACGTTGTGTACTTACATTTTCAATCCCCTGTTCAAGTACAGCAACAGCATCCTTTGCGGCTTTACCATCTGTATCATTTATATCAGAAATTACACCTGTAGTACTAGCTACAAGACTAACAGTTACTGGTGGAATTGTAATTGCTAAAGATCCATCATGTCCTGTCGCAATCGTTGCACCACTTGTGATTGCAAGTCCATTAAATTTTGTTGATGTAATAATGTTAGTCATTTCTGAACTTAATGCAATTAGTTCTTCTTCAATATTTCCTCTATCCTCTTCAGTATACGTACCAGTAGATGCTTGCACTAATAGTTCTTTTACACGTGTAAGCATTGCACTTACTTCATCAAGTGCACCCTCTGCTGTTTGGGCATAAGAAATACCATCTTGAACGTTTCTATTTGCTTGATTTAACCCTCTTATTTGGGATCTCATTGTTTCTGAAACTGCCAACCCTGCTGCATCATCCGCTGCACGGTTTACTCTTAGTCCTGATGAAAGTTTTTCTGATGCTTTCCCTAATTTAGATGTGTTTATGCCCATGTTTCTATGTGCATTTAAAGAAAGCATATTAGTATTTATTATCATGTCAATTCCTCCTTGATGTTCCTTTGCAAGAAAGCATTATCTGCTTCCATTGGTTATTAAATAATAATTTGTTAAATTTTTTTCGTCGAATTTCATTGTTATCCACACATAATTCAATATATATTATGTGTGGATAACATTTTCAATATACTTACTTTTTAATAAATACCAAAAAATGGATATCTATTTTCCATACATTCTAAGTAAAAAAAATATTTTGTACTTTTCTCTATCATTGCATATTTTTTATATTTTTTGAAACCTGAGATACTTTTTTCAAAGATTATTATTTTTTCCACTATAATACTCATTATTTAATTAGGGTACAGAAAATACAATAGTTTTAGATATTATTATCCAAGTAAGCCAAGTGCTTGGTTTGGAATTTGATTTGCTTGAGCCATCATACTTTGTGCAGCTTGATTTAATACATTGAATTTTGTAAAGTTCATCATTTCTGATGCCATATCTGTATCTCGAATACGAGATTCGGATGTAGTTACGTTTTCTACTGTTACTTTTTGATTTTGCAAGGTATGTTCAAGTCTATTTTGTACAGCACCAATTTTTGCACGTTGCGTACTTACTAGTTCAATCCCATCCTCAAGTATACTAACCGCAGCCTTTGCAGCCGCACCAATTGAGTCATTTATATCTCTAATTGCATCTGTAGTACCAGATACAAGGCCGACAGTTACTGCTGGGATTGTAATTGCTAAAGAACCATCATGTCCTGTCGCAACCGTTGCACCACTTGTGATTGCAAGTCCATTAAATTTTGTTGATGTAATAATGTTAGTCATTTCAAGGCCTAATGCTTTTAATTCTTCTTCAATACTTGTTCTATCCTGTTCAGTATACGTGCCAGTGGATGCTTGTACTAATAGTTCTTTTACACGTGTAAGCATCGCACTTACTTCATCAAGTGCACCCTCTGCTGTTTGGGCATAAGAAATACCATCTTGAACGTTTCTGTTTGCTTGGTTTAATCCTCTTATTTGGGATCTCATTGTTTCTGAAACTGCTAACCCTGCTGCATCATCCGCTGCACGGTTTACTCTCAGCCCTGATGAAAGTTTTTCTGATGCTTTCCCTAATTTAGCTGTGTTTGTACCCATATTTCTATGTGCATTTAAAGAAAGCGTATTAGTATTTATTATCATGTTAATTCCTCCTTAATGGTACTTTGCAAGCGAGCATTTTCCACTTCTCTAGTTTATTAATAATAATTTATTAAATTTTTTTGTCAAAATTTATTTCTATACTACTTATTCAATATATTTACTTAATAAAAAATGAATCTCTATTTTCCATAAATTACAAGCAAAAAATAATTATTGAAGTAAGCCCAGTGCTTGATTTGGAATTTGATTTGCTTGAGCCATCATACTTTGTGCAGCTTGATTTAGAACATTGAATTTTGTAAAGCTCATCATTTCTGATGCCATATCTGTATCTCGAATACGAGATTCGGATGCAGTTACGTTTTCCACTGTTACTTTTTGATTTTGTAAAGTATGTTCCAATCTATTTTGTACAGCCCCAATTTCAGCACGTTGCGTACTTATATCTTCAATTGCATCCTCAATTAAGATAACAAACCCTTTAGCTGTACTTCCATCTGTGTCTCCAGAAATATTTACATTGTTCCTAATATTATCTACTTCTGCTTCATTTACTGGGGGGATAAGAATTTCTAAAGAACCATCATGTCCTGTCGCAATACTTGCGCCAGCAGTTATTGCAAGTCCATTAAATTTTGTTGATGTAATAATATTAATCATCTCTGAACTTAATGCTGTTAATTCTTCTTGAATATTTGCTCTATCACCTTCAGTATACGTACCAGTGGCCGCTTGTACTAATAGTTCTTTTGCACGTATTAGCATCGCACTTACTTCATCAAGTGCACCCTCTGCTGTTTGGGCATAAGAAATACCATCTTGAACGTTTCTGTTTGCTTGGTTTAATCCTCTTATTTGGGATCTCATTGTTTCTGAAACTGCTAACCCTGCTGCATCATCCGCTGCACGGTTTACTCTTAGTCCTGATGAAAGTTTTTCTGATGCTTTCCCTAATCTAGTTGTGTTTAAACCCATATTTCTATGTGCATTTAAAGACAGCACATTAGTATTGATTATAATGTTAATTCCTCCTTATTGTGTTTCTGTAATAGAACATTGTGTACTTCCGTGGATTATCAATAATAATTCATTAAACTTTTTTCATAAAAGTTCATTTCAAGATTAGATTATAATTTACATCTAATTCCAATGTATATTATGTGTAAATTATATATTAAATATACTCACTTACTTTTTAATAAATAATTGAGTCCAATAATTTGTACCTTCCACATATCCTATTCCAATATGTGTAAAATATGGATTCAAAATATTTGCTGCATGGCCTTCACTATTGAACCATCCTCTCAGCACCATTTGCACTGTTGGCTGGCCTTGTGCAATGTTCTCACCCATTCTGGTATAACTTATGTCAAAATGTTTTAGTAAGTCAGCTACACTACCATATGTAGGTGAAGTATGAGATAATATTCTGTGGTTGTGCATATCTTCCGATTTCGCTTGTGCAGCTTGTATCAGTTCTTCATCCAATTGCAAAGGCCCTAACTCAAATCTTGCACGTTCTTCATTAATATAGTTAAGCATTTGTATCATTATTATTTCATTTTGTATACTTTCGACTGGTTTTTCAAGTTCTGCTTTTGCATTTACTGGTGATGTTGTTGTCATTAGTACTGTTCCGATACGAAAAATATATAAATTATATACTTATAGCCACTATATCAATTAATTATAATTTATTATATATATTCTCATTCACTACATTTCGCAAATATGTAGCAGTCTTGCTATTATAAGTAGACTTCTTATGCTTTCACATAAGCGTAGACTATATCTTCACCCTATAAGAAATAGGGGCAACATTTTTCTTCCACCATTATTCAATATAATAAGAAAAGTCCAAAATTTATGACTTTGATTGAATTGCTTGTGGCTTTACTCTCTCTCAAAGAGATAGTCGTTGAACCTTTTCCATATCTGTCGACTTAGGAAAGTGGCTGCTAAACACCCATTATTACCACCCTTAGTACTAACACAATGTATCCTATAGTATACACCATCATTAGGTTTTATTTTAAACTTAGGCTATCCTTACTATTTTTTCTGCTTTCGCACCTTCATAACGTGATTTCTCCGTTATTGTGGTCATAAGGCTTTAGGGATTAAAAGCAATTAACGTTGAGTACGCACCAATTACTTGATACGCAGGGATTACTGATATAAAATTTCACACCAATTTTTTCCCAATATTATAAAATTTTTAAACTTCAATAAAAATCCTCCTTAAATTTATACTGCACTTGTCTGCAAACGGAATTAATCTTTACAATAAAATATTTTTACCCACGGAAGTACACAATACTCCATTACAATATTTCTTTCCAAGAGTGCAGCAAGGAGGAACTTATCGTTTAATAAACAATTGAACCCAATAATTTGTATCCTCAATGTATCCCACACCAGTATGTGTAAAAGATGAATTAAGAATATTTTCAGCATGTACAAAAACTTCCATCCAAGAGTCAACCACAATTTCAGCAGTTTCTGGGCCTTTAGCAATATTTTCAGCCATATTTAAATATTTAATATTAAAAAAGTTTAGTAGATCAGCAGGATTTCCATATAGTGGAGTCACATGAGTTAGTGTATCCATATCGCTCATTTCAGTTGCTTTTATTTGAGCTACTCGTGTTAACTCATCGTCCATTAACAATGGTTTGAGCCCAACATTTGCACGTTCAAAATTTATAAGCTTTACCACTTCAGCAATAGCATTTGTTTCTTGCTGAGTAAGTGGTATTATATTTGGATTTGAAATTAAGTTTAAAAAGTTATAATAAGCTGATAAATCAGTGTCTTCATAACTTCGACCTTCTTTATTTAATGCTAGTGGAATGTAGTTTGCACCTTCTTTTTTTGCCAATACTATGAATGTATCCATTGGTTTGTTCAAATCCATACCTTCAGCCAATGCTGGTAGTGGATATTGATTTACCTCAAGCTGATATATATCTTCTGACAATTGTATTGATTTGTCTGCTCTAAAAGTTGCATATCCGCCATCTCCTCCACCAAACGAAGAACGAATTCTTACCTCTTTTTCCCTTATCTCTATAGAATCAAAAAAATATGTGTCTGGATAGGGATTGTTTTCATCCTCAAAAGACTTTAAAACAAAGCCTGTCTTCAAATTTGGAACTACACCAAATATATCTTTAAATAAATAGATAAAGTTCTCCTTGCTTATTACAAAATCTTTACCATTTTTTGTCTCTAATCCATATTTTTGAGCAAATGGCTCTCCTTGACGCTCATACCCTGCTCCTATATAATATCCAAAAACTC
Organism: Candidatus Epulonipiscium fishelsonii; assembly: GCA_001983455.1. Taxonomy (GTDB): domain Bacteria; phylum Bacillota; class Clostridia; order Lachnospirales; family Cellulosilyticaceae; genus Epulopiscium_A. The sequence goes on from LJDB01000015.1 coordinate 6,257, forward strand.
CCAATTTGTCATAACTAAATCCTGTTAAAACATCATACCCTTTAAAATCTTCTCTCCAAAATCCATAGTAATTAATTACATTAGCTATAGATTTCAAATTTTCTTCTGGAATTGTAATGGTTGTTAAATCTTCTATTTTTTGTGCAAATGCTGGGGTCATTAGCATTACCATCATAACTCCAGCCATTAAAAATTTTACTATTCTCATGCTAAATCTCCCTTGCATTTTAAATATCTATATTATGCGATAACATGTTTCGCATACCACCATATTCATTTATACACTAATATTCTCTATAATATTTCAATCAGTGTAACCATGTTTGTTTCTGGATCAAAACTAAAATCTATACTCACTCCATCAATTTCATAAGATGTCAAAAGCCCATACATTGTTCCTTCTCCATACATATTAGTAATTTCATCCATGCTCATTCCTACTTTAGCACCTTTTTGTGTTTGAATACTAGGTGTTGTAAGTTCAATTAAATATAATTTATCATCATTTCCTTCTTTATATGTATATAACGTATAATCTGTATAAGTATAAATTGTATCATTTCCTTCAAAATGGCAACTTGGAGCATTCATTGTAGAAATAGGTGTTCCCAAAGCTAATAAAGTTGCTTCACTAATAATATCTCCAATATTAAGATTTGTAGAAGTTGCTTCATCACCTATAGTTGAGTTTATTGTAATTTGAGTTTGAGGAATAGTTTCTTCTTTACTAAATAAATTAAATAGATTAAATGCTTGAATTTGTGTAGTGCTACCTACTAAAATTGTTCCTAGTGCTAACGTTGCAATAAATTTTTTCATGGTAATATTCTCCTTATTTTATTATTGGCGGTGAAATTAAATTTGGTAAGTTTCTTTCTACGATTTCTAGTACAACATAATCAAAATCTTTCGCTTTTTCTAGTTGATAAGGAACTGCCCTATTAAATTCTACACTTTCAAACTGCCTTGCAAAAAAGTCTAGTAGTGCATTTCCAAAAGAGTCTCTAAAAACTAGTGCACTAGCTTCCCCTTGTGGACTTGTAGTTTGAATTATAATATCATCACCGCTTTTAAACCTAGATATGAATTCAAACGATGTATCAAACGTATAATAAATTTGTTCGTCATACATAGATCCATTAGGATATAACATCTTATCCAAATCACTTTTAAATTCTCTTTTTTTATTAATTTGAGTTATCTCAAAGTTTTCCTCTTCAATATCAAGACCTGCTAGTATTTCTTTAAATCCAAGATATGCTCCATAATTATTCCAGTGCGAATCTCTCTTAAGATATGAAATACACTCCGTATTATCAAATCTCTCAAACAAATTAATGTAAATATCTTTGTCCAACAACTTAGCTAATTTTTGAGCATTGCTTTCAATTGGTGGTTTAACATAATTTTTAGGCATATATTCAGGATAAATAGAGTTTTTGTTTGGTGCAATTGTAAATACAAATTTTGCACCTTGTTGTTCAACATATTCTGCAATTAAATTTATGTTTGATGCTATTTGAGCAAGTTCATCATCTGTTAATACATCTGTTCTCAGGTAATCATCAATTGTTTCGCTGTAATATAACCAATTGTCCTCTCCAACAATAACCTTTGACTGTGCACTGGTGTTAAAAAGACTCTCCATAATCCCAGAGTGTATACTAATTAAACTTTCTCTAAAATTAAAATTTTCTTTTAAATATTCATCCACCTGACTAAAATACTCTAGGTTAAGATTTCCTTGTATAAATACTGTGGGTACTTTTCTACTTGAGTTTTGCCCTTGTGTCTGTATGAAAGGCATGCTTATTATAGGCATACAAATAATTATAAAAAACATGCTAATATAATATCTTTTCATAGTCATCTTCATATGTTTTCTCCTCTCTTATATAGATCAGAACCTAAAGTAAATAAATGGACTGTACACGTCTGAAGCAAGGAACAATACATTTATAAATAGCAAAACCATTGTATTTAAATAGCCTCCAATGTTGACAATTGGTCTGCTTAATCTATTTTGAACAAATTTTAAAATAGGAGTCGAACCTATAATTGCTACTACGAAAATAAACATAGTAAAAGGAGTAATCAATTCCAAACATGTTGTAATAGTCATATCAAACCCGAAAAACATTGTTTTAAAATATCCCATAGCATATTCTATATTATCTGCTCTAAATAGTACAAAAAGTAAAGTTACCACTAGAAAAGTATACATATGTTGTAGAGGTCTCAATTTAATTTGAATGAATTTCTTTCTTTCCAATATCAAAAATATCCCATTAAAAACTCCCCATAACACAAAAGTCCAGTTTGCACCATGCCATATTCCAGTAGCTAAAAATACAATCATCAAGTTTCTATAGGTTTTTCCATTACGATTTCCACCCAAAGGAATATACAAATATTCTTTAAACCAAGTTGACAAAGAGATATGCCATCTGTTCCAAAAGTCTTTTATACTAGTAGCTGTTAATGGATAGTTAAAGTTTTCTTTAAATTCAAACCCAAACATTTTCCCAAGCCCAATTGCCATATCACTGTATCCACTAAAGTCAAAGTAAATTTGAAATACATATGCAAAGGCTCCAATCCAAGTTGAAACTATATTTAGAGAAGTTACATCCGTTGAAAATATAGTATCTACATAAACAGCTAACGTGTTAGAAACTATCATTTTTTTTGATAACCCAATAATAAATCTATTTATCCCCGTGTAAATTTTGTCAACATTAATTGTTCTCTCCATTATTTGTGTCGCAATATCATGATACTTTATAATTGGTCCTGCTATTAGCTGCGGGAACAAACAAATATACAACAACAATGATAAATAACTTTTTTGTGCCTCTACCACTCCTCGTTTAACATCAATTACATATGACATAGCTTGAAATGTAAAAAAAGAAATTCCTATTGGTAAACTTATATTTGTTTCCAAACCTGCTATATTTAATGAGGAAGTAACAAAATTTAAGTATTTAAAAATAAACAATATCCCTAAATTAATAATTACCACATATTTAAGTAGTGTCGGCTTTTTTTCTATTACTAATCCAAATTTCCAATTTATAAACGTTGAAAATATCATTAGCATTATGTAAATTGGTTCTCCCCATGCGTAAAATAACAAACTTGCTAATAACAGCCACATATTTTTTAACTTAATATTGGGTACTAGCAAATATCCCCCAAATACTATCGGGAGAAACAAAAATAAAAAGCTTACGGAACTAAATATCATTTCTTTCACTTCCTTTTTTTCTTCATACGTTTACATATTACCAATCATATCCCATATCAATCAATTGTTTTTCTGTATAAGGTGTTTGCCGATAAATTGTATCATAATAACTCCAGCCTTCTGGCTTTTTCACGGCTATCCAAGCATGTTCATCTCCAAGACGGCCTATCCCAACAATATACTTTGCCTCATACCCCATTTCAAGCCACATATGATATGCCAATGATGCATACGCATAGCATGAAGCTTTTCCATTATTCAAAAGATAAATTACATCATCAATAGTGTCTCCTTTTGAGTCCATATATTTATACTTATAATTGTGTCTAACCGCATCATAAACACCTTTTTCACTCCAGCCAAAAGTATTCAGTTTTTCTATAATGAAAGCTTTATAATTCTCCCTATTAGCTGGTGCTTTACCAATGATTTTACCTTTATCGTTTGTCTTATATGTATCTACATATCCATTTATTAATAGCTTGCCATCTTTAAAACCGTATTTTATTCCATCTATTGTATGAACACCGTCTGGAATGGGCGTTTCAACTATATAATTTTGTTTATGTTCTATAACGCTATTTTTTACAATTCCATGTTCATCCGTTTGATAGTTGCCAATTTGTCCATTTATTAATAAGCTTCCATCTTCTTTAAACCCATATTGCACCAAATCAATCATGTGAATTCCGTTTGAAAGTGGGCCATAAGGTGTTATATAATATTTTTGGCCTTCAATTATTTGCCAACCAAGTTTTACTTGTACTGATGGTTGTTTTAGATAAATATTTTCATTTGCATATATATTAGTTGCTGATAGCGACAACAATACTAATAATAACTTCGCTTCTAATCTCATACAATACTCCTGTTTCTTTATAAATTTCTGCTGTAACATAATTTTTTCCTAAATATTTTTTGGATAACACCTTCATTATATACCATATAATATTTTTGTACAATAGTTTTGCTTAAAAAATTTTCTCTCTATGCAATAATATTTCCTTATTTTAATATATTTCTCTCTATGCAATAATATTTCCTTATTTTAACCATTTGTGCTAGTTAAACATTTTAGTACTTCAATATAAATGGCAATGTAATATTGCAGGCAACCATTAAAATTAATCGTGTATATAAAATGCACATTCATGCATAATTATGCATTTTGGAGTAATACCTATTATATAGGATGTAATTCACTAGTGAGAAGAAATATACTAGGGTATTTTGCCAATTGTATTTTGTTCGATATAGGTATATACTT
>LJDB01000016.1 GCA_001983455.1 Candidatus Epulonipiscium fishelsonii
TTTTTTCTTTTCTTCCTCTGCAACTCTGTAATGACGCAATAAAATCAACTCCTTTAGTATAAACAAAAAATTTTAGCTTAAATAACAACAAAGAAAGGATAAGCATTTTATATTATTAACCAAAACTTACATTTATATTATTAGATAAATATTAATAAATTATGCTTAACATAATTTACATTTCTTGTAAGATGTCATATAATATAAATTAATATAGAAGGAGGGTTTATTATGCCAAGTATTTATTTCCCAAATTTAGGTGTATCTTTTAATATGGATCCAATAGCATTCAACTTTTTTGGACTACCTATATATTGGTACGGGATTATTATAACATTAGGAATAATGGGAGGCTTATTGATTGCAAACTATATTGCAAAAAGAGAAGGCTTAAATCCAGATATATTTTTGGATTTTTTGCTGTACGACATTGTCTTTGCTATAATTGGAGCAAGAGCATATTTTGTATTGTTCAATTGGGATTATTACAGCAAAAATAAAATAGAAATCTTTAATTTAAGAGAAGGCGGAATTGCAATTTATGGAGCAATTTTAGTATCTATTGTAGTAGCATATTTTTATACTAAAAAGAAAAAAGTTAACATGTTACAATTTGGAGATATTGCCGCATTTGCACTATTGGTTGGTCAAGCTATAGGCCGATATGGAAATTTCTTTAATAGAGAAGCATTTGGAGGCTATACAGATAATTTTTTGGCAATGCAAATTTTGAAAGATGAAGCAAGCACACCACTCACACCAGATATTTTAGAAAATATAATTATTAAAAATGGTTTTGAGTATGTTCAAGTACACCCTACATTTTTTTATGAATCAACTTGGAATTTATGTTTATTAGGATTATTGTTATTATATTACAATAAAGTTAAAAGAGCTAAAGGAGAAATATTTTTTCTTTATATAGCAGGATATGGGATAGGACGTTATTGGGTAGAAGGTCTTAGAACAGATCAGCTAATAGTAAAATCTATAGGTATACCTGCATCTCAAATAGTTGCAATTTTATCTATACTAATTGGTGTTGGAGGATTTATTTACTTAAAAATAAAAATGAAAAAAGATATGTATACTACTATTTTAAAATAGCAGTAACAAGCAGTGAACAAGAGTATTTCTCCTTAAAAAATGTGAAGTAACTATTCGCTGCTATCTATTCAAGAATAAATTAAATATAAAAAGGCGGTTTTTTATGGAGTTTAAACATGTCTCTGTATTATTAGATGAATGTATTGAAGGATTAAATATAAAGGCTAATGGTACATATGTAGATGGAACTTTAGGCGGAGCAGGACATGCAAGAGAAATATGTAAACATTTATCAAAAGAAGGAACATTTATTGGAATTGATCAAGACAACAATGCTTTAAAAGTTTCCAATGAAAGATTATTGGGAGTCAACCCAAAAATTGAATTAATAAAAAGCAATTTTGAAGAGATATCTAACATTATACAAAGTCTAGATATTGATGGCATCGATGGAATGCTAATTGATTTAGGAGTGTCATCTCACCAACTTGATGAAGCTGAGCGAGGATTTTCATATATGAACAATGCCACATTGGATATGAGAATGGATCAAGATAGTGATATTAGTGCGTATAATGTTGTTAATGAATATAGTGAAAATGAATTATATAGTGTAATAAAGAAATATGGAGAGGAAAATTGGGCTAGAAGAATTGCTCAATTTATAGTGGAACATAGAAAAAATGACCCTATAAATACAACATATGAACTTGTTGAAATAATAAAAAAAGCAATTCCAGCAAAAGCTAGAAAAGACGGTCCTCATCCAGCTAAAAGAACTTTTCAAGCAATTCGTATAGAAGTAAATCGTGAGATTGAGATTATTGAACAGACTATAAAAAATGCATTTAAAGTTTTAAAAAGTGGCGGAAGATTATGTATTATAACATTTCATTCTTTGGAAGATAGAATTGTAAAGCATACTTTTAGAGATTTTGAAGGAAAATGTACATGTCCAAATAACATTCCTATTTGCGTTTGTAATAATAAAGCAGTTGCAAAAGTAATTAGTAGGAAACCAATATTACCAACTTTAGTTGAAGTCGAACAAAATCCACGTTCAAGAAGTGCAAAACTTAGAATATTGGAAAAATTATAGTATCACAAAAAACAATATCGTTATGGAGGTAAAACTTATGGGAGCACCAAATTATCAATATAATTCAACAGCAAAAGAACTTAACTATCCACCACCAAATAAGCAATCAAGACCGCCAAAAAAACGTCAGTCAAATAGAGTTGTATATGCTGTATTTTTAGGCTGTGTATTAACAATATTTATATGTGCATGTATTTATATGTATGCTTCTGTTCAGTTCTCTATAAAGCAAACAGAGTTGAGGAATCTTAATACTAAAGTTCAACAACTTGAAAGCAGTATAAATACTGTAGAAGCAAACATTATAAGCAAGTTGGATTTAGCGAATATAAAACAACAAGCAATTCAAGAACTAGGTATGTCAGAACCATTGCCACATCAAATTATATATATCAACTTACCAGAAGAAAGCTATGTAACATATGGAAAATAATAAAAAATCCAAACGTAACAACCATATTATAAGAAAAGAGAGAATGGGTAAACGAGTTAGGATTTTAGCAAGTGGATATATATTAATAACTTTAGGATTGCTTTGGCGAATAGGATATATTCAAGTTGTAGAGGGCAAGAAGTATTCACAGAAAGTACTACAATCCATTAGCGGAAAAGAAGTTACAATTCATCCGTTAAGAGGATTGATTGTCGATCGAAATAATAAAGTAATAGCCAGCAGTACTATTACATACAACATTATTTTGGATCCGTATCAGATTTTAAATGATCTTTCAGATGAACAGCGGCAAGAAACCAGTAAGGCATTGGCTACTTTTATGAATAAACCTGTTGAAGAAATAGAAAATTTTATTTTATTAAATCCAAATTCAAGGTATAAAATTTTATTAAAAAATATCAGTCTTGAAGAAAAGAAAATGTTGGAAGGTTTACATTTAAGTGGAATTTGGTATGAGCAATCATTTATTAGAAATTATCCTAGAGGACAGTTTGCTTCCCAATTAATAGGATTTTATAATAAAGAAAAAGGCCAATATGGCATAGAGCAATTTTTTGAGAAATACTTGAAAGGGAAAGATGGTCGTGTATATCCAACATTGCAACAAGGTGATGTAATAATGACAGAAACAGTTTCTCCAGTTAACGGTGCAACAGTTGTTTTAACAATAGACGAAGTAATTCAGCAATATATAGAAAAAATTATGACAAGTTATATAGAAAGATTGCAACCTCTTAATGCAGCCGCTATTGCTATGAACCCAAAAACTGGTGAAATTTACGGTATGTTCTCATATCCTAGTGTAAATCCCCAATCGTATACTAATCTAATATCTCAAGTTGGTGAAGAGGCTTGGTATAGTTTATCAACAACTGAACAAGCTATAAAATTAAATGAAGCTTGGAAAAACTATAACATTCACACTTCGTATGAACCAGGCTCTACGTTTAAACCTCTAATGGTAGCAGCAGCCCTAGAGGAAGGTTATTTGGACCCTGACACATTTGTTGTGAATTGTACTGGAAGTATTGATGTCTTTGGTACAAATATAAAGTGTTGGGATAGATATGGACATGGTCAAGAAAATCTCGCTGAAGTTTTAGCAAATTCATGTAATCCTGGAGTTATATCTATTGCAAACGAAGTTCCATCAGATATATTTTTAGATTATATGAAAAAATTTGGTGCTGGAGAACTAACTGGTGTAGATTTGCCAGCGGAAGCACAAGGTTTGCTTCACTCAATAAAAAGGTTTGGTCCAGTCGAAAAAGCCACTGCATCTATGGGACAAACTTTTATGATAACACCTTTACAACTGATTACAGGATTTTCTGCACTAATTAATGGTGGATATTTGCTTGAACCATATGTTGTTTCACAAGTAGTTGGTGAAACTATAATCTATGAAAACACAGTGAATATTAAACGCCAAGTTATTTCAAATGAAACATCTAAAGAGATCACTGAAATACTTGAAAAGGTTATTTCGGATGGAACAGGTAGAGAAGCGTCTATTACAGGATATCAAATTGGAGGAAAAACAGGTACTGCTGAAAAAGGTTTCCCACGTAATCCAGACAAAGAAATTCTTTCTTTTATAGGGTATGCTCCTATACAAGATCCTGAAATTATTTTGCTGATTATCTTTGATGAAATACCTCCGCAAATAAATGTAGGTGGTCAAATTCCACGTGTATTTAACGAAATACTGACTCCTATTTTGCCATATCTAGGAATACAAAATAAAGATTTATATACACCAACTCTAAATGTTGTGACTATCCCAAATCTAGTTGAAAAAGATATCTATACTGCAATTGAAACGTTAAACGAAAAAGATTTGAACTACAATGTAAAAGGTGGAGGAAATATAATATTTGAACAATATCCTCCTGCTGGAACAAATCTGCCTCAAAATTTCAAAGTCACTTTATATACAGATACAGATAAACCAAATGAATTAATCAATGTTCCATATCTAATTGGACTTAGTATCGAAGACGCAAAAGAAATTTTGGGAGAAAGTTTAAAAATTGAAGGGGCAATTTCTGGCGAAATATCAAGCCAAATTCCAAAAGCAAATACAAAAATAGAAAAAAATAGTAAAATTATTGTACAAACCATGAATTAACTCTCCTTAACAGAAATACACTTTAATTATATAGTATATTTTTATTAAGGAGGTTTTTTATGGATAAGACACCCGTAAAATTAAAAAAACGTATACTAATACTAGGAACAATCTTCTCATTTGCCTTTATGGCAATGGTCTGTAGATTGGTATATGTTCAAGTAATTTGGGGAGCTGAATTGCAAGAAAAGGCTTTTGATCAACATACACGTGACAGAAATATTACTCAAACAAGGGGGAGTATACTTGACAGAAATGGAAATGTTATAGCTCAAAACTCCTCTGTATTAACAATTGGAGTTGTACGAGCTCAGGTTGAAGATCCTGTTCATGTTGCTACAATTCTTTCAGAAAAGTTAGGCTTAAATTATGACAAGGTTTATCAAAATGTTACTAAAAGAGTATCTTTCCAAAGGATAGCAACAAAGGTTGACCAGGAAGTGGCAGCTGAAATTAGTGCATTAAACTTACCAGGAGTAAAAGTTGATGAGGATTCAGAAAGGCACTATCCTTATGAAGAATTGGCAGCACCTGTTGTAGGCTTTGTTGGAAAAGATAACCAAGGCATAGTTGGACTTGAAGTTGTATATGATAAATATCTAAAAGGTGAACCTGGACAGATATTGATGGAAACTCAAGGAGATGGAACAAGACGTGAAGACGAAGCAGAAGTAAGAATTGAACCAGTCAACGGAAACCATCTAGTTACAACTTTAGATATCACTTTACAAGAATACACTCAACAAATAATTGATAGAGTTGTTGACGAAAAACAAGCTAAAAGTGGTTCGATTGTTCTTATGAACCCAAAAAATGGTGAAATTTACTCTATGGCAAGTTCGCCAACATTTAACTTAAATGATCCGTTTTCACCATCAGACCCAAAAATTGCAGAAATTTGGGACACTTTATCAGCAACACAAAAGCAAAACGAACTTAATAAAATGTGGAGAAATCCACCTATAAATGATACTTATGAACCTGGATCAACTTTCAAAGTGTTTACATCAGCTATGGGACTTGACAAAGGTTTAATTACTCCAGATACTCCATTTAATTGTACAGGCTCGCTAACAGTTGGCGGACACACAATTAAATGTTGGAGACACAAATATCCACATGGAGATCAAACTTTTACACAAGGAGTTCAAAACTCTTGTAATCCAGTATTTATGCATGTAGGAGAATGGCTTGGAGCAGATAATTTTTATACTTATATGGTTCGATTTGGATTTATGGAAAAAACCGGTATAGATTTGCCTGGAGAAGCAAAAGGAATTATGCACAAACAAGAAAAAATTGGCCCAGTGGAACTTGCTACAATGTCATTTGGACAATCTTTCCAAATTACGCCAATGCAACTTTTATCAGCAGCTTCATCAGTTGTTAATGGTGGATATGAAATTACACCACACTTTGGCAAACAAATTATAGACGAAAACGGAAATGTAGTTGAAGTTCTTGAATTTAATCAAGGCACACAAATTATTACACCAGAAGTTAGTAGCCAACTGAAAACAATTCTTGAGAGCGTTGTTTCTGAAGGAACAGGAAATAAAAGCTATATACCAGGATATAGTATTGGTGGAAAAACAGCAACTTCTCAAAAACTACCTAGGGGTTCAGGCAAATATATTGCATCATTCATGGCATTTGCTCCAGCAGATGACCCAATTGTAATTGGTATTGTTATGATTGATGAGCCAAAAGGTGTATATTATGGAGGTGCGATTGCAGGACCAATTATGAAAGAAGTTATGTCAAATACACTACCATATCTTGGAGTTGAACCAAAATATACGGAACAAGAACAAGAAATGCCAGAAACTCAAGTTTTAGAAGTACCAAACTTTATTGGAATGGATACAAGAAAGGCAAAAGATGCTTTATATGCCCTTGGTGTTACACCAGAAGTTGAAGGGACAGGAACAACAGTAGTTGACCAATTTCCGACAGAAGGACAACTGATAAATAGAACTAGTAAAATTATTTTATATACACAATGATTTAAGTTTATAAAATGTAAAGAATTGTTATATAATAGTTAAGAAGTAAATAATTTTAATTGGAGGCAAAACAATGGAACTACAAAAATTATTAAGCCAAGTGGAATATCAGCTAATTGAAGGAACATTACACCAGAAAGTAAGCGAAATAATATATGATTCCAGAGTAAAAACAGTGGATGGACTTTTTATTGCAATCAAAGGATTTCAAAGCGATGGACATAAATATATTGACACTGCAATTGAAAATGGAGCAACCACTATAGTAGTCCAAGACGACGTACCACCTAAAAATGTAACCGTTATTAAAGTTTCCAATACAAGAGAAGTTATGGCAGTTCTTGCTAACAATTTTTATAACGATCCATCTCAAAATTTGAATTTGGTTGGAGTAACAGGTACTAATGGAAAAACGAGTATTACATTCTTACTAGCACAAATACTTGAGAGATATGGACAAAAAGTAGGGGTTATTGGCACAATAGAAAATAGAATAGGAGATGAAACTTTATCAGCTGAACGTACAACACCTGAAGCTGCAGATTTGCAAAAGCTTTTTAGCCGCATGGTAAATGAGGGTGTGGATACTACTATGATGGAAGTTTCTTCTCATGCACTAGATCTTAATAGAGTTGATGGGTGTAAGTTTGATATAGGAATTTTTACAAACTTAACCCAAGACCACCTAGATTTTCATTTAACTATGGATAACTATGCAAAAGCGAAGTCTAAATTATTTTCTATATGTGATGTTCCTATTATTAACAACGATGCTGATTATGCAGATCTTATGATAGGAGCTTGTAAAAATCCGCCTATTACTTATGGTATAGATAAAGAAGCAGATTATATGGCAAAAGATATTGCCATTACTTCTAGTGAAGTAACTTACAAATTAACTTATGATGGAAAAACTATTGATATAAAGGTACCTATCCCAGGTAAATTTACAGTTTATAATACTATGGCGGTAATTGTTGCATCAATTAAATTGGGTGTTCCAATGAATTTGATTGTTGAAACGTTAAAAAATGTAAAAGGTGTTCCTGGGCGTGTACAAACATTTAATTCTCCAAAAGGATATAGTGTTATTGTTGATTATGCTCATACTCCTGATGGCCTTGAAAATGTGCTTCAGGCTATTAATCAGTTTGCAAAATCGAGAATTATAACTGTGTTTGGTTGTGGAGGAGATAGGGATAATAAAAAACGCCCTATAATGGGAGAAATTGCAGCTAAATATTCAACTGATGTAATTATAACTTCTGATAATCCTCGTACAGAGGAGCCAAATTCAATAATTGAACAAATTGAAGTGGGCACTAAAAAGGTTACGGATGAATATATTAAGATTGTAGATAGAAAGAAAGCAATATACGCTGCTCTTTCAAGAGCAACTTCTGGTGATGTTGTATTAATTGCTGGAAAAGGCCACGAAACGTACCAACATTTAAATACAGGTATTATTCATTTTGACGATTCTGAAATTGTTCAAGAATATATTGAGGAGGAGCAAAATGCACATTAGTGAAATTATAACCGCCGTTTCTGGAAAATGTTTAAATCCAGAAAAAATTGGTAATAACTTAATTACCGACATTACATTAGATTCAAGGAAGAATGTAAATGCAGGGCTATTTATTCCCTTAGCTGGAGAAAAGTTTGACGCTCATGATTATATAAACCAAGTTTATAATAAGGGAGTAATAGCCACTTTGACATCTATTGATAAAATAGTAGATGATAAATTAATTACAATTCTTGTAAGTGATACAAGGCAAGCGTTACTTGATTTAGCAGAATATGTAAATTTTAAGTTTGATAGAAAAATTGTTGCCATCACTGGAAGTGTAGGCAAGACTACCACAAAAGAAATGATTTCCACTGTACTTGCAAGTGCTATGAAAGTCCATAAAACTGAAGGTAACTTTAACAATGATGTAGGACTTCCTCTTACTATATTTAAAACAACTAGTGAAGATAAAGTAAGTGTTTTGGAAATGGGAATGAACCACTTTGGAGAGATAAGTAAATTGACCAAAGTGGCCAAACCCGACATTGCTATTATAACTAATATTGGAACTTCCCATATTGAAAATTTAGGTTCAAGAGAAGGAATTTTGAAAGCTAAACTTGAAATATTGGAAGGTTTAAAACTAGAGGGTAAAGTTCTAGTTAATGGAGATGAGCCCCTTTTGGTAAATGCCTCAAAAGGCAAAGGCTGGATAACTTATGGTTTAAATAAAACAAACCAATATTATGCAACTAACATTAAGTATGAAAACACAAGTGTATCAGCTTGTTTACACACACCAAAGGACACTTATGAAGTAACCATTCCTTCTCCAGGAGAACACATGGTTAAAAATACATTGGTAGCAGTTGCCGTAGCAGAAATATTAGAATTAGACAAACATACAATCTTGAAAGGTATAACAAGTTATAAATCTGAAAAAATGAGAATGCAGATTTCAACTTATAATGATGTGACTATAATTGATGACACTTATAATGCAAGTGTAGACTCCATGAAGGCAGCTTTACAAGTATTAAATAAGTTTGAAACAACTGGTCGCAAAGTAGCAGTTCTAGGAGATATGTTTGAATTAGGTGAACATAGCATAGACTTACATCAACAAGTAGGCAAGGAATTTAAAGATTTAAATGTAGATTGTTTATACACAGTTGGGAACTATGCAAGTGAAATATCAAACGAAGCTAAAAAGTATAATGTATATGCTAAGCATTTTATAAATAAAGAAGAATTTGTAAAAAGTATTTTAGAGAATATCAAACCTAAAGATGTAGTTTTACTAAAGGCATCAAGAGGAATGGGATTTGAAAAAATAGTAGAATCCATTAAGAAAGGTGAGTAGGTTAAATTGGATAAAAATATTTTATATGCAGCCGTTATAGCGTTTTTATTAAATACAATATTAAGTCCATATATAATACAAGAATTGATAAAGCTAAAGCTTGGTCAAAATGTAAGACAAGATGGACTAGAAACACATTTAAAAAAAGCAGGAACCCCCAGCATGGGAGGAATAATTTTCCTGATAAGTACTGCTTTAACAAGTTGTTTGTTTTTTAAAGATAATAAAGAATTACAAAGTATATTATTTATTACTATGGGGTATGGAATAGTTGGTTTTTTAGATGACTATATAAAAGTTGCTAAAAAGCGTTCTGAAGGTCTTACTCCAATACAAAAATTACTAGGTCAATTAGGTGTAACTATCATATTTGCATATTTGCTTGCTTATTATGTAGGGCTAGATACAAATATATTAATACCTTTTACTGACGGCAAGTTTTTAGATTTAGGACCATTATACTATCCATTTTTAGTTTTTGCTGTGTTAGGTTTAGTAAATGCTGTAAACCTTACAGATGGAGTGGATGGATTAGCAGGAAGCGTAACTGTATTGGTAGCAACATTCTTTGCAGCTGTAGCATGGGGATTTAATAGTGGTTCTGCCCCAATTGCAGCAGCAATGGCAGGAAGTTTACTAGGGTTTCTACTATTTAATAGTTATCCTGCAAAAGTTTTTATGGGAGACACGGGTTCTCTTGCTCTAGGTGGATTTGTTTCAGCTATGGCTTTTATATTAAAAATGCCACTATTTATATTAATTATAGGAATTATCTATATAATAGAAACTTTATCTGTAATTATTCAAGTTTCATATTTTAAGAAAACACACAAACGTGTATTCAGAATGGCTCCATATCATCACCATCTTGAAAAAGGCGGATGGGAAGAAACAAAAGTTGTTAGTGTTTTTGCAATAATAACAGCAATTATGTGTTTAATTGGACTAATGGCAATTTAAGGTGTCGTCAGACTATATATAATTTAGGAGCATATATTGCTCCTTTACAAAAATTAGGAGGCAAACATGTTTTTAATAATTGGTTGTGCAAGAAGTGGTTTAGCAGCAGCAAAATTGGCTTTAACTCAAAATGAAAAAGTAGGTTTATACGATAGTAAGACTTATGACAAACTTAATCAATCCTCGCAACAACAAGTTAGTGAATTAGAAAACCAAGGTGTGTGTCTATTTCTAGGCGAAATTTTTAGAAGTACAGAAGTTACTCAGCTTATTGTTAGCCCAGGAGTACCACTAGAAATTGATATAATAACTTATTATAAGGAAAAAAATGTACCAATAATGGGTGAATTTGAATATGCATCAACATTTTGTAAAGCTCCTATTATAGGGATTACGGGTACAAATGGAAAAACAACAACAACTTCGCTAGTTGGCGAAATTTTTAGGGCATTCAACCCAAAAACATATGTTGTTGGAAATATAGGGCAAGCGTTTAGTGAAAAAGTATTAGAAATACCTGAAGATGGTATAGTTATAGCAGAACTTAGTAGCTTTCAACTAGAAACTACTACAAAACTAAAATGTTCAATTTCAACAATACTAAACATTTCCCCAGACCATTTAAATCGCCATCACACTATGGAAAACTATATAAATGCTAAGTTTAAAATTATTAACATGAATGCTCCTATCATTCTAAATCAAGAAGATGGGTACTTAAAAGATTTAATCACAAGTTTATCTGCGGACATCAAAACATTTAGCTCAAAGCAACCAGTAGCATGTGGTACATATTTTAAAGATGGTCAGCTTTGTCAAAACATGCTACAAACTCAAAGTGTTGTATGTAATGAAGATGAACTTCATATTTTAGGAGAACATAATATCGAAAATGCTCTAGCTGCGATTTCTATTGCTATTGCATATGGAGTTCCCATGGATATTATAAAAAAAGAATTAATCAATTTTAAAGGAGTTGAGCACCGTATTGAATTTGTTAGAAACATTAATGGAATAAAATTTTATAATGATTCTAAAGCAACCAATACTGGTGCTGCTATCCCTGGGCTTTTAGCAATGAA
Organism: Candidatus Epulonipiscium fishelsonii; assembly: GCA_001983455.1. Lineage (GTDB taxonomy): Bacteria > Bacillota > Clostridia > Lachnospirales > Cellulosilyticaceae > Epulopiscium_A. The sequence goes on from LJDB01000016.1 coordinate 11,656, forward strand.
AGGACCAACTAGGCTTATTGCTGGAGGAATGGATAAACATTCTGAATTTGATGAGTGGATACAATTGTTTGAAGGTAGAGTAAAAAAAGTATATTTAATTGGTGAAACAACCAATCAAATTATTGATACCTGCAAAAAATATGGTTTTGACAACGTAGAAAGCTATGATACTTTAGATAAAGCAACTTTGGTAGCGTATGAAGAAGGTGAATTTGGAGACAACATTTTGCTTTCTCCTGCTTGTGCAAGTTGGGATATGTTTGAGAGTTATGAACAACGAGGAAATTTATTTAAATATATAATAAACAATTTGGAAGGGTGAATTAAGTGGATAGACATTCAGATAGCTTAGTACAAAAGAGAAAAAGGTTTAAACCTGATATTTTACTTGTTACCATGATAATTTTAATTGCGACATTTGGCATAGTAATGGTTTACAGTGCAAGCCATTACCATGCTACAGTAACTTTTGACAATCCGTTTCACTTTGCTCTAAGACAAGCAATCTTTGCTTGTGCAGGCATCGGGATTATGTTATTTATTGGACATAAATTTGACTATAGAATTTTTTCAAACATGAAAATAGCGGGTATAATATATGGAACATCGTTATTACTAGTTCTTAGCTTACCTATTTTAGGGCATGAAAGTAAAGGAGCAACACGTTGGATTATGCTTCCAGGTGGAATTACAATTCAACCATCTGAATTTGCAAAAATTGGTGTAATACTTATGCTTTCTGCTTATATTGTAAAATATAGAAGAAAATTAAACGAATGGTTATATCTTGGTATTGGCGGATTAATAATTGCTTTACCTGCCGCTGCCGTTTTAGTAGAAAATCTAAGTTCTGCGATAGTAATTGGTGCAGTTGGATTTATTATATTATTTATATCTACACCAAAAGTATGGTATTATGTAGTTGTTTTAATTATTGCCTTTAGTAGTGTATTTTATGCACTGCATTTAGCAGAAACATCTGATTCAAATGGGCCAGAGTTCGCTGGAATAAAAGGAGTCATCTTTCAACAATATAGACTAGATAGATTTAGAGTATGGCAAGACCCTTGGCTTGATCCAAAAGACAAAGGATATCAAGCAATTCAATCTTTATACGCAATTGGTTCAGGTGGGTTGTTTGGACAAGGATTAGGGAGAGGAATTCAAAAACAAGGTTTCTTACCTGAACCTCATAATGACATTATCTTCTCTGTAATCTGTGAAGAACTAGGACTGTTTGGAGCTGCTTGTGTAATTCTTGCATATAGTGTATTAATTATAAGGGGGTTGGCTGTTGCTGTTAGAGCCGATGAATTATTTGGCTCACTAGTCGCCACTGGTATTGTCGGGATGATTGCGGTACAAGTATTAATCAACATAGCGGTTAATACAAATACATTCCCTACCACAGGTATGCAACTACCTCTTATTAGCTATGGAGGAACCGCTCTTATAATATTGTTAAGTTCTCTTGGGCTTCTTGTAAACATCTCAAGAACTTCACATATTCAAAAACCTCCTAGATAAAATATATAATACTTCACTCATCAAAAAAACGGGTGAGGTATTTTTTTTTACTACAATTAATAAAACTTCTTGGGTAGAACTACGACAACTCATAATTTTTGGTTGATTTTATGTAATAAATAATGTAAAATCTAATATCTAGCTAATCTTTTATATCAGCATTATAGATATAATTTTATATCGGAGGTAAATATGTATAAAAATTTTGAAGAAATTCTTGCTGACAATAAGGATATATGTCAATCAAGTTTAAATATAACAAACAAAACAAGAACAAGTATATATTCATGGAATGGTCAATTTTCACCACAATTTATTGAAGTATTGTTGGAGAAATATTCTCAAAAAGATGATGTTGTCATTGATCCATTCATGGGCTCAGGTACAACCCTGATTGAATGTGCACGAAAAAATATTAGTGTTAGTGGTATAGAATTAAATCCTTCTGCCTTTTATATGTCTAAGTCATTTGAGATATGTAATTTATCAGAACATGAAAGATTTGATATAATAAGTGATATTGAAGTTGTTGTAACATCGATCGCAACAGTGGATAATATCATAATTGAATTAAAAAAATTAGTCGCTAATAGTAATGAAAATGTACAAAATACGGTTTCACTACTTATCATTTTAATGGATTTATTTAATAATGAAATTAGCATTGAGTTGCTAAATAAAAAGTGGACTATGTTAAAAACTAATATATTTCAATTTCCGTTTAGTTCAAAAAAAATAACAGCTACAAACGGTGACACTAGGAAAACTGTATTTAAAGACAATACGTTTACATTGTTGATTACATCTCCGCCATATATAAATGTATTTAATTACCATCAAAAATATAGATGCTCTGTAGAAATGTTAGGTTTCGATGTACTAACTATTGCAAAATGTGAGTTTGGATCTAATCGTAAGCATCGTGGAAATAGGGTATTTACAGTAATTCAATATTGCATTGATATTGCTTTAGCTTTCAAGGAATGGCAACGAATCTGTGTGGCAGATGCTAGATTTATAATAGTAGTTGGTCGTGAGTCAAATGTTCTTTCAATGAGTTTCAGTAATAGCAAACTTGTATATCAGCTTGCTTGTGAAATATTTGAATTTGACTTTTTGCTTAAGCAAGAACGTGTATTTAAAAATCGTTTTGGAAAAATGATTTTCGAGGATATACTTCACTTTAAAAACAACAAAATTAATTTGAATTTTTCTAATGAAGAATTGATAAAAAAAGCGAAAATAATAGCATTAAGAGTATTGAATGAAAAGAAATTGATTTATGCTGATGAATCACAAAAAATAAAATTACTTGACGACGCAATTAAGAATGTGTCAAAAATATGTAAGTCGGAGGAGATATATAATGACTAGAGGTATACACGGAGAGAAATTATTAGCGACAAAAGAGAGTCCAAAATTACCATCAAGTGATATAGCACGATTGGAATCTGCTATAATAAAATACGATAAATGGATAGAGTGTTTGTTGAATGTTGAAGCAGATACACTAGAAGATTTAATATTTTTAATGGTCAAATTACTTAATGACTATAAATTATACATTGATTTAGAACTTATTTTTGATAGTCCTAACGATTTTTTGTATCGACAAAAAGGGCAATTAAAACTAGATAATACTGTAATAGAAGAATTCCTACCTATTTTTTCTAATAAATGTATTGAGAAAGTTTTTGGGAAAACTGCAAGTACTATTTCGGCACAAGTTCCAGTATTTTCATCTATGTATTTTCAATCTAGTTTAGCTAATCCTATTGTTGGTGGGGGAATGACAATTAAATCAAAAAAACAAGATTTCTCTATAAGCAGAAAAATATTTTTAAAATCATCACATTCTCCAGACTTTAAGTCAGAAGAAGCTAAAGTAATAACTACTCACTTAGGTTATGTAATGGCAGAGCTGAAAACAAATTTGGATAAAACAATGTTCCAAGAAGCATCAGCAACAGCACATGATATTAAATTAGCGGTTACAGGAGCTAAATATTTTCTATTATGCGATTTTCTAGATATGAAACCTATTAGTACCACTACTACGGATATAGACGAAATTTTGATATTAAGAAAAGCAAAGCGAATAAACTCTAATGTTCGAGCTTCTTTTAGCACTTATAGCGGTCGCCAAAATGCTCGGCAATCTTATTATAATTATCTTTGTCAAAACCCATACTCCGTTGATATGATGACAAGGTTTATAGAACACTTGCTAAATTCCATGTCAAATGAAGAACTAATTGAAAAAAATGTATTGGAGATTGGATACTTTTAATTGCCAATTAGTAAAGGTTTTACATTAAACTCATATTTTTAAAAAGCTTAACAATATGGTAATGATATTGTTCATAAGGTTGATCTTTTTCATGGCATATTGTAATATAATTAAGAACAATATTTTATTATAAAAAGGAGTTACAAAATGTGTACAGCTATAACTTTACATACAAAAGATGGCAACAGCTTGTTTGGCAGAACAATGGATATTGAATATAATTTTGGGCAAAGTGTTGTTTTATCCCCTAGTAACTTTGATTTTAAGGACAGAATAATAGGGAAACAAATAAAAACTAAATTTGCTGTTATAGGAATGGCAAGTGTAGTGGAAGGGTATCCTCTATTTGCTGAAGGATTTAATGAGGAGGGTCTTGCTTGTGTAAGTCTAAATTTTCCTCAGTTTTGCTGTTATGAAGAAAAAACGTATAAAACTAAAATAAATATAGCACCATATAATTTAGCTTTTTACTTATTAGGACAGTTTAAAACTTTAAAAGAAATAGAACAATCTATAACAAATATTAATCTAGTAGCAGAACCATTTTTACCTAATTTACCTGTGCCTCCGCTACATTGGATTTTGACCGATAAAACAGGCAGAAGTATAACAATAGAAAAAACAAAAAGAGGTTTAGAAATACACGAAAATCCTGTTGGTGTGTTATCCAACTCACCAGACTTTGAATGGCACATGAATAATTTAAGACAATATGTGTGTTTGACTTCCGAAAATCCATCACCAGCTTTATGGGGAGATTTCCGTATAAATCCATATGCATTGGGAAAAGGACTTCAAGGTATGCCTGGAGACTTTTCTTCAGCCTCAAGGTTTATTAGAGCTACTTATTTTAAGTTACACTCTATCCCTGAAAGCTTAAAGCAAGGAGTTATCGAGTTTTTTCATATTCTCAGAACGGTTTCAATGATAAATGGAGCTGTACTTACTGACAAAGGAAAAAATGCTATAACTCAGTATACTTCTTGCATGGCCCTAGAGGAAGGTAAATATTTTTATCATACTTATAACAATCCTCAAATACGCACTATTGATTTTAAAAGTGACATAAAAAATGTAAGTAAGTTAAAAATTTATCCATACGAAGATATACTCAACGCAATATAGATTACTACACACACTAGCATATTGAAAGTAAATAGTGTATAATAAAAATATAACACGTAAAATAGAAATTAGACAATTGCAGGATTTTTGGCTATAAAAAAAGTGACGATAGCTGGGTATTTGATTTATTTAGGGAAGGACTACATTAATGAAAGTGCCTATAAATTTTTTAGAAATTGAAGATTTTAAAGTAGAATTTAAATGTTTTGATATAACTAAAAAGGCTCTTGTTCAATTCTTGGAAAATGCCTATCAGGACAATTCTAAAAATTTTATTGAAGATTATTATAATGATTTACATGTAGTTTTAAATGATTATAAATTTGAAAATGAAAGTATTTCGTTTAGTCGATCATATTCTTATAATCCTCCTTTAGATTATATTACCATATCAATTAGAATTTATGATATGGAGGATATTTATGTTGGAGAATACAGGGCATTTTACGACTTAGAATTTAAAATGTTTGATGATAAAATAAGAGTCTAACAGGTGAGATGATAAAGATATATTAGATAACTTCCCAAGTTACTTACATTGTTAAGGAGGTTCAAGCTATGTTGAAAGTATATAAACCAACTTTAGAGGATTTATGGTTTAGAGAAAAACTGATGTCTGACAAAGATACAATGTCGTACAACAATGCTTATGGTGGCACAATACCATTTCCAAAAGCAAATTGGGAGAAATGGTATCAGACTTGGGTTGATGGGTCAAAAGTTAATACCTTTTATAGATATTTACAAGATGATAAAAGTAACAATTATATTGGCGAAATCGCATATCACTTTGATAAACGTAGAGAAATTTATATTTGTAGTGTAATTATATTATCTCAATATAGAAATCAAGGGTTTGGTTTAGAGGCGATAAATACGATTTGCTCTTTAGCAAAGGAAAATGGAGTATTGACACTATATGACGATATAGCAGCTGATAACCCATCGGTTAAATTGTTTTTAAAAAATGGATTTACAATAGATTTTCAAAATGAGGAAATTATAATGGTGAAAAAGGTTTTATAATTAAAAGTGCAGGGACGAGTATTGTTCGCCCCTGCACTCCTAGGTTATTCTTTTACTGCCCCAAGAGTTATTCCTCCAATAAAATATTTTTGCATAAAAGGATAAATAATTATTATAGGAATTGTAACAACCATAGTAGTCGCTGCTCTGACAGTTTCAACACTTAAATTTCTAGCTGCATTGCTTGCTTCCGCAGAATTTTGTATTTTAGAAAAAGCTTCTACTTCAAGAAGAATTCTTCTTAAATAAACCTGCAAAGTATCCCAATCTCCATCAGGATTATAAATTAGAACATCAAACCAAGAATTCCAGTGCCCAACAGCTAAATAGATAATAACTGCGGCAAAAACAGGTTTACAAATTGGTAGCATTATCCTTGTAAAAATTCCAATTTCTGAAAGTCCATCAAGTCTTGCAGATTCACATAGTGAGTTGCTAACACCTTGCATATAAGAGCTGATAAGTAACATATAATATGCACTAAATAATCCGGGAAGTAAATATACCCAAAATGAGTTCATAAGGCCAAGTCTGGCGTATAGTAAATAAGTAGGTATCATTCCACCACCAAAATACATAGTAAACACAAAAAGTCTTCTTACTATTTTTCGGCCAGAAAATTCTGGTCTAGTTACTACATATGATAATAATCCAGTACAGAATAATTGTACTGCTGTACATACAACTACTCTAAAGATAGAAATCAACACCCCTTTTATTAAATGATCATCTTCAAACAATAATTGATAGTTGGCAAGGGTTAATTTTCTGGGCCACAAATATATCCCACCTTTTGCAGCATCTGCTCCTTCATTAAGAGACAATACAAATTGGTTCCAAAATGGGTATATTATGAGTACCATTAAAATGCACATGCCTAACACATTTAAAGTATCAAATATTCGGCTACTGATGGTGTTTTTTGAGTAAAATTTCATTTTAAAATCCCCCCTTACTTATAAAATCGATGTATCAAACAACTTTTTGCCTAGATAGTTTGCCCCAAACACCATAATTACGCTTATAACAGACTTCATAAGACCAACAGCAGTTGCATAGGAGTATTTACCAAGTTGCAATCCATATCTATAGGTATAGGTATCTATAACTTCATGATACTCACGAGTTAAATCATTCCCTAGTAATAATTGTTGCTCAAAACCTGCATTCAAAAGTCCGCCCATACTAAGAATAAATAATACTAGAATAGTAGGCCTAATAAACGGAAGTGTTATATGCCATATAAGCCCAAATCTTCCAAGTCCGTCAATTGCTCCAGCTTCATAATAAGTGTCGTCAATTCCTGCTATTGCAGAAAGATAGATAATTGCAGACCAGCCTAAACCTTTCCAAATGTTAGCCATCACTATGTTTCCCCAGAAGTATTTTCCTTCACTTAAAAATCCAATAGGTTTATCTATAAACCCAAAGTCTTGAAGCAATTGATTGAATAGTCCTTCTGTTCCCATAAGAGAAAACATAAAACTTGCAACAACTACCCAAGAAATAAAATGTGGAACATATGATACCGTTTGAAAAAATCTTTTACTAAACTTATTTCTTATTTCATTTAAGCAAATTGCAAATATTATTGGCATAGGGAACCCTATAGCCAAGTTCAATAAACTTATAGCCAAAGTGTTCCTCATAACCATTGAAAATTCTGGAGACTCAAAAAATTGGATGAAATATTTAAATCCTACAAAGTTGTCGTTTATAAAGCTTTTGCCAGGAGAGTATTCAAAAAAAGCCATTGATAAACCGTACATTGGAGAATATGCAAAAATAGCTAACCAAACTAGTGCAAATGTAGAGATTAACCAAAATTCCTTCTCACGTTTAAACCTTGATAATCTTTTTTTCATAATTATTCACCCCAATTTTTAAGGTTTTCTTGGTATTCTTTAGTATAATACGCTTGATATTCTTCCACTCCCAAATCTTTAACATCACTTGCCATTTTTTCAAAAATCTGTCTACATTCTTCTTCAGTGCTTGCCATAACTGCTGCAGCAAATCCAGTTGAAGCAGTATCTGATATTTGTACTTTTACAGTTGAAAGATCATGACTTGCTGGAATAACTACAGAACTTAAATATGCTCCATCATAATATGTTCCTTCAAGGTTTTCATACATTATATCAAACCAAGGGTCTTGGTCACGGAAATTTACATCCCAATATGCACTAAGACTTTGGTCATCATACATAAGTTTAATAGTATTATTTAACTGCATAGCCCCATTGTTATACTGTTCTGTAAAAGGAAAATCGACATTAGCTATACGTCTTTGTATATACTCAGGGTTCATTTCATATTCGCCAGCCTCATTCATTGACCAACCACTATACTTCCAATCTCCTTCATCAGGTGCTCCCCATCCAAGAACTCTCATTCCGTCATCTGTCATTTGGTATGCAAACCATTTTAATATGTCAACAGCTTTGTCTTCCGCTTGTTTTGTGATAATAGTTCTATAATATCCCATCGAATTGACTGATGAATAAGTGGAGTTTTCTATTCCGTCGGCAACAACATTAATATGTAGAAGTCTTTCATTTTCTTTCCAAGTATCATCTAGTAATTGCCATTGCTCATGTGCTAAATGCCAAGCATGCCACCAAGCACCTAAATATCCTGCATAACGTTCATTAGCAAATTTACTTTTTAATTGCTCAAATGTTTGTGTAAAACTGTCTGGGTCTAGCAGCCCATCTCTATGAATTTGATTCAACCATAATACAAGATCTAAACCTTCTTGAGTTTGGCTCCAATGAGTCAATGTGTTATCTTCGATTTTCCAACCACCATACAATCCATACATTCCACCATATTGAGAAATATATGAGCCTACATCTTCAGTCATCCCTAGAGCATAGACTTTATTTCCTTGTGCATCAGTTGGATGTTTTTCAATTATAAGCTTTAACACTTCATAGTAGCTTTGTGGATTAGTAATTTCAGGACTACCAAATTCTTCCCACCAGTCCATTCGGATAGTTGGAGCAACTTGTGGTGCTTCCCAATATCCCCACATATCTGGAAGTGAATACATCTTTCCATCATCAGTAATATACCTGTTAAAATAATGACCCATATATTCTTCCAATTCAGGTACATGTTCTCTTATCAAAGGAAGTAAGTCAATCGCTAAATCTGCATTTATCCAGTTTTGTACCTGGTCTATGCTAAGTCTTGACATAACATCTTTATAGTCTCCTGATGCCATCATAAGACTTTGTCTTTCTGTATAATCTGTCTCCCACCAATAAGGATCAATATGAACATTAAACTCGTCCGCAAACCAGTCCACTGAACGTTGAGTATATTCTTCTTGTTCATTTGGGTTCCCTTGACCATATCCAGCAGAAAATACAAGTGGTTCAGCAGGAACTAGCCAGCCATATTTGTTTAATACGTTGGTTTCTAGGTTTTCATTCACCTCTACCTTAGCAGAGCTGTCACTTGAACCACATCCACTAAGTAGTATCGACATACTTAAACAAATACACATAAATTTAAATTTTTTCACAATAAATTCCCTCCTAATTATCGAAAATATACTCTATCTTTTTACTAAATGGGCATACAGTGAAATATGCACATAATATATTCTTATTAAACGAGCAAATAATATATTCTTATTTTTAATTCTTATATTATTTGTTATAAATGGTTCTATATATAATACATTTTGCACAACCTCCCTATCAATCCTCCATATAGGAATATAAATGTTTCTACAAGATTTTTTTTGTAAAAAAATGGGTATAATATGACAAAAGGAGGGGAAATATTGGTAAAAGGCGTTGGAGAACAGACGTTACAAAGATTGAACAAGCTAGGGATATACACAGCAATAGACTTATTGGAGCATTATCCAAGAGAATACGAGGACAGGCGGATTATTACATCTATAGATAATATAAATATTGATGAGAAAAATAACATAATCGCCGTAGTAACATCTATACCTTATATGTCAAAAACAGATAAATATATTAAAGTTACATTTGAAGCTAGTGACAATACAGGCAAAATAAATATAACCTTCTTTGGGCAGTCGTATTTAAAGAATACATTTAAAGTTGGAGAAAGTTATAACTTTTATGGTAAAGTTGAAAAAATATATAAGAAATTATATATGACTAGTCCTGATTATAAAAAAGTAATTCCAGGTAATTTTGAAGGTCAAATAATAGGTATCTATCCTTCTACAGCAAAATTAACGCAAGCTATAATAAGGAAATTTATCAAAATTGCCTTAAATGAAAATCTACAAAGTATTAAAGATATTTTACCACAAAATTTAATTAAAAAGCACCAGTTATATTCAAAACAAGACGCTATTTTAAATATACATTTTCCTATGAACAACGAGGATTTCTTTAAAGCACGTAATAGACTAGTGTTTGAAGAATTATTTATGTTGCAACTAACTTTAAATATGGCAAAAGAAAATTTTAATCATAAGAACGAAGGCTTTTCAAAGCAAATTCCAAATAACCTAAATGAATTTATGGATTGCTTGCCGTTTAGTTTAACAAATGCTCAAAATAGAGTAGTGAATGAAATTCTTGAAGATATGCAAAGTGAAAACGCTGGAAACAGACTAGTGCAAGGTGATGTTGGTTCAGGAAAGACTGTTGTAGCAGGAATAGCTTTATTTGTAGCAGTACAAAATGGATTTCAAGGGGCATTAATGGCACCAACTGAAGTTTTGGCAACTCAACACTATAAATTTTTTACAGAATTATTTAAGAACTTTAATATAAATGTTGCTATACTAACAGGTTCCACAACAAAAAAGTACAAAAACATTATTATGCAAGAGTTGTTAAATGGAGATATAGATGTAATAATAGGAACACATGCTTTAATTGAAGAATATGTTGAAATCCCACAATTGGGACTAGTAATAACGGATGAACAGCACCGTTTTGGGGTGCGACAAAGATTAACATTGACTCAAAAAGGTACTCTACCAGATGTTATTGTTATGACAGCAACTCCTATCCCCAGAACACTAGCTTTAATTTTGTATGGTGATATGGATATTTCTATAATTGATGAACTTCCACAAGGCAGACTTGCTATTAAAACTAATTTTGTAAACAGTGGATATTATGAACGTATATATGCGTTTATAAAAAAACATATAGCAGAAGGCAGACAATGTTATATAATTTGTCCGATGGTAGAGGAAAGCGAAAAGCAATCTGAACTCAAAAATGTTATTGAATACTCAAGGGAGCTTCAAAGTGAGCATTTCAAAACGGAAAGAGTAGCCTATTTACATGGAAAAATGAGACCTGCAGAAAAGAACGATATAATGAGTAAATTTTCTGCTGGAGAAATTGATATTTTGGTCTCAACAACAGTAGTAGAAGTTGGTGTAAATGTTCCCAATGCAACCATTATGCTTATTGAAAATGCGGAGCGATTTGGGCTTGCTCAGTTGCACCAACTAAGGGGTCGTGTTGGACGTGGAAATCACCAATCATTTTGCATACTTCTAAGTGATACTAAAAGTAAAGATACACAGAAAAGACTCAAAATTATGGAACAAACAACAGATGGATTTGTTATTGCTGATACAGATTTACAACTTCGTGGTGGAGGAGATTTCTTTGGAACAGTTCAACATGGGCTTCCACAAATGAAAATAGCAAATTTGTACACAGATACATCACTACTAAAGCAAATTCAGCAAGAAGTAAAATCCATTATAAAAGATGATCCAAATTTTGAGAAAGAAGAGTATTCCAAAGTGTATAAACAAGTTAGGCAAAATGTATTGGATAAAAATTATTATAATGCTTTATAAAAGTTACGCATAAAATATAAGAAACAATGCAAATAGAATTGGAGACATAAATGAGAGTTATAGGTGGAACCCGCAGAGGGACAAAATTACAATCACTAGAAGGAGAAACTACACGGCCAACAACTGATAGAATAAAAGAAACACTTTTTAATATGATAAACTTTGACTTGCCTGAGTGTACTTTTTTGGATTTGTTTAGTGGAAGTGGTTCAATAGGTATTGAAGCTTTAAGCAGAGGAGCAAAAGAAGCAATTTTTGTGGAGAAAGATAAAGAAGCATTTCAAATCATAAGAAAAAATATAGAGAAAACTAGACTACAGGAAAATTCCATAGTGCATAATAGGGAAGTAGAAAAAGTTTTTAAAATGTTAAGCAAAAAAGAGTTCGATGTGATATTTATGGACCCACCTTACCACTATGAAAATATAGAGGATATTTTATATAAAATTGTAGAAAATAATATTTTAGCTAAAGATGGAAAAATTATCATAGAAAATTCAAGCGATGCTTTACCTGTAAAATGTAATAAATTAAAAATTGTACGAGAAAAAGTTTTTAGGACTACTACATTGACTTTTTGGGAAAAAATTTAATTTTAAAGAGGAATTTAAGATGAAAACAGGAATTTATGCTGGCAGTTTTGACCCTATTACACTGGGGCATATCGATATTATTGAAAGAGCCTCCAAAATGGTTGACTTACTTTTAATATGTGTTATGTATAATCCTAATAAAAAATCACCTTTGTTTGAAATTGAACAAAGGCTTGATTTAATTAGGCAGTCCTTAACTCATGTTAACAATATAAAGATCGAAAAACATTCAGGTTTACTAGTGGAATATGCAAAAAAAACACAAGCTACAATAAATGTCAGAGGACTAAGAACCCTGACAGACTTTGAATATGAAATGCAGATGGCACAAATAAACAAAACTTTATATGATGAAATGGAAACTATCTTTTTAATAAGTAATCCAAAATATTCTTTTATAAGTTCCTCTGGTGTTCGGGAACTAGTGATATTTAATGGAAAGATTGATAATTTTGTGCCAAAAATTGTTTTAGAAGCCATACATCAAATAACGAGAAAAAAAAGATGACTAACTTAAGTTGGCCATCTTTTTCTTATATAAATAATTAACTGCAAAATTAATATTTTAAAATTGTATATAATGCATTTATGCTGGAAATAATTGTATTATTAATCGCATATGCAAATTAATAAGCAAAGTCAACTGTCAAATCTTATAAAAGTATTGATACTTGATAAAACAAAATTTTATAATTTATAAGAAGAAAAGTTACTGTGAGATTTTGTTCTTATATTAAATAGGAAGGAATTTTAAAATAATGAAAAATGTATATCTTGGAATTGGAGTTGCACTTATTGGTGTTATTACAATGGGTGTATTTTATGGAGGAAAGGATAAGGATAATTTAGCAATAGCTTCAGAAGACGTTGATGCTGAAATTACAAAGAATTTGAACAATAAAGTTGATATGACACAGTTAAATGAAATGCTTGGTTATATAAACGTAAATCAAGAGACTGATAAACCTAATTATATGGAATTGGCTCAAGCGTATGAATTACCTAGTTATATTGAAGAAACTCAAGAATCTAATCTACCACAAATAGATGGAATATATAACTCTAATAATACAACAGATGAAATATCTACCAATACAAATTTAGCTCGGACAGGCGAAGTTTCTACCAATACAAATTTAGCTCGGACAGGTGAAGCATCTACCAATACAAATTTAACTCAGGCAGACAAAGTGCCTGCCAGTGCAGATTTAGCTCAGACAGATAAAGTGCCTACTAAAGAGACATATCAAACATATAAGCCACTTAACTACGTGGGAGTAAATGAATTTATAAATTATAATGACACAAATTTATCTGAAATATATGAAATACCTAATTACACTAATATATCTCAGTCTCATTTAACTGGGGATTATACAAATTTAACTGAAGAAACGCATTCAAATTTATTAGATGATAGTGTTGAATTGATACAAATAGACATAATACCTAATTAACTAATTAATTTATAGAATAAGGACATAAAACCCGCTCCTTTAGGGGTGGAAGGTTCAGATTCTAGAGTGTCAAATTGTGATGGCGTATCATTTTAAAGACAAAAAAGCTAACCTTTTAGATTAGCTTTTTTTGTGTTATATTAAAACTACTTATATTTTAAGGAGATGAATAACATGATAGCACCATCAATATTATCAGCAGATTTTGCAAATTTAGAAAGAGACTTAAAACGTGTGTCTGAGGCAGAATTTATTCATGTAGATGTAATGGATGGAAGTTTTGTACCAAATATTACAATTGGAGCCCCTGTAGCAAAAGCAATTAGGAAACACATTAAAGGAATAATGGATGTACATTTAATGATCCAAAATCCAGATATGTTTATTAATGACTTTAAAGATGCAGGAACAGACTATTTAACAGTGCATATTGAAGCATGCACACATTTGCATCGCACAATTCAAAGAATTAAAGAAAAAGGAATGAAAGCAGGAGTATCTCTAAATCCAGCAACTCCTGTTTGTCTATTGGAGCCAATTATAGATGATATAGATTTAATATTAATAATGTCGGTAAATCCTGGATTTGGAGGTCAAAAATTTATTCCGTATTCATTAGAAAAGATTAAACAAGTTAAAAAAATGATAGGGACCAGAGAGATTTTAATTCAAGTTGATGGAGGAGTGACTTTGGATAATGCTAAAGAGATTATAGATGCAGGAGCAACTGTAATAGTGGCAGGTTCAGCAATATTCAATGCACCAGATGTAGAACAGCGAATTCAAGACTTTAAATCACTTATGTTATAAAGGAGAGAATTATGAAAGTAGCAATATTAGTCAATGGCTCGTATGATGATTATAAATTTTGTGATGACATAGATAAAAATGACTATATTATTTGTGCGGATAATGGACTATCTCATGCAAAAAAGTTAGGAGTTGTACCAAATATTATACTAGGTGATTTCGATAGTGTAAACCCAGAGATTTTAAAGTACTTTGAAAATCAAAATATACCTATTATAAGATTTATTGCTGAAAAGGACGAAACAGATACTGAACTAGCTTTGCACCATGCTTTTGGAGTGGGTGCAACTGATATAACTATTTATGGGGGAGTAGGAACAAGATTTGATCACTCTTTGGCAAATGTGCATTTACTATATCAGGCCTTACAAAATGGTGTTACTGCAAGATTAAAAAATAAACATAATATAATTACTCTTATTGATAAACGAATTGAAATAAGTGGAAAAGAAAAAGATTTAGTAAGTTTAATTCCATTTACACCACAGGTTACAGGTGTAACGACAACTAATCTGGCTTACAAATTAAATATGGGACAATTTTCACAAGGAAATCCCTATGGTATTAGTAACTATATGACAAGCCATACAGCTTGTATAGAAATAGAACAAGGATTATTACTAGTTATACAAGCTAAAGATTAAAAAAATTATTAAATTTATTCAAGTTTTGGAAAACTTTGCATATAATGGAACAATAAGCCTAATACAAAGAGCAAGATGCTTATTGATTAATGAGATAAAAACTTATCTTATTATGTTATCATCACTATTATAAATAGATGGGGGAATAGGACTATGATAATTAAAGTGATTACACCACCAAAAATTGTAAGCAAAATTTTAGCCAAAATATTTAAAGTTAATACAAAAGGAGAATAGAGCCCATCTTGGGCTTTTTTTTATAACAAAAAATCCACTACCTAACAGATAATGGATTTTACTTTAAAATATTTACGCACGAGTAACTAAATTGGAACGTAAACAACGAGTACATACGTTCATCGTTTTAACTGCACCTTTATATGCAACTCTTACTTTTTTTATGTTAGCTTTCCACATTTTATTTGCTCTTCTATGAGAGTGGCTCACTTTTATACCAAAGTGCACTGATTTATCACAAACTTCGCATTTTGCCACTTTAAACACCTCCTTGAAGTTTTAAAAAAACTTTTTCTACCTACTTATTACTGCCTCCACTTGCAAGAAGTGTGGGCTTCTTGGGTAAAGATAACTGATGTCATCTAATTTACCAAGCTCTATGGGTAGTTTATACCCTGAACATATTTATAATTTTTTTATTATTGTATATTATTCACTATTAGTTAAATAACTACTCTAATTGGGTGCGACCTTACACCACTTATCCTGTCTATACAATAAGCATTATGGAATACTTTTTTAATATTTGATAGGATTATCAACTTCAATCAAAATGATGAACTAATTCACGTTGTTCCTCAATTCATTATCATGAACAAGAATATATCAAAATACTACTTTTGTCAAGTATTATTTTGGAAACTTATGGGCAATTCATTCTAAAATCTATAGATTAAGGAAAATTTATATCCATTTTTGTCATAAAGAAGAATAGATACTTTTTTGCGGGCAAATTTTGTGATATAATGAACCCAAACATAACAACTAGACATAGCCTATAGAGGTTAAAATGAACCTAGTATTATGTAATTATCGTGGCATAATCCTATTAGGAAATAGTTGCTACAAAATTGTCAAAAGGCAATAAAATCCAAAAGGAGAACGGACTTGGGAATATTTGTAAGAAACAAATAGAACAAAGATTAATTATTCTAATATAAATAAGATACTAAGGAGGCCCTAGATGGTTAAGAATTTTTCAAATGAATATGGTAAAGTTATAATTGAGGGAGAAGTCATTGCCCAAGTGGGTGGAATTGCTGCAATGGAATGCTATGGAATAGTGGGGATGGCTGCAAGAAGTGTGAAAGACGGTATTGTAACTCTTCTTAGAAGAGATAACATTACAAAAGGTGTATTTGTGCAGATAGAAGGCGATAACGTTGACATTGAGTTGCATATTATTGTTGAATACGGAACTAAAATATCTGCTATAACTGACAATTTAATTAGTACTATAAAATATAAATTAAAAGATATGCTAGACTTACAAGTAAGGTCAATAAAAATTTATGTTGAGGGTGTACGTGTAGATCATCACTAATTGAGGGAGGCACACAAAAGTGAAAATAGAAACAATAGACGCTAAAATGCTTCAAACCATGTTTATAGCCGGAGCAAATTTACTTGATGAGAAAAAAGATATTATAAATGAACTAAATGTTTTTCCTGTCCCTGATGGTGATACAGGAACAAATATGTCTTTAACAATGCTTGCTACTGCAAAAGAAGTGCAGAATATAAAAGATTTAACTATAAAAAATATAGCTAAAGCTGCTTCAACAGGCTCTTTAAGAGGAGCTCGAGGAAACTCAGGAGTTATTTTGTCACAGCTTATAAGAGGGTTTTCACGAGGATTACAAGAAGAAACAATTGATGTTTTAACTATTGCAAATGCATTTCAGCTAGGCGTTGATACTGCATATAAGGCTGTTATGAAACCAAAAGAAGGAACCATCCTTACAGTTGCCAAAGGACTTGCTAATAAGGCTGTTCAACTTAGTATGGAAATAACAGATTTAGAAGATTTTGCAAGAGAAGTAATTACTTATGGATATGAAGTATTAAACAAAACACCAGATATGTTGCCTGTATTAAAAGAAGCAGGAGTGGTAGATGCTGGTGGCCAAGGACTTATGACTATTTTAGAGGGAGCTGCAAGAGCAATTTTTAAAGAAGATATGAAATTAACTCTTGATTATACTCCAACAAAAAATACAGATGCATTTTATGCAATTAAGCATTTTAACACAGATGAAATAACTTTTGGATATTGTACAGAATTTATTATTCAAAAAAATTCAAATAATAAGTTTATAGAAGAAAAAACAAAGAAATTTCTTGATACTATAGGAGATAGTATAGTGGTTGTTTCTGATGAGGAATTTGTAAAAATTCATGTGCACACAGACAACCCTGGTCTAGCTATCGAACATGGACTAAAATTTGGTTCTCTTACAAATATTAAGATTGATAACATGAGAGAACAGCATTCTTCGATATTTGATGAGCAGGAAGCAAAAGAGCCTGAAAAAGAAATTGCTTTTGTATCTATTGCATCAGGGTCTGGAATAGCTGAAATTATGAAAAGTCTTGGTGTAACTAAAGTTATTGAGGGTGGCCAAACGATGAACCCTAGTACGGAAGATATTGAAGAAGCTATTAAGCAAGTTAATGCTAAAAAAGTTATTGTACTTCCAAACAATAAAAACATAATTTTGGCTGCAGAACAAGTTAAACAACTAGTTAATACTTGTCAAGTTGAAGTTGTTCCAACAAAGAGCATCCCTCAAGGAGTAAGTGCTATGATTTCGTATGACGGAAGCACAGATATTGACGATATAACGAAAAATATGAACGAAGCTATTAAAGCTGTTCAAACTGCACAAATTACAATGGCTGTAAGATATACTACAATGCATGGAGAAACAATTGAAGAAGGAGAATATCTGGGAATACTTGAAGGTGACATAGTAGTTCATAATAAAAATTTAAAAGAAACTTTTAAACGTTTGTTGAAATCTATGAACCAAGATGCGGAAGTTATCACTATATATTATGGTGAGGATATTGACAAAAAAACTGCTGAAAAATATGAAAAAGAAGCAGCGAAGATATTTGATCAAGCAGATATTGAACTTCATCACGGAAATCAACCAGTGTACCATTTTATGATTTCGGCGGAATAAACTTAATTTAAGGGTGAATAACGGACTATATTCGCCCTTCTCTTTATTGTTTTTAATAGTCTTATAAAGATACTTAAAAAAATTCTAGACCATTTCTTAAATATTTAATTGCCAAAATTTCACCTTGAATATAAGCTTCTTTATCATCTAAAAAACTTTGTGACTCTAAAATTTTTTCTTTGAATTTAGAAATATATGCATGTTTTATATCATCATTTGCATTCAAAAATTGTTGGTAATTCATGTAATTCCTCCTAAAAAAATATATATAAAGTCTTACCTAATTTTTAAAGTTTCATAACAATAAAAATTTATTTAAAAAATAAGGAGAGTATGAGCTGTTTATAAATATTTTGTAATTAGCTAGTTTAAATTCTTTAGCTTATGGGTAAACTTTAAATAGCTTTAATGTTAATAATTATAGAAGGAATAACTAGACAAGGTTTTTTTAAAATGCATTAAAGTACTTGATTTTTTTGGCAAATAGTATTATAATCAAAAAATATAATAAAAAAACTTTGAGGAGAGAGTGGGTGTATGCCCACTCTTTCTACATTTTATGGTAATGGTGGAAAGTCAAACAATTTCCACCTGTGTTAGTACAGAAATGAAGTACGTCTTTTACTAAGGAGTTATACGCAATGAACACAGTGCAAACAGTAACAAAATATATTGAACCAATTATAAAGGAATTAAACTTTGAATTGGTAGATTTAGAATTTATAAAGCAGGGAAGTACTTATTATTTAAGACTATACATTGACAAAGATGGTGGTATTACAATAGATGATTGTCAAATTGCTAGTCGTAAAGTTGAAGTAGTTTTAGATGAAAAAGATCCAATCAAAGATCCATATATGCTTGAAGTAAGTTCACCAGGACTAGATAGGGTAATAAAAAAAGATGCAGATTTTATAAAGTTCGCAAACAGAATTGTAGATGTAAAGTTGTACAAACCAATTTCATCTAAAATAAGCAAGCAAAAACATATTCAAGCAAAACTAATTAAAAAAACAACAGACGAAAAAACTAATGATGACATATTAATTTTAGAGATGGAAGACGGAGAGTTATTAAATGTAGATTTTAAAAATATAGCAAGTGTAAGATTGGCTATATTATTTTAAGTGGAGGACAAAATGAATTCAGAATTTATTACAGCGATTGACCAAATTGCAGAATCAAAGGGAATTGATAGAGAAAAATTATTTGAGGCAATTAAGCAGTCTATTGAGGCAGCTTGCAAAAAGCATTTTGGTAGCGCTGGTAGCAAACAGATTATAAAAGTTGATATTAACAAATTAACGGGAGATGTAAAGGTATTTTCTACTAAAACTATTGTTGAAGATGATGATGTTGACAACGAATTAATTCTTATAGGAATTACAGAAGCAAAGCTAAAAAGCCCTTTTGTAGAGGTTGGAGATTTAATAGATATAGAAATTACACCACGAAACTTTGGTAGAATTGCCGCTCAAAACGCAAAACAAGTAGTTATTCAAAAGATAAAAGAAGCCGAGCGACAAATGATTTATGAAGAATATAGTGTTAAACTAAATGACATTATACGAGGACGAATATTAAGAAGAGAAAAGAACGGATATCTAGTTCAACTTGAATTTACAGAAGCTTCTCTTCCTTTAACAGAAAGCGTGCCAAGTGAAAACTATGAATCTGAGAAGTTTTTAAGTCATAATAGAGACTTTTATTTGTTAAATGTAAAAGATTTTAGTAAGAATGATCAAAAAGAAGGAAAATCTAAAAATTCGGCTCAAGTTATTCTTTCAAGAACTCACCCAGATTTGGTGAAA
Source organism: Candidatus Epulonipiscium fishelsonii (assembly GCA_001983455.1). Lineage (GTDB taxonomy): Bacteria > Bacillota > Clostridia > Lachnospirales > Cellulosilyticaceae > Epulopiscium_A. The sequence goes on from LJDB01000016.1 coordinate 31,972, forward strand.
AGACTTTTTGAAAGAGAAGTAATCGAAATTAAAGAAAAAACTGTAGAAATAAAAAGTGTTGCAAGAGAAGCTGGTTCGAGGACTAAAATAGCAGTGCATTCAAATAATCCCAAAGTTGATCCAGTGGGCGCTTGCGTAGGAGAAAAAGGATATAGAATTAATCTAGTTGTTGAAGAATTATGTGGAGAAAAAATAGATGTTGTGCGTTGGAGTGAAGACCCAAGAACATTTATTGAAGCAGCGTTAAGTCCAGCCAAAGTATCAAGTGTGGAAATTGAACAAATTGATACAGAGCGAGGTATAGAAAGAAACGCTAAAGTTCTAGTGCCTGAAAATGTATTAACACTAGCTATTGGAAAAGGCGGCCAAAATGTAAGATTAGCAGCAAAATTAACAGGCTGGAAAATTGATATAAAAAGTGAGTAATGGGAGAGAGGCTTTATGAAGAAAATACCTCTTCGAAAATGTACGGGATGTTTTGAAATGAAAGACAAAAAAGAATTAATAAGGATAGTACGTAATGACAAAGGAGAGTTTAGTGTAGATTTTACTAGTAAAAACCCTGGTAGAGGTGCATATATTTGCAAAAATATTGTTTGCTTAGAGAAAGCAGAAAAAATCAGGGGTTTAGAACGTTCATTTAAAACTAAAGTATCAAAAGAGATTTATGAAGAATTAAGAAAAGAGATTACAAATGGATAAACAAATATATCAATTACTAAGTATTTGTCAAAAAGGAAGAAATATTGTCTCTGGAGAGTTTTCTGTAAAAGATGCTGTTGTTTCTGAAAAAGCGAAATATGTTATAGTATCAACAGATGCATCAGATAATACTAAAAAATTATTTATGGATAAATGTAATTATCGAAATATTCCGTATGTTATATGGGGAGACAAGATGCAACTAGGTGGAAGTATTGGCAAAGAAGGTCGAGTAGTAATAGGCATTCTAGATGGAAAATTAGGATTAAAACTAAAAGAGCTTATAGAAAGCGAATAATGGAGGATTATATATGAAAGAAACATTTAATAATAAAAAGAAAAAACCTGAAAGAGTAGCATCTATAGTTGAGAACAATGTGGAGGAAGATATAAAAATAATAGAAGTAGGTTCAAGCATTACAATAAAACAATTGGCTGATAAAATAGGTGTATCTGCAACTGAAATAATTAAACTTATGATGAAGCAAGGTAAGCTTATGACTATGAACCAAGAAGTCGATTTTGATACTGCAGTTACTATTGCTGAAGAATATGGTGCGATTGTTGAACGAGAAGAAGAAAAAGACTTACTAGAAGAAATTTTTGGTCAAGTAATAGAAAATGAAAAAGATTTGGTAGAAAGACCACCTGTTGTTGTAGTAATGGGGCATGTTGACCATGGTAAAACTTCACTTTTGGACGCAATTCGTTCTACAAATGTTACTGGTGGAGAAGCTGGAGGTATCACTCAGCATATTGGTGCATCATCTGTTACATTGAATGGCAAAAACATTACATTTTTAGATACACCAGGGCATGAAGCGTTTACTGCAATGCGTTCACGTGGAGCTCAAGTTACTGACATTGCAATTCTTGTTGTTGCAGCAGACGATGGAGTAATGCCACAAACAATTGAGGCAATAAATCATGCAAAAGCTGCAAATGTTCAAATTATTGTGGCAGTAAATAAAATTGACAAAGCAGGTGCAAACCCAGATAGAGTTAAGCAAGAACTTGCAGACCACGGAATTCTTGTTGAAGAATGGGGTGGAGATGTAATTTGTGTTCATGTATCTGCCTTAAAAAGAGAAGGAATAGATAATCTTTTGGAAATGGTATTGCTAGTTGCAGAAATTAGTGATTTTAAAGCAAATCCAAAAGGAAAAGCAAGAGGAACAGTGATTGAAGCACAACTTGATAAAGGACGTGGGCCAGTTGCAACTGTACTAGTTCAGAATGGAACTTTAAAAATTGGAGACCCTATTGTAGTAGGTCCAATTCATGGTAGAGTGCGTGCTATGTTAGACTTTAAAGGAAATACTGTTATTAAAGCTACTCCATCAACAGCAGTGGAAGTTTTAGGTCTTTCTGAAGTTCCTACAGGTGGCGATTTATTTTATGTTGCCAATAATGATAAGCAAGCAAGACAACTTGCTGAAAAAGTAAAAGCCCAAGGTAGAGAACGTTTATTGGTAAATACTCCAAATAAAGTTTCACTAGATGATTTATATAGCCAAATTCAAGAAGGTCAAGTAAAAGAATTAAATATTATTATTAAAGCAGACGTACAGGGCTCCGTTGAAGCTGTGAAACAAAGCTTAGAAAAACTTTCAACAGAAGAAGTTCGTATTCGTATTCTTCATGGTGGAGTTGGTGCAATAACTGAATCAGATGTAATTTTAGCCTCAGCTTCTGGAGCAATTATTATCGGATTTAATGTTAGACCAGATGTTGCCACTGCCGCTATTGCAAGCCGTGAGAGTGTTGATATACGTTTATATCGTATAATCTATAAAGCTATAGAAGACATCGAAGCAGCAATGAAAGGTATGTTAGATCCAGAATATGTAGAAAAAGTTATAGGTCATGCTGAAATTAGACAAACATTTAAAGTTTCTGGCGTGGGAACAATTGGTGGTGCATATGTTAAGGATGGAAAAATGCAAAGAAATGCAGGAGTTCGAATACTTCGTGATGGAATTGTAGCTTATGAAGGCAAACTTGCATCTTTAAAACGATTTAAAGATGATGCTAAAGAAGTTGCCACTGGGTTTGAATGTGGTGTTATGATGGAAAAATTCAATGACTTAAAAGAAAATGATATAGTAGAAGCTTTTATAATGGAAGAAATTAAAAGATAACTAATCATAGAGAGGAACTTTAAAATGGCTAATCAACGTATGATAAGAATTAATGAGGAAATTAGAAAAGAACTTGCAGATTTAATTAGAGAAGAAATTAAAGACCCACGTGTGAATGATGCAATGGTAAGCGTAACTACAGTTGAAACAACTAATGATTTAAAACATGCTAAAGTGTTTATTAGTGTTTTACAAGATGACAAAAAGGATGATGCTTTGGAGGGGCTACAAGCTTCCAGCAAGTTTATTAGAAAAGAGATTGCAAGAAGAATAAACCTTAGAAATACACCAGAATTTACGTTTAAACTAGATACTTCTATTGAATATGGAATGAAAATGTCTAGGGTAATTGAAGAAGTCATGAAGGAAGCAAACGACAATGAATAACCTAAAACTTTTAATAAAAAATTCAAATCATATTTTATTAGGTGCACATGTGCAACCAGATGGTGATGCAATTGGAGCTTTAGTAGCTGTAGCAGGGATATGCAAATTTTTTCATATCCCTTATACAGTTTTGATCGAAGAAATACCTAGTAGATACAACTATTTAGTTGAAAATTTAAATTATGCACAAAATTATGATGGTGATTTTGACACTTTTATAAGTGTTGATTGTGGTGATAAGGAAAGATTAGCTAAGGATTATAGAGAGTTATTCGACAAAGCTACAGTTACTATAAGTATTGACCATCACCATACTAACACTGATTTTGCTGAATATAATTATGTAGATAGAGAAGGCTCTTCAACTTGTGAAATAGTTTATAAAATAATTAAATCTCTAGAAGTTGATATTACTGAAGACATGGCAAAAGCTATATATTCAGGGATAGTGTATGATACAGGAGGATTTATGCATGCAAATACCGCTCCTTCCACATTAAATGCGGTTGCATATTTAATGGAACATTTTAAACTAAATTATCCTCAGATGTATTATACTGTTCTGCGAATGAAAACTCAGCAACAATTAAAAGTAGCAAACATTGTAAACAAAAACATGTACTTTATTAAAGATGGATTAATTGGCTTATCTTATGTTTCTTTTGAAGAAATGAATGAAATTTCTGCTAAAAGAGAAGATATGAGTTCGGCTATATATGAAATTAAAAACATAGAAAATGTAAAAATAGCAGGATTTATTTATCCACTTAAACAAAATCAATATAAGCTTTCTCTAAGAAGTGACAACCCATTCGATGTTTCACAAGTGTGTATGAAATTTGGTGGCGGTGGACATATTAGGGCTTCAGGAGCAACACTAGAAGGTGATTTACAATCTGTTTTAACCAAAGTACAATCTGAAATAGAGAAATTAATAGATTAAGAAGGTGAAAAATGGATGGAATATTAAACATATTAAAACCTAAAGGTTTTACTTCACATGACGTAGTGGCTAAATGTAGAGGCATTCTAAAGATAAAGAAGATTGGCCATACAGGAACGTTAGACCCTGATGCTTGGGGTGTGTTGCCAATTTGTATAGGAAAAGCAACAAAGGTAGTATCTTATTTAACAGATGTGGATAAATGTTATCAAGCAGAAGTAATATTAGGTGTTAATACAACAACAGAAGATATAACAGGAGAAATTGTTGAAACTTTTCCTGTTAATGTTACTAAGGAACAAATACAAAACGTCGTTGATAGTTTTATTGGAGAGTATACACAAGTGCCCCCAATGTATTCAGCTATAAAAATCAATGGCGTACGATTATATGAACTAGCGAGAAAAGGCATAACAATTGAGCGACCCGCAAGAACTGTTTATATATACAATTGTGAAATAATAGAATGGATTAGTGAAAATAGGTTTAAGATTAATGTCCACTGTTCTAAAGGGACTTATATTCGCACGCTATGTACTGATATAGGAAAAAAACTAGGTTGTGGAGCTCATATGGGTGATCTTGTTCGTACAAAAGTAGGAAGATTTATTTTAGCAGATAGCATTACTTTAGAAGAATTACAAGACCTAGTAATTAACTTGAATAAAAAAGGAGCTGAAATTAATCAACTTTATAAAATAGAAGAGTTATTTGAAGATTACCCTATTTTAACAGTAAAGCAAACTGCAAGCAAACGTTTATATAATGGAAATTTTCTATCATTAGAAGATATAAATGAAGAATTACCACTAGATAAAAAATTACGAATTTATGATGCTAATGATAAATTCATTGGACTGTATAATATACAAGATGATATAATAAAACCAGAAAAAATGTTTTTATAATTTAACTATAAAGGATGTATAATACGATGAAGATACTAATGGTTGTATACGATAATGACGCATATATATCACATTTTCCTTTAGGAATAGCTTATTTAGCAGGTGCATGTTTAGAAAAAAAACATCATGTAGAAATTTATCACCAAGATATCTATCATTATCCAGAAAGTCATTTGACTAATAAATTAAACAACGAAAAGTACGATATGGTTTTAGTAAGTGTAATAGGTGGATATTATCAATATAAAAAATTGAAACTTATTTCTAATGCAATAAATGAGTCAATAAATAGAAAGCATTTTACTTATTTAATTGGAGGTCATGGTCCTGCTTCAGCTCCCGAATACTACTTAAAAATTACGGATGCAGATTTTGTTGGTATTGGAGAGGGAGAAAGGACTATTATAGAGTTACTAAATTGTATTAACATTAAAGGTAACTTTTCTGAGGTAGACGGGATAGCGTTTATTAATGATAAAGGTGAGTTTGTACAAACAAATGCTAGACAATTGGTTAAAGACTTAGATGAACTGCCTTATCCAGCATGGCATTTATTTAATATGGATTATTATGCTTTACAGAGATTTCCTAATATTAGCAAGTCTGATCGAAGTTTTGCTGTTTTGTCTGGAAGAGGATGCACTTTTGAATGTAATTTTTGTTTTAGATTGGATAAAGGCTTTAGACCAAGGAAAACAGAAAGTATTATAGAAGAAATTAAAATATTAAAAGAACGATACAAAATAACATATATTGCTTTTATGGATGAATTACTGATGAATTCTAAGGAAAGAGTAAAAGATTTTTGTGAAAAATTTATAGAGGCAGATTTAAATGTTAAGTGGGACTGTAATGGTCGCTTAAACTACGCAGATATTGATACTTTAACCTTGATGAAAAAAGCAGGATGCGTATTTATTAACTATGGAATAGAATCTCTTGATAATGCTACTCTTAAAGTAATGAACAAAGCATTAACCAAAGATATAATTATAAAAGGTATAGAAAATACATTGTCCGTAGGAATTAGTCCAGGACTAAATATAATATATGGAAACATTAATGAACCCCTTAGTGCTATAGATGAGGCAGTAGAATTTTTATTGAAATATGATGACCATGCTCAGCTTAGAACTATTAGACCAGTAACTCCATATCCAGGCAGTCCTCTGTTTGATTACGCAATAAAGCAGGGACTATTAAAAGATGTTAAAGATTTCTATGAAAACAAACATACTAACTCTGACTTATTAACTGTAAACTTCACACAAAATACAGATGAAGAAATATATGAAAAATTAAATTGGGCTAATAAAATATTAATAAATATATATATTGAAGTGCAGAAAGAACACATGATGAAAACATGTGATAAATTGTATTTAACAAAAGATGCTACATTTAGAGGATTTAGACATACTTGAAATTGCTAATAATTTTAAATTAAAGAAAGGCCTGTCAAAATATGCAATTAAAAAAATCAAATATTGTTGTGTTAGGAAATTTTGATGGCTTACATAGAGGCCATCAGCAATTATTTGAATGTGCAAAAGTGGAAGCTAAAAAACAAACCCCCGAAGCAGAAGTAATAGGACTATCTTTTTTTCCACCACCTTCTTGGGTATTAGCACAAAATCCAAAGCAACTTTTAACATCAAGTGAAGAAAAGAGAGATAGACTAATACAAATAGGTATAAATAAATTTATAGAATATCCATTTAATAATATTGTTGCTAAAATGAGTCCTGAAGAATTTTTCCGAGGAGTCTTGCTAGAGCAATTGAATGCTAAAACTATTGTTATAGGAAATAATTATTATTTTGGAAAAAACAAAGTAGGCAATGCTTCATATATGGAACAATTAGGAAAAAAATACAATGTAAACATTTGTATAGTTAAGGATATAAAGGATAATAATACTATTATTTCAAGTACACAAATCAGAGCTTTAATTGCACAAGGAAAGATGCTAGAGGCCCAAACATTATTGGGGTATCCGTACATGATTACAGGTGAAATTGTACATGGTAGGGCATTAGGAAAAACAATAGGTTTTCCTACAGCTAATATTTCTGCAAATCTATATAAAGTATATCCACCAAATGGAGTTTATGCAACAAAATTTAAAGTCAAAAATAAACTATACACTAGTATTACTAACGTTGGCAATAACCCTACGGTAAAAGGTGTAGAGAAGACTGTTGAAACAAACATATTTAACTTTAATGAAAATATATATGGAGAAATAGCTACAGTGTATTTCTTTGACTATTTGCGACCTGAAAAACGATTTGATGGACTTGATGAATTAATAAAACAAATTTCAATTGACAAAGAAAAAGTAAAAATTTTATCATATAGCAGTCCATTATAGATAACTTTGCTAATGTAATTGAAAAATAATACTGAAAAGTGTTTTAAAATCTTTCGAATAGGAAATAATCTAAAAAAGTATTCCATAATGCCTATGCAGACAATTAATAGCAACTAATGTATTATTTTTGATAAGCTAATTAGATAAATTGTTTACAAGCTAAAAAGCTTATGTTATACTATCAAAGTATTATATACCATTACTCAGATATAGGGAGCTCCGACCATAGCTTAGTAATTGGATTAAATCAAAATCTTGGAGGAATTAGTAATGACTAAAGAAAGAAAATCAGAATTGATGGAAAAACACGGAAGAACCACTAACGATACAGGTTCTCCAGAAGTACAAATTGCACTTCTTACAGAAAGAATTAATCACTTAACTGACCATTTACGTACTCATAAAAAAGATTTTCACTCTCGTAGAGGATTATTTCTTATGATTGGTAAAAGAAGAGGTCTGTTAGATTATTTAATTAAGACCGATATTGGAAGATACCGTTCAATTATTAAAGAATTAGGAATTAGAAAATAATCACCAAGAAATTTTGAACCGTTGTTGATTGTTATGAATAATATAAATATTAAAGGGTGGAGAAAACTTCACTCTTTTTTCATGATAATCAATAAAAACTAATTCATTATATAAATGATAAATGAAAAGGATGAAGTGTATGGTAAAAACATATTCCACTATGCTAGCAGGCAGGGAATTAAAAGTAGAAATAGGAAAAATGGCAGAATTGGCAAATGGTGCTGCTTTAGTAAGTTATGGAGAAACAACAATTTTAGCAACAGCAGTTGCAAGTGATAAACCAAAGGAAGGAGTAGACTTTTTTCCACTAAGTGTAAATTATGAAGAAAAATTTTATGCAATAGGAAAAATTCCAGGTGGATTTATCAAAAGAGAAGGTCGTCCCTCAGAACGTGCAATTTTAACTTCACGGGTTATAGATAGACCAATCAGACCCTTATTCCCAAAAGATTATAGAAATGATGTAGTCATTACTACTACTGTAATGGCTGTGGAACAAGATTGTTCTCCAGAAGTAACAGCTATGATAGCAGCTTCTTTAGTTGTAGATATTTCTGAAATACCTTTTAAAGGACCTGTAGGTTCTGTTCAAGTGGGCTATGTTGATGGTGAGATTGTTATAAACCCTACAAGTGCTCAAAGAGAAAAAAGTAGTTTAGCACTTACCGTTTCTTCTTCAAAACACAAAGTTATGATGATTGAAGCAGGTGCTGACGAAATTTCAGAAGAAATAATGTATAATGCCATAATTGAAGGCCATAAAGTAAATCAAGAAATTGTATCTTTTATTGAAAGCATTCAAGCAGATTGTGGAAAAGAAAAAGATTTTAATTATGAAAAAGCTATAATTCCAGAAGAAGTATATAGAGCAATTGTTGATGTGATTGGTGAAAAAAGAATGGAAGTTGCAGTTTTTACAGATCATAAACAAACTAGAGAAGTTCAATTAAGAGCTCTTATGAATGAAGTAACAGAAAAATTAATTGAAGATGGCCATGAGGATTATTTAATTTATTTAGAAGAAAGCTTTTATGCATTTGAGAAAAAGACTGTAAGAAGAATGATTTTAAAAGATCATCAAAGACCAGACGGACGTAAACTAGACCAAATACGACCATTGAGAGCCGAAATAGATTTAATTCCTCGTGTACATGGTTCTGGAATGTTCACTAGAGGACAAACTCAAGTTTTGACAGTTACAACTTTAGGTCCTCTTTCAGAAATTCAGATGCTAGATGGATTAGATGAATTGGAAAGTACTAAAAGATATATGCATCACTATAATTTTCCTCCATTTTCCGTTGGAGAAGCACGTGCACCAAGAAGTCCAGGAAGACGTGAAATTGGACATGGAGCATTAGCTGAAAGAGCACTAATTCCAGTTTTGCCAAGCGAAGAAGAATTTCCATATGCTATAAGGATTGTTTCGGAAGTATTAAGTTCAAACGGGTCAACCTCTCAAGCTAGTATATGCGGTTCAACACTTTCCTTAATGGCAGCAGGAGTCCCTATAAAATCTCCAGTAGCAGGTATTTCTGTTGGTATTGTAACAGGTGAAACTGATGATGAGTTTGTATTATTAACTGATATACAAGGACTTGAAGACTTTTTTGGAGATATGGACTTTAAAGTTGGTGGAACTCTTAACGGAATTACAGCTATTCAAATGGATATGAAAATTGAAGGATTGACAGAAGAAATAATAAAAGGTGCTTTAGAACAAACTAAAATTGCACGAAATTATATTTTGAATGAAGTTATGAGTAAAGCTATAAGTGAACCAAGAACAGAATTATCTCAATATGCTCCTTTTATCACTCAAATTAATATTAATCCTGAGAAAATAAGTGAAGTAATTGGACAAAAAGGTAAAGTAATTAATAGAATCATTGAAGAAACAGGAGTAAAAATTGACATTGAAGATGATGGACGGGTGTTTATTTGTGCAATTAACAAAGCTAAGGCAGATAGAACCATTGAAATAATCGAAGGAATTGTTCAAGATTTGGCTCCAGGACAAATATTTAACGGAAAAGTTGTAAGAATTATGAATTTTGGAGCATTTGTTGAACTTGTACCAGGCAAAGAAGGTTTAGTTCATATTTCACAACTTGCTCATGAACGTGTTGAAAAGGTTGAAGATGCCGTTCAAATTGGAGATGAAATAAAAGTAAAAGTAATGGAGATTGATAAACAAGGTAGAGTTAATTTATCTCATAAAGCACTTTTGCCAAGACCTCCAAGACCAGAAAAACAACAAACAGAAGAACAATCAAAATAAGAAGAATAATGCATTGAGAACTATTGGATTAGTTCTCTTTCCTAGTATGAATTTTGTTTACAATACATAAATATAGTTATATCCCGTTATGAAATTTTACTCCACAGCAAGCAATACAATGTATATTATAACAAATTGTAATATTGATGAACATATGTTGAATATAAATTAATGAAGCTTTTATAAATTTGTTGTGGAGGATACGACTAATATGAATATTAATATGAATGCAGATACATATAAACAAATACTTGATGAAATAAATAATATAATTTACATATCAGATGTTGATACATGTGAAATATATTTCTTAAATAAATATGCCATGGAAGAATTTGGCTTAAAATCTGAAGAGGAGTGGATCAATCAAAACTGTTACAACTTACTACAAGGCCGTGAGATGCCTTGTGATTTTTGCTATAATAAGAACTTTTCACATGATACCCCTTCTGACAGAACTTTTTATAATCCAAGAACTAACGAATACTACAATTTAACAACTAAATTAATTACCATTGACGGCAAACATTACAAACTTGAAGTAGCTTGTAATGCAACTAAAAAAGTAAACATGCAAAAAAGATTTTATAATCAAATAGAAATTACACAGTTAATAGACCAATGCATAGAGGCTCTTTATCATGGGGAAGATTTTAATTTATCAATAATAAACTTGCTGAAAATTATAAGTTCTTATTATGGAACAACAAGAATTTATTTAATGGAAGTTTCAGAAGATAGAAAATTTATAAGTGCTACACATGAATGCGTAACTCAGGGCCTTGATCCTAAAAAAGATTTGATTCAAAATTTACCTATAGAAATATTGAACACTGGGTTTTATAAATTTGAAGATCATGGAGAATTTACTGTAGCTGGTATTTCAGAAGAGATAGATACGACTTCCTATGTATATCGTCTATTAAAAAACCTAGAGTGTAAGTCATTTATAGGTATCCCTTTACAAAATGATCCAGCAACAGAATATCTAGTGATGGATAATATATATATGGATAAAAACGATAAATTACTTCTTAAAGCTGTTTGTAAAACAATATCTGAGTTTATTTTAAAGTATAAAAGGATAGAAAATTTATCAAAACAAATAAAAATTTCACAGATAGTCAATCAATGTATAGAATTACTTCATTGTAGTGATGATTTTAATAAATCAATAGAAAGTCTACTCGAAATTATAGGAAACTATTACGGAGGAAATAGAACTTATATAATTAAAATTTCAGAAGATAGGCAATTTATAAGTACTACTCATGAATGGGTTAAAGAAGGTTTTGAGTCTACAAAACATATGACCCAAAATTTGCCTACAGAAATAGTTGCACACTGGTTAAAGAAATTTCAAGAGGAAGGCGAAGTTATTTTAAGATCTGTGGATGATGAAATAAATGTAAATTCTAAGTTATATGAATTATTGAAGAAATTGAATTGTAATTCTCTTATGCTTGTACCTATAAGAGATAAAAATGGTATTATAACAGGGTATATAGGAGTTAATTATTCAGAGTTGCTAGATACGGATACTACTGTTCTTAAAGCTGTTTGTAAAACAATATCTGAGTTTATGTTAAAGCATACAAGGATAGAAGATTTATCTAAACAAATAAAAATTTCGCAGGTAGTTAATCAATGTATAGAATTACTTCATTACAGTGATGATTTTAATAAGTCCATAGGAAGTTTACTTGAAATTATAGGAAATCATTACGGAGGAAATAGAAGTTATATAATGAAAATTTCAGAAGACAGACAATTTATAAGTAGTACTCATGAATGGGTTAAAAAAGGATTTGAGTCTAAAAACCATATGACCCAAAATTTGCCTATAGAAATAATAGAACATTGGTTAAATAAATTTGAAGAAGCAGGCGAAGTTATTTTAAGATCTGTAGATGATGAAATAACTGTACATTGTAAGTTATATGAATTATTGAAGAAATTAAATTATAATTCTCTTATGCTTGTGCCTCTAAGAGATAAAAACGGTATTATAACAGGGTATATAGGAGTTAATTATTCAGAGTTATTAGATACAGATACTACGGTTCTTAAAGCTGTTTGTAAAACAATATCTGAGTTTATGTTAAAGCAAACAAGGATAGAAGATTTATCTAAACAAATAAAAATTTCGCAGGTAATTAATCAGTGTATAGAATTACTTCATTACAGTGATGATTTTAATGAATCAGCAGAAAGTTTACTTGAAATTATAGGAAATCATTACGGAGGAAATAGAAGTTATATAATTGAAATTTCAGAAGATAGGCAATTTATAAGTAGTACTCATGAATGGTTCAAAGAAGGTTTTGATGCTAAAAAATATATGATACAAAATTTGCCTATAGAACTGGTGGAAGGCTGGTTAAATAAATTTGAAGAAGAAGGCGAAGTTATTTTAAAATCTGTAGATGATGAAGTAAATACAAATTCTAAGTTATATAAAGTATTGAAGAAATTAGATTATAATTCTTTTATGCTTGTACCTCTAAGAGATAAAAACGATATTATAATAGGGTATATAGGAATTAATTATTCAGAGTTGTTAGACACAGATACTACGGTTCTTAAAGCTGTTTGCAAAACAATATCTGCATTTATTAGAAAACATGATATGATAGATAAATTAGAAAAGATGTCTTATTTTGATGAGTTGACTAAAGTTAAAAATAGAAATGCCTATTTGGAAAAATATTTATGTTTAAAAGAAAATGCAGATGAGAAAATAGGGATAGGCTTTGTGGATATAAATGGATTAAAAACACTTAATGATACAAAAGGTCATATTTGTGGAGACAAAATGATTATTGATGTAGCAACTATTTTGTACAATACTTTTGGTGAAAATGTGTATAGAGTAGGTGGAGATGAATTTATTATATTACAAGAAAATATATCAGAAGAAAAATTTACAAAAAATATTGAGAAAGTTAAGCATCTAATTAACGCAAACCCTAAGCTAAGTGCATCTATAGGATATACATGGACAAATGTTTGTGATAATATTGATGATAAATTACACCAAGCTGATAAATTAATGTATTCTGAAAAACAAAATTATTATCAAAAAAAATATTCAAAAAAAAAAAATAGCTATATAATTATGCTCGTTTACTCATATAAATAAACGAGTACTTTTTTGTTCTCTTATGTATTATTATACCTATAAAGAATCAACATCCTAGCCAGTTTAGACAGTATAGAGAATAAAAATTAAGTCTTTATGTTAGAATAATTAAAAAGATAGATAATTTTTAGAATAGAGGCGATAATATTGATAGGTAGTATAGGTTTAATTTTAATACTAGGCTTATTGGGGGGATTGATAGTTAGCAAAGCAAGATTGCCTAATTTGTTAGGTTATTTAATAGTCGGCATAATTATAGGACCTAATGCTTTAAACTTGATAGATGTTTCTGTTACAGATATATCTCCAAAGTTAAGAACTATGATATTAATTATAATCTTAATTAGAGCTGGACTTGGAATTAATAAAAAAGAAATATTAAAAGTTGGAAAACCTGCAATATTATTAAGTTTTGTCCCTGGAGTATGCGAAGGATTAACTATCGCTTTTTTAAGTACGATATTTTTAGATTTTACATTTGTACAAGGTGGAATATTGGGATTTATTTTGGCAGCAGTATCTCCTGCTGTTGTTGTTCCAAGTATGCTAAAATTTATGGAAAAAGGAAAAGGAGGCTCAATCACTACACTAATTTTGGCGGGCGCATCAATTGATGATGTTGTGGCAATTACAATTTTTAGCAGTTTTTTAGGAATGTATGGTGGTGCTGGGTTTAATATAGGAAGCATCTTAAGTATCCCTATAGGAATTATTTTAGGAGCATTAATTGGAGCAATTTTGGGTATAGTAATTGTTAAAATAATGATAATGCTAAAATTGGATAATATGCAAGCAGTATTTTTTATTTTAGGAAGTGCATTTTTGTTGAATGAGTTTGGTGACTTTATAAAATCATATATAGAAATAGCGACATTGCTGGGTATTATGGCTATGGCTTTTATTATTTCTAGTAAAAAAAATACGACAGCTATAAGGGCAACACTAGGTAATATATGGAAAATGGGTGAAATATTCTTATTTGTATTAGTAGGAGCTGAAGTAAATGTTCCTGTTGCAATAAATGCTGGAATTGTAGGAGTATTAATTATTTGTATAGGATTAATATTCCGAAGTATAGGTGTATATTTTAGTGTAATTTCTACCAAACTAACTAGACAAGAAAAAATTTTTTGTATGATAGCATATACGCCAAAAGCAACTGTTCAGGCAGCAATTGGAGGAATTCCTTTGTCAATGGATGTTGCTGGAGGAGAAATTATTCTTGCGATAGCAGTATTAAGCATTCTCATAACTGCTCCATGTGGGGCTGTTGCAATTGATATTGCTGGAAAAAAATATTTGTATTAAAAGAAACACGTTGGGGTGATAACCATAATGAACAACTTATAGGTATTATGCTAATAACAGGTGCAATAGTTGTAATAATCAAGTGCTTGAAAAAGATAAGGGGATAATCGAGGATAGGGTTGAAATTAGTAATTTATATAATACCGAAGTCGTAACTATAACTAGTCAAGATGGAATAAAGTTTGATGGGCTATTAAAAATCACTCCAAAGAATGAAGTAAAAAAATTAGTTATATATGTAAATTGAGCAGGACCAAATACGTACGAAAATAAACGTCCACTAACTGAAAATGAGGTATTTATTTATCATGAAGTCATAGGAAATCAAATTGTAGATGATGATACAGCATATTTCAGCTATAATACTAGAGGTGTAACTTTAGGGCCAAAACCACCACTATATGCAAATATTGACGAAGAAATATACCAGACATATTTACCTAGTAATGCCATTGGAGATGTTGAACAAATAGTTAATACACTAAAAGCAGATGAAAGATTACAAGATGCTGAAGTCTACTTATTAGGTTGGAGTGAAGGAACTATTATTGCAACTCATGTTGCTTATAGAAATAATGTTTCACTTGATGGATTACTTTTAGCTGGATATATGAATGAAGGCATGAAAGAAATACTAGAGTGGCAACTTACAGGTGGACCGTCTATGATTAATTATGGAACTTGGTTTGATGAGAATGAAGATGGAAAAATACCAGAGGAAGAATTTAGCAAAGATAGATTTAAAACGCTGTCACACCTAGGAGTTTCATTTAGTGAATTGGATATAAACAAAGATAAAATAATAAATGAAGAAGATTTTAGAATAATAATGGAACCTTATAAATTAGAATTGTCTGATGCAAATACTCCTGTAATAGGTGCAATAGAAATACAAGAAGTAATAAAAATAAGTAATAAGGAAAATATAACTATAGATATTTTTGAAGGATAAGACCATGATTTAAACTTTAGTCAATTTTTATTATATGGAACTTTTTCTAAAGGATTACAAGCAATTTTTAATACAATTAAATCTTTTTAAATAGGCTTATATAAATATAGTTTTAGAAGAATACAAACTTTTGTTGTATTTTTTCTTATTAAAATGTGTATAATTATAGAAAAGGACTACTTCGAGGAGGAAACAGAAATGGAACTAACAATGGCAGATTTAATGGCTGAAGTTGATAAATCAATGTCTAAAATTTACAAAAAAGACATTAAAACAGCAAAAGTTATAGCAGTGGAAGAAAACGGAATAGTAGCACATATAGGGTATCACCTAGATGCAATCATTCCTTGGAATGAATATAGCTATGAAGATTTTGATAGAGAAGATGTAAAAATTGGTGATGAGTTTCCTGTTAGTGTTATGAAAGTTGATGAGCCTGAAGCAAGAGTTATTGTTTCTAAAAAACGTGCAGAAACTGAAAAAGCTATTGAAGCTATTGAAAAAATGTATAAAGATGAAGAAAAGTTGTCTGTGAAGATAGCAAACGTTACAAGAGGTGGATTAATTACAAATATAAAAGGAATGCGTGCTTTTATTCCAAATTCACAAATAACAGATACATACGTAGAGGATTTAAAAAACTACGTAGGTAAAACAATGGAAGTAAAAATTATTCAATTTGAACCAAAAAACAAAAGACTAGTTCTTTCTGGAAAAGATATTGCTAAAGAAACAAGACTGAAAAAACGTAATGATCGATTGAACGAAATTAAAGTTGGAGAAAAATACAAAGGTAAAATTGTAAAACTTATGCCATATGGAGTCTTTGTAGATTTAGATGGTGTAGAAGGATTGGTTCATAATTCTGACTTAACTTGGGAAAGAATAAAACATCCTCAAGAAGTTGTAAAAGAAGGTGATATTGTTGAAGTCACTGTTTTATCTATTAATGAAAATAAAATTGCATTAAGGATAAAGGATATTTCTAATGATCCATGGCAGGTAGCTACAACAAATTTGGAAGAAGGTGACATTGTTAAAGCGAAGATTGTAAAATTTATGTCATTTGGAGCTTTCGCAAAAATCAATGATGGAGTAGAAGGACTAATCCATATTTCTCAAATATCACCAACAAGAATTACAAAACCAGAAGAAGCACTACAAATTGATCAAATGGTAGAGGCAAAAATTTCTAAAATTGACCGCAAAGACAAAAAAATTGGTTTAAGCATAATTGATGCAATTGGAGCAATGACTGAAGATATGAAACAGTATGTTAACGGAAATGATATTAAATAAAGGGGCTTAACTAGCCCTTTATTAATAGGGAGTTTGGTTATGAGATGGTTTAAGAGATTACTACAAGGATCTAAAGATAAGACCAATAATGAACAGCGTTTTGAGCGTCATGATATTGAGGGATTATTTGCAGAGCTTCAATCTACTTTTTTAAGGATGAGCAGATTGAAGCAACAGGTAAAAGATGTTGAGGAGATAAGAGATTGTCTAGAGCATTATAAATTACTTAGTAAAACAGATAAACAAACACTAGATAAATTAAGTATTAATCATAAAGCGGCCTTAGACGAAAGAAAACACTTACAAAATAGACTAGTTAGAACCAACCCCGCTTTACACCGTTTTGCTGAATATGACAAAGAATTATCCACTTTAGTACCCGAAATTAAAAGAGTTGAAAATCAAGTAAATCTATATGAACAGAATATTGAATATTTAACAGATGAACAGGAATATTTAATAAATGATAGAGAATTATTATTGCAGGGTTATAAATATTTAAGAATTTTTACGGTAATATTTTCAGTTTTACTTGTAACTGTTTTGTTTTTATCATTTGCAATGTTGCAAGTTGTAAGAGAAAACATATGGTTAAACATAACTATAAGTTGTTTAATTTTCTTGTTAGTAGTTTGGACTATACTATCCATAAAAGAGAAACTAGAAAGAGAATTAAAAAGAAATGAACTTTTGCAACAAAAAGTAGCTCAATACCTTAATAAAACTAAAATCCACTATTTTAATGCTAAACAATTTGTAGATTTTGAGTTTAATAAACTAGGCGTAGACAGCATGATTAAATTAGAACAATACTATGCTCGATATGAAGAAAATAAAGGTAATGAGAAGACATATAATAATCTTATGGATAAAGTGACAATGATTGAAGAAAAAATAGAATTGTTACTTAAACAAAACTATGTTAGTGATAGAAATTTAAGAAGAATTATTGATTGGATAGTAACTCCAAGAAGAAGAGAAGAAGATAATGCATTGTTCCAAGAAACAGAACGTGCATTGAAACAACTTGAAGGACTAGAAGAATATGAAAAAGAATTGAATAAGCAAATTTTGGCATATAGCTCCATAAAAGAATATACAGATATAATTGAAATGAAACTTCAAGAATATGAAGACTTTAAAGAAAACTTTTTGACAAAACCAAAACCTCTGTATACACCAAAACAGTCACTTGAGGAGGAAAATATATAGGATTAGTAGGATTTGTACTTTTAATAATAGGCATAGGAATTTGCGTATTTGCAAGACGAATAGTAATAGGCAAAATGCAAATAGAGGAAAAAGATAAATCAGAAATGGAATTATTAGTTGGTGGAGCAATCCTTGCAGTACGTCTTGCAGGGATTATCACCAGTGTAGTAGGATTTATCTTTTTGCTGATACAATAGAAAAAATTTTTATATAAGGAAGTAGAAGAAATATGGAAAAAATATACAACCCAAAAACAGTAGAAGAAAAACTTTATAAAAAATGGATGGATAAAGGATATTTTAAAGCAGAAGTCGATAAGACTAAAAAGCCTTATTCTATGATGATGCCACCGCCAAATATTACTGGACAGTTGCATATGGGGCATGCATTAAACAATACATTGCAAGATATTCTGACAAGGTTTAAGCGTATGCAAGGATATAACGCTCTTTGGATGCCTGGAACAGACCACGCAAGTATTGCAACCGAAGTTAAAGTGGCAAACAAAATTTTAGATGAAGAAGGAATTTCTAAAGCTGAATTGGGCAGAGATAAATTTTTGGAGCGAGTTTGGGAATGGAAAGAAGAATCCGGTGGAATAATTGTTGAACAATTAAAAAAACTGGGGGCTTCATGTGATTGGGATAGAATATGTTTTACTATGGATAAAGGCTTATCAGAAGGAGTAACTAAAGTATTTATTAATCTTTACAATAAAGGTTATATATATAGAGGTGCAAGAATTGTAAACTGGTGTCCAAAATGTAAAACGGCAATTTCGGAAGCTGAAGTTGAATACAAAGAAATAGAAGGAAACTTTTATCATTTAAGATATCCTATTGTAGGAACTAATAAGTTTATAAATCTTGCAACCACTCGCCCAGAAACTATGCTTGGAGATACTGCTGTTGCTGTTAATCCAAAAGATGATAGATATAAAGATTTAGTTGGAAAAATGGTTAAACTTCCTCTTACAGATCGTGAAATCCCTATAATAGCAGATGAATATGTTGATATGGATTTTGGAACAGGTGTTGTTAAAATTACGCCTGCACATGACCCCAATGATTTTGAAGTAGGGCAACGTCACAACTTAGAACAACTTTGTATAATGACAGATGAAGGTATAATTACAGAAGGAAAATACAAAGATCTTTCAAGAGAAGAAGCAAGAGTACAGGTCTTGAAAGATTTGGAAGAACAAGGATTTTTAATAAAAATAGAACCTCATATTCATAATGTTGGAACTCATGATAGATGTAAAACTATCATTGAACCAATGATTAAAGACCAGTGGTTTGTAAAGATGGCCGAAATGGCAAAGCCTGCAATTGAAGCAGTAAAATCTGGAGAAATGAAATTTGTTCCAGAAAGATTTGGCAACACTTATTTAAGATGGCTTGAAAATATAAGAGATTGGTGTATATCACGACAACTTTGGTGGGGCCATAGAATTCCTGCTTATTACTGTCAAAATTGCAATGAAATTATAATTGCTTCTGAGAAACCTGAAACTTGTAAATGTGGAAAAACAGATTTTGTTCAAGAGGATGATGTGTTAGATACATGGTTTAGCTCAGCATTATGGCCTTTTTCAACACTAGGATGGCCAAATGAAACTCCAGAGCTTGAATATTTTTATCCAACAAGTGTTCTTGTAACAGCTTATGATATTATATTTTTCTGGGTAGTTAGGATGGCATTTTCAGGAATTGAACAAATGGGAGAAATTCCTTTTAAAGATGTATTTATTCATGGACTAGTTCGTGATAGTGAAGGACAAAAAATGAGTAAATCACTAGGGAATGGAATTGACCCACTAGAAATTATTAATCAATATGGAGCAGATGCTTTAAGATTGACTCTTGTAACAGGAAATGCACCAGGGAATGATATGCGTTTTTATTATGAAAGAGTTGAGGCAAATCGTAATTTTGGAAATAAACTTTGGAATGCAACTAGGTTTATCCTTATGAATTGTGAAGGAGAAACAATTGACCTAGAGAAAACTCCAGCTGACCTAACTTCTGTTGATAAATGGATTCTATCAAAAATAAATTCACTAGCTCAAGAAGTAACGCACAATATGGATAAATACGAACTTGGTATTGCAGTGCAAAAGATTTATGAATTTGCTTGGGAAGAATTTTGTGATTGGTATATAGAAATGGTAAAACCTAGGTTATACAATGTGGATGATACCACTCGATATTGTGCACTTTGGACTCTAAAAAAAGTTATGATTGATATTGTTAAACTTTTGCATCCTTATATTCCTTTCATAACAGAAGAGATATTTATGTCTTTGCAAGAAGCAGAAGAAAGCATTATGATTTCGGATTGGCCAACATTTAAATCAGAGTTTAACTTTGAAAAAGAAGAACAAGAAATCGAATTAATTAAAGTTGCTGTTAGAAATATTCGTAATGTTCGCTCTCAAATGAATGTTCCACCTTCTGTAAAAGCTAAAGTATATGTAGTTTCTGAAGATAATGCTATTTTATCAACATTTGAAAAAGGAAAATTATTTTTTGCAACGTTAGGATTTGCTTCTGAGGTTTTAATACAAAATAATAATAAAGATATTCCAAACAATGCTGTTTCGGTTGTTATACCAAATGCGTTGATTTATATACCTATGTCAGAGCTTGTTGATATAGAAAAAGAAAAAGAAAGATTAAACAAAGAAAAAATTAAGCTTGAAAAAGAAGTAGAAAGAGTAGACAAGAAACTTTCTAACCAAGGTTTTGTTGCTAAAGCTCCTCAAAACGTTATTGAGGAAGAAAAGGCTAAAAAAGAAAAATATCAAGCTATGCTTAATGAAGTAATTGAAAGAATAAATAATTTAATCTGATAGTGAAAATTGTGTATTGTAAATGAGGCGAGCTTGACGGTTCGCCTCATTTAATATTCGTGATAACGAATTTAGGAACAACCTAACATCTGCTGCAATTCTGCCAATTCATTTTCCCCTTTAAGAATCATGTTTTTACCTAGTTCTAATAAGGCATTAGCATGTAAAATTCTAAATTTAATCCAACCCTCTTCCCATTGTGCACTTGCACAAAATATTTGGCCAATCTGTGCAAACTCTAAAATAATATCATCCTCTATATTAGGTTGGTTTAGCATCCAAGTGGCGGTTTCTTTAAACAAGTTTTTTCTTTTTATATTTAATATATTATGTTTGTTTAATGAATATCCCAAGTTTTGATTAACTATTATATCATTTGTAATTGTGGAATTTCCTATTTTTAATAGTTCTTTATGTTTTTGAGATATATCTATGTCTGCAACAAACAATGCATTTAATGCGTCTGATATAAAATCAAATGTTAATACTTGTATAAAGTCTAGGTTATTTGTAGCAACATATTTTATAGACTTTTCGTAAAAGTTAATAATGTCTTCTACCAAGTTAGGTCTCCACTGTAAATTTGGTAAATGCTGTTTATATAAAACACTTGGTATGCGAACACTATTTTCACTCTTGCTTAATATTCCCATACAAAAATCCATATTTTTTAATATATCATCTTCTGAAAAATCATTTGCAACATTGCTTTGTAATAATACTTTGTTAAAAAATAGTTTGCCACCTTTAACTTTAAAAGAATTATGGTAGTGCACAAAGAAATTTAATTTATGCATATGCCCTAAA
>LJDB01000017.1 GCA_001983455.1 Candidatus Epulonipiscium fishelsonii
AGTCGTTGAACTTTACTCTGTTCGAGTATTAGCTGCTAGTTACCCATTATATTAATACTTAGGATTTAACCTTATATCATCCAATCAATTTTTTCTGCTTTCGCAACATTCACGCTTAGCCTTATTTCATGCTTACGTTGTAGTTTGAGTGGCTTTAGGGATTTCAAGCAATTCAAGTAGTATATTGCATAGTTAATATTAACTATGGCTACGCACTAGTTTCCCAATACGCTTACTGAATGAGAGGGCTCCACCTCTAAATGAGTGAGTTTTACGCCCTTATTCTATAATTGATCCTAATTCAACAGCCTCTATAATTTTATTCATAGTAATGTTATCGGAATCATTATTACATAAACTCATAATAATTGGATCAGAATGAAAATGTTCTTTAGCAAATGATAAAATTGTTTCCATAGAAATAGTTTTTTCAAGGCATCCTTTTCTTTTACATATGTCACAATATTCCCCTGAAATATTTACAATAGTATGACCTATATCTGCAATATTATTATCTTGTCCATACAAAATCACCCCATTTGATACAACTGCTCCGCTTATTCCTGCTTCAATATACTTTATAAAGATAAAGTCTGCATTGGTACTATAAATTTGTTCAAGCATAGCATTACAGCGTGTGTTGTTATCCATAACTACAGGTAAATTTAGCTTACTACTTAAATATTCAATAACATTTGTTGGTACTGACCAAATTCCATTATAAGCATAAATGCCATCAGTGTTTCCATATATACTTATACAAATACCAAGAGTATTTAAAGAAGATAGTAGCAAATTTGAGCTTATTTTGTGGATTACATTAATTATACTATCAAAATGGGGTTCCCCTAGTGGTTGTGTTCTCATAACAACCTTTTTCAAGATAGTAAAAGATAAATCCGAAACTATAATTGTAGTTACTTCAGGATTAATTGTTACACCTATTATTCTCTTAAAGTTTTTGTTAATTTCTAAAGCAATTTCTCTACGACCTGCTTTTTTAGAAATAATGGCTTCTTTTTCAATAATAAGTCCTTCTTCAAGAAGCTCTCTGCAGAGATTTGTCAATGAAGCAAAAGATAATCCTAATGTTAAAGCTATCCTTTTTTTTGAAAGTATTTTTTCTAAAAAAAGTAGTTTAATAATGTCTTGCTTATTTTGCTGTTTTACATCGTGTAATTTAGCCATTTGTATTCACCTCATATATAAGGTTAACATAACCTCAATGTATATGCTAGTTATATAAATAAAAAATATTATAATAACTTTTTATGCTGCAAGTTTTCTTAAAAATCTCTAACTTAGTAATTAATATAATTTAACTTACTTCCATTGCAAATCTATTATTCATCACAACATTTCCTTATATTGCCAATTTAATTATACAATTACATTGTAGTATAATATATATTAAACAAATAATTTAAACATCAAGAAAATTATTAATCATAACAGAAATATATTATACTTATATAGATGCCACTAAGCAATAATATTCATATAATATCAGATTTCTTAATAATAATATAATTAAAGGAGACGATCCAGAAAAGGAGTTAGCAAAATGGCAAAAAACATTAACAAGATTTTAGAAAGATTACAATTTAATTTATCCCAACTTAATTTAGAAATTATTGGAATATTCCTATTAGTCTTAGGATTTGGGCTTATTGGAGCAGATATAAACATTGATATATGGGAAAAAAATTTATCCTCATATAGTGAAGTTAAAGGAGACAGTATAACAAGCGAAACAGGCATATCAATTAGCTTAGATGAAGTTGTTTTATTAGAGGATGAGATTATAATTTATACAACATTGAATAAAGCAGAAAACGATATTGTATTATATAATTGGCAAACTCTATACATAAACGGAAAGAAAGTTGAAGACAGATCTTCAGGGATGTATGATCAGGTAAATAATCTCAATCAACAAGCAATATTTCGTTGTAAACTAGACAGTGAAACTAATTTACAAGAGGATATTAAAATTAAGTATGTTATAGAAGGCCTAAAATATGTAAATTCTGAAAATGAAATAAAAGTAATATCTGGAGAATGGTCCTGGGAGTTTATGGCAAAAATATCGGAATTAAAACTTGAGACAAAAATAATTGATATTGATAAAAACTTTATTTTACATAGTGGTCAAGAAGTAATTCTAAATTATCTATCAAACACTAATATTAATAGCAAACTTCATTTTACTATCAACAATACTAGCGAAGATATAGGATTTATTAAATTTAAAATTGTAGATGATAAAGGAAATGAATTGAATAATGTTTATAGTGGACATTTTGATGGTGAAAAAGGATACTATACTTTTGACCCAATTGATTTAAAAAATACTTCTTATGTTACTATTATTCCTTATTCAATACAGGATGATGTTTATATTAATAGAAGATTTATTATTAAATTATAATCTAATGTTAATGAATGGCGGATACATATTTATATAATGTATCTGCCATTTTAAAATTTAATTCAGTACAACTAGTATAGAAAAAAATAAAAAAAAGTATTGACAATTTATAACAATATAGATATAATGAACTCATAGTTAGTCAATCAACTGATTAACCATTAAGGGGGTATACCATGAAACTAAACTCTACAGAACCTATATTTATACAAATTGCAAAATACTTTGAAGATCAAATTGTTCAAGGCTTTTTGGAGGAAGAGACCCAAATTCCATCAACTACGGTAATGGCAAAAACATATGCTATCAATCCTGCTACAATTTT
Organism: Candidatus Epulonipiscium fishelsonii; assembly: GCA_001983455.1. Classification (GTDB taxonomy): domain Bacteria; phylum Bacillota; class Clostridia; order Lachnospirales; family Cellulosilyticaceae; genus Epulopiscium_A. The sequence continues at coordinate 2,757 of LJDB01000017.1, forward strand.
AAAAGGAATGAATATTTTAGTTGACAAACATATTATCTACAAAAAAAGAGGTCTTGGCATGTTTGTATCCACTGGTGCAAAAAATATTATAGAAGCAGAACGGCGGGAAATGTTTAAAACTAATGTTATAAGAACACTTATGGAAGAAGCATCTAAGTTGGGAATTTCAAAACAAGAAATAGTAGAACAAATTTTAAATTGGGAGAGTGACAATAAATGATTGAAGTAAAAGAACTTAACTTGAAACTGGGAAAAAATAATATTTTAAAGAATATAAGCCTCAAAGTGGAACCAAATAAAATCTATGGTCTACTCGGAAGAAACGGAGCAGGAAAGACTACCTTACTTAATGCAATTGTTGGAGGATTTTCAGAAACCAAAGGAATAATTAAAATTAATGAAATTAATCCCTACGTTGATGGAGCTGTTTTAAACAATGTATGTATTGTTCGTGAAAATATAATTAAACCACTTTTAACATCTAAAGTGCAAGACTACTTCAAATCCTATTCCATACTTTACCCAAAGTTTGATATGAATTTGGCAATAAAACTTGCAGCACATTTTAAAATTAATTTAAAATGTATATTCAACAATCTTTCAAGAGGTATGCAGACCATGGTTATTAATATTGTTGGAATTTGTTCGATGGCCGATATCCTTATTTTTGATGAACCAACTATAGGGATGGACGCACAAAATAGAGCAGAATTTTACGAAATATTATTGGAACATTTTGCAACACATCAACAAACAATTATAATTTCAACACATCAAATAGATGAAACGCAAAATTTATTTAACCATGTATTTATTATCAACAAAGGTGAACTTATTGTTGACTCCGAAATAGATGAATTGGAATGTAAGCCAACAGAATTACAAGACTATTTTATTAACCTAACTAAGGAAGGCGAATTTATTTATGAGTAGCTATATTAAATTATATTGGAAGCAAAGTATAAATGTATTTTACGTAGCAATATGTATAGGCTGTGGATTTATTGGAGTTGATTTAGTTCCAAAGATTTTTAAAATTCTACAAGGAAATTCTATAAACAATTTATTAAGGGACCCAACAGATTTGTTTGCTATTACTATTATCTATGGAATTATTTTAGGCATTTCGGGAATGAAATCTTGGTTTAATGCTTTTATGAATATGAAAGCAAATCGTAAACAGATTTTTTTGGGAATTGTTATTGGCGGAATAACTATGACAATGTCAATATTTTTTATATTATATATAATTAATATAGTAATCATAAACGTTTGTAATAACTTTTTTCCTATGCTTAACTTAACAAACACATTTGGTTCAAGCTTTGATGGAATGTTTGATTTATCTACTATGGTGTTTCTATGTCTTACTATATTTTCAGTAAGCAATCTAGTAGGAAGCTTTATTGTAAAATTTCAATTTCAAAGGATTATTACATTATTGTGTTTTATAGTATTTGTAATTATTTTGTTAACAGCTCTTGGATTTGGAACTCCAATACTGATTATGATTACTTTAGTTCAAGGAAATAATATTTTTGGTTTATTTATATTAAGTATTTTATGTGTTATTTCTATAGGTATTAGTTACATTATATCTAGGAAAATAGCTATTCACTAGAAACTAAATGGGGGGATTTGTTTATGAACAATTATATTAAATTATATTGGCAACACACTATAAAAACATTTTACTTATCACTAATTATAGGCTTTGTATTTATTGGATTCGATATCATTCTAAGGATTTTTTACATTTTACAAGGGGATCCTATAAACAATTTATCAAATGAGCCACCAGATTTGTTTGCTATTAGTATTTGGTTTACAATTCTTTTAGGCATTTCAGGAATGATGTCTTGGTTTAATGCTTTTATGAATATGAAAGTAAATAGTAAACAGATTTTTTTGGGAATTGTTCTTGGTGGAATAAGCATAACAATGTCAATATTTTTTGCATTATATATAATTAATATAGTAATCATAAACATTTGTAATAACTTTTTTCCTATGCTTAACTTAACAAACACATTTGGTTCCTGCTTAGATGGACTATTTGGTTCAAACTTAGATGGAAGTCCTGATTTTTCTACTATGGTGTTTATATGTCTTTCTATATTTTCACTAAGTAATTTAGTAGGAAGCTTTATTGCAAAATTCCGATTTCAAGAGGTTATTATATTATTGTCTTTTATAATATTTACAGCTATTTTGGTAACAGCTATTGGATTTGCAACTCCAATACTGATTAAGATTAGTTTAGTTCAAGGAAATAATATTTTGACTTTATTTATATTAAGTGTTTTATGTGCTGTTTCTATAGGTATTAGTTACATTATATCTAGGAGAATAGCAATTTAATAAATAGTCAGCACTGCAGAAAACCATATTAGTGACTAGTGTAGAAAATATACTAGTCACTTTTTTTATGATTAAAACGAACTACAAGTAATGGATGTCAAGACTAGTGCACCCGTATATTACAGTGCAATTTGAGCATATTTATATTGCTTATTATATTTATTTCCCCATTCGGTTAAGGAATTTAATATTGGCAAGACCTCTTCTCCTATATCAGTCAATGAATATTCTACTCTTAGAACTCGTTCATTAAAAGTTTGCTTGTTCAGAATTTTATTATTTTCTAGTTCTTTTAGTTCCCTTGACAATACTCTCTCGCTTATTGATGGGATTAAACGTTTTAACTCTCCATAGCGTAACACTTTTTTATTGCCAACATGAAATATTATAATAGGTTTCCACTTACCCCCAATAATATCCAGTGTTAATTCCATACCACAATTAAATACTTTTTCGCTCATAGAAACTTCCTTTCACTTTTTACTATTAATGATTTCTACTTATCTAATATTGTATTCTTCTTTTAAATATTTTTATATAATACTTGTTTTTTTAGTAATTTTATAGTAAACTTAAAATATGTTTTAATATATTTTTACCAGTCAGTTTAATTTTGTTCAGGAAAGGAAGGAAAATGTATGAGTTTTTTTACGTTTAAAGGTGATATACGTCCTAGCGATGCAAAAGAGATGACAAAACACAAAGCTATTGTGGAATTAAAACCACAAAAAGAATTAGTGTATCCTCTATCTCAGCATTTTGGTGAGCCCGCAAAACCTATAGTGAAAGTAAAAGATGAAGTTAAGCGTGGACAAATGATAGCTAAAGCTAACGAGTTTGTCTCAGCACCAATTTTTTCTAGTGTTTCAGGTGTAGTAACAAAAATTGAACCAAGATTTACTCCAACAGGAGAAAAGGTAGATAGTATTATCATTGAAAATGATGAGAAATATGAAGAAGTAGAATTTATAAAAGTTAAGTCAATTGATACTTTGTCTAAAAAAGATATTATAGGTAAAGTTCAACAAGCAGGAATTGTAGGTTTAGGAGGAGTTGGATTTCCAACACATGTAAAACTATCTCCTACCGAACCTAATAAAATTGAATATGTTATTGCCAATTGTGCAGAATCTGAGCCATATCTCACAGGTGATTATAGAAGGATGCTTGAAAATCCTGAAGAATTAATAAGTGGTATGAATATTATATTAAAGTTATTTGATAATGCTAGTGGTATATTTGGCATTGAAGATAACAAACCAGATTGTATAGAGAAACTAAATGCCTTAATTAAAGATGAGCCACGAATGAAAGTTGTTGCTGTTAAAACAAAATATCCTCAAGGAGCAGAAAGTCAGCTTATTTATGCAATAACAAAACGTGCTCTTAAGTATCCGCTGGCTCCAAAAGATGTAGGATGTATTGTCAATAATGTTGAAACTATGGTTGCGATACACAATGCTGTTATAAATGGAGTTCCACTTATGGAAAGAGTGGTTACTGTTAGTGGTGATGGTATTAATGAACCAGGTAATTTTAAGATACCTATTGGGACAAATCACAATGAATTAATTGAAGCGGCAGGTGGATTAAAAGAAAATGTAGAAAAAATAATCTCTGGGGGACCAATGATGGGATTTGCTATGTTTACAACAGATGTGCCAATTACTAAGACATCAGCAGCTTTTTTAGCTTTTACATATGACGAAGTTGCAGCTGTAACACCTAGTGCTTGCATTAATTGTGGGCGTTGTGTATCGGCTTGCCCAAGTAGAATTATTCCATCACGAGTTGCTAAGTTTGCAGAACTTAAAGATAGCACTCAATTTGAAAAGTACTCTGGTATGGATTGCGTTGGATGCGGAAACTGTAGTTTTGCTTGCCCTGCAAAAAAACATTTAAAGCAAGCTATATCTGCAATGAAAAAACTATTATGAATAGAAGTAAGTAAGTTGAGAGAGGGGGAATTTTCTGTGAAATATAATGTATCAGCATCACCTCATATTCGTTCAAAAATTACTACAAACAGTATCATGCTAATGGTAATATTGGCCTTAATGCCAACAACGATATTTGGCGTATTTAAATTTGGATTTAATGCATTATTATTAATTGTAATTACAACAGCTACATGTGTAGCAACAGAATATATTTATCAAAAGATGCTAAAACAAACAATTACTATACAAGATTATAGTGCTGCTTTAACTGGTTTATTATTAGCACTTAATTTACCACCACAAGCACCTTGGTGGATTGGAGTAATAGGTGGGGTATTTGCTATCCTAGTTGTAAAACAATTATTTGGTGGCCTTGGGCAAAATATAATGAACCCAGCATTGGCAGCTAGATGTTTTCTTTTAATTTCATTTACTGGGATTATGACTGATTTTTCTGTTGCAGATACAATTTCAGGGGCAACACCACTTGCAGAATTTAAAGCTAGTGGAGCAATTTCTGAGTATAGTGTTATGGATTTAATAATAGGGAACATTCCTGGTACAATTGGAGAAGTTTCTGCAATTGCAATTTTAATTGGAGCGGCTTTCTTATTTAAATTAAAAATTATTGACTATAGAATACCAGTAACCTATATTGGTTCATTTTTAATATTTATTATTTTATTTGGAGGAAATGGACTTGACCCTACATTTATAGCTGTGCAATTATTTGGTGGAGGACTAATGTTTGGAGCTTTATTTATGGCAACGGATTATGTAACGTCTCCAATTACTAAGCAAGGTCAACTTGTGTACGGTGTTTGCTTAGGGATATTAACAGGGGTGTTTCGTATATATGGTGCATCAGCAGAAGGAGTTTCTTATGCAATCATCTTCTGTAACTTGCTAGTGCCTCTTATTGAAAAAGTTACGCTTCCAAAACCATTCGGTAAAGGAGGAAAAACCAGATGAGTAAAAAATCAAATAAAAAAAATAAATCTAAAAACTCTAATAAGCCTCAAAATAAAAATGTCAATAATAAATCTGTACAAAATAACAGCGTAGCTAATAAACCTGTACAGAATAACAATGTAAATAATAAACCTGTACAGAATAACAATGTAAATAATAAACCTGTACAGAATAACAATGTAAATAATAAACCTGTACAAAACAACAGCGTAGCTAATAAACCTGTACAAAACAACAGCGTAGCTAATAAACCTGTACAAAATAACAATGTAAAATCTAAAATCAAAGATATATTTGATAAAAATGAAATAGCTAAAAACACCGCAATTTTAACCACTATTACATTATGCTCTGGATTATTTGTAGGCTTTGTTTATGAACTGACTAAAGGGCCTATTGCAATGGCAAAGGCAGGAGCAGCACAAGAAGCTTATAAAGAAGTATTTGCTGATGCCAAAAATATATTGCCATATACAGATTTTGATGCTACAAAAGCAAAAGAATTACTAGATAATGCAGGATTTGTTGATGATACTATTGTAGAAGTACTAGTTGCAAATGACGGAAATAACGAATTGGGGCATGTAATGAGTGTTACTGCTCATAATGGATATGGTGGAGATATTACATTTGCTATAGGTATAACTCTTGATGGTAATGTAAATGGAATTAAAATGCTTACAATTAATGAAACTCCTGGACTTGGTATGAATGCTACAAATGAAGAGTTCACTTCTAAATTTGCAAACAAAAAAGCTCAAATGTTTAATGTGACTAAATCAGGCTCAACTAACGAAAGTGAAATTGACGCAATTAGTGGAGCAACAATAACTACAGAAGCTATTGTAACAGGAGTTAATGCAGCTTTAGAATATTGGGGATCTATCACTGGAAATGTTGTTGAAGGTGAAATTAAAGCTATTGTTGAACCAGAACCTGTTGCAGTGGAAAGCTCAGCAATTTATAAAGCATTATTTGCCGATGCAGATAATTTTGCAGTGTATAATAATTTTGATGCTAATGCACAAGAAATACTTTCAAGTGCTGGATTTACAAAAGATACAATCAAAGAAGTAGTATTAGCTAAAAGTGGTGAGACAGAAATGGGTCATATAATAACTGTTGTGGCTCATGATGGATTTACTGGAGATATAACATTTGCTATAGGTGTAACAACAGAAGGAACTGTTGTTGGTATTGAAATGGTTATAAACAATGAAACCCCTGGCTTAGGACTTAAAGCTAGTGATGAGGAATTTACTTCTAAATTTACAAATTTACCAGTACAAACATTTAGTGTAACTAAAGAAGGCTCAACTAGCGAAAGTGAAATTGATGCTATAAGTGGTGCTACAATAACTAGTGATGCTGTTGTAAACGGAGTAAATGCAGGTTTAGAGTATTGGGGAGCTTTAAAAGATGGTGTTACAGAAGGTGAGTTTAGCCCTCTTGTTTTAGAAGAGCCTGCTGCAGATACATCTGAAGTATATAAAGTATTATTTGCTGACGCAGATAATTTTTCAGCATATACTGGATTTGATATTAAAGCAGAAGAAATACTAGACAGTGCTGGGTTCACTAAAAATTCAATAACCGAACTAATCTTAGCTAAAAACGGAGATGAAGAAATAGGTCATGTAATAAATGTTACAGCTCATGATGGTTTTGCTGGTGATATTGAATTTGTTGTTGGTATCACTAACGACGGAGTTATTACTGGCATTGAAATGGTTACAAATAATGAAACCCCTGGCTTAGGACTTAAAGCTAGTGATAAAGAGTTTACTTCTAAATTTGTAAACGTACCTGTACAAGAACTTAATGTAACTAAAGAAGGTTCCACAAGCGAAAGTGAAATTGATGCTATTGCTGGAGCTACTATAACTACTGAAGCTGTTGTAAACGGAGTAAATGCAGCTGTAGAATATTGGGGAGCTTTAAAAGATGGTGCTACAGAAGGTGCTTCTCTTGTTATAGAAGAGCCTAGTGCATCAGTAGAGTATCCAACATTATTTACTGACGCAGATACATTTATAGCAGATGAAAGCTTTAATGTTGATGACACAAAAAAACTATTAGCGGATGCTGGCTTTAGTAAGGACACTATTACAGAAGTACTGTCTGTTGCATCTGGAGATGTATCTTTGGGTAAAGTAGTAAAAGTTACAGCTCATGATGGTTTTACTGGTGACATTGAATTTGTTGTTGGTATCACTAATGACGGAGTTATTACTGGTATTGAAATAGTTACAAGTAATGAAACCCCTGGCTTAGGACTTAAAGCTAGTGATAAAGAGTTTACTTCTAAATTTGTAAACGTACCAATACAAGAACTTAGTGTAACTAAAGAAGGTTCCACTAGCGAAAGTGAAATTGATGCTATTGCTGGAGCTACTATAACTACTGAAGCTATTGTAAACGGAGTTAACGCAGTTGCAAAGTATTGGGCAACCTTAACAGGAGGTGCATCTCTTGTTGTAGAAGAGCCTAGTGCATCAGTAGAGTATCCAACATTATTTACTGACGCAGATACATTTATAGCAGAAAGCTTTAATGTTGATGACACAAAAAAACTATTAGCGGATGCTGGCTTTAGTAAGGACACTATTACAGAAGTACT
>LJDB01000018.1 GCA_001983455.1 Candidatus Epulonipiscium fishelsonii
AGCTACAAAACGTCATTTAGGCTATTTAGAAAGCAAATACAATATAAAAATTATTACATTAAAACCCGATAAAAGTATAGGTGTTACCAAAAAAGAATTTGGTGTACCATTTCTAAGTAAAAATGTTAGTCAGAATATAGAACGACTGGCAAATAAAAATTTTGATTTTACTACCACTAAAAATTATGAAGAACTGATCACTACATATCCCAAAATAATTAGTGCTGCTCAATGGTGGAGCAACAAAAAAACTAATGCAGGCTATTCAACTTCTATGTTTGATATTAATTACAACCTAGGCTTAAAAGAATTTTTACAAGCCCATCCACCAGAATTTAAAATTAGCTCAAAGTGTTGTCATTATCTTAAAAAAGTTATAGGTAAAAAGTTTGAAAAAGAAAATAATATAGATTTAAAAATCACGGGTGTTAGAAAAGCTGAAGGTGGATTACGCTCTAAAATGTATACTAGCTGTTTCTCCCCTGATAAAAATGGTGTTATGGATAACTATAGACCTATATTTTTCTATACCAAACAAGATAAAGAAGAATATAACAAATATTATAACATTAAAAACAGTGACTGTTATACCGTCTATGGAATGAAACGTACTGGGTGTTGTGGCTGTCCATTTTCAAAAAATTTTAAAGCTGAGCTGGATATAGTAAAAGAATATGAACCGCGCTTATACAAAGCATGTTTAAACTTATTTAGTGACGCTTATGAATACACTCAAAGATATAAAACATTTAAAAAAGCATACTCAAAAAGAAGTAGCATTACAATGACTAAACCTAAAAAATAAATTGTTCCACGTAGAACATAGGGTATAGTTCTATAATAAATTGTTCCACGTGGAACATAGGGGCTATGTCTAATTTAAAATAATTCCTAAGGAGGCATAAAATGAAAGTTGGTAGTTTATTTGCGGGTATTGGTGGTATTGATTTAGGATTTGAACAAGCAGGAGCTAAAATTATTTGGGCAAATGAAGCTGACCCATATGCTTGCATGACATATAAACTTAATTTTGAAAATGAACTTATTGAAATGAAAATACAAGAAGTATACAACGAAGAAATACCAGACATTGATATTCTAACGGGTGGGTTTCCTTGTCAAAGTTTTAGTACAGTTGGAGCTATGCGAGGATTTGAAGACAAAGGTAAAGGTGACTTAATTTTTGAAGTATTTAGAATACTTAAAGCAAAACAACCACAAGCTGTATTTTTAGAAAATGTTAAAGGCTTGCTCTTACAAGACAAAGGTAAGAGTTTTGATACTATATTAGAACATCTTAAAAATTTAGGTTATTATGTAAAGTATCAGCTTATAAATTCATTGACACATGGAAACGTACCACAAAATAGGGAACGTGTTTACATAGTAAGCTTTAAAAATGAAACAGCTTATAATAAATTTGTATTTCCAGAACCAATTAGAAATTCTTCAACCATTAAACAAATTATTAATCCAGCTGAACAAAAAGAGGAAGCTTTATACATTCCTAAAAATACACCTTTATATGAACAACAAAAAGAAATCATGACTAATAAGGACGCTGTTTATATGATAGGAGCTAAATATAAATTTGGTCAATTCAGTAATCGTTGCCCTGCTCTTCTTGCAACTATGGGTGAAGATACAAAAAAAGTACCTTATGTAACAGACAATTTTGGCATTAGACGGCTTACCATTCGTGAATGCTTTAACATTCAAGGCTTCCCTAATGATTATATAATTCCTAAAAATATGTCCAGCTCACAATTATATAAGCAAATTGGTAATAGCGTTACTGTTCCAGTAGTTAAAAGAATAGCAGAAAATATTTTACAAGCTTTAAGTTAATTAGTGTACATATAGTTGGATTAAAGTTTAATTCATGTTAAGAGCAGTTTATACTATTGTCTCTACTCCACAACGGCTGAGCCAAGAGCGTCTCAGTGCCTGTTTCGTAGAGCCAAATCAAGTAAACAATTTTAATTTTAGTTTAATTCATATTAAGGATTAAATAAGAAGTTTATGTTAGTTTAACATTTAACCATCCGTTCTACCTGCAGCCTAAAAAGGCAGCAGACATCACTATTATTATCAAACTTTAAGGATACCCATCCATTAGATGATGACACTTTTCCGTTCGTGCAAGCGGTCAAACAAGGGGCACGCCCCAACTCCCTTTGCATCTCACTGATCAATGAACTTTCGAGCAAAGCCGTCGAACAATGCTACGCAAGCTTCGCAAACTAGGCTTGCTCTGTGTTAACACCTAAATTGTATCATACTGCATTTCAAGTTTTTGGCGATCATACTTTGTCTCTACTTCACAACGGGGGAGCCAAGAGCGTCTCCCTTCCTGTTTCGTAGAGCCAAATCAAGTAAACAATTTTAATTTTAGTTTAATACATATTGAGTTACCATTAGGTTTCCGCGTCAAGCTTATGTAGTATCGCTCACATACAGACTAGCCGAAGTACACGGCTGCCTGCATATGTTCGCTCCAAGCACACGACGCAAAATTATATAATACTCATACTTGAAGGGATAAAGAGAACAAGACAGCGCCCTTTACAAAAGCACGGTCTCTTAGCTAATGGCGACGGGTCGACATACGGCGGGTCTTTTCCTTTTTGGGGTGACCCCGTCGCTAAGAGATTATACCGTGCTTAAAGGGCAAGCGCGAAGCGCGCTGCCTTAAGAGATAAGAGAAGGCTCGGGGCACTCCACCAACGGGGTCTTAGGAGATTAAAGAGATTTAAGAGCAAGGCGGGGAACTCCGCCTTTAATAAAGGGCAATTTGTGTCCCTTGGGGCTCCTTTTGGGTGGCGACTCGCCTGTGCCTGTCGTTTCTTTCCTCTGTTGCTGTTGCTTTTTCGGCTCTTTCTGTTGCTGCTTGTGCTCTTTTTGCTGCTTCTTGTGCTTCTCTTCTTGCTTCTTGTGCTGCTTTTTCTGCTTCTTTTGCTGTTCTTTCTGCTTCTGTTTCTGGGCGGTCTTCTGCCTCTTGTGTTGCTGTTGCTTCTTCTGCTTCTTGTGTTGCTGTTTGTGCTGCTCTTCTTGCTTCTTGTGCTGCTCTTCTTGCTTCTTGTGCTGTTCTTTCTGCTTTTTCTGCTCTTTCTGCTGCTTGTGCTGCTGCTTCGTGTTCGTCTGCTGCTTCTTCGTGTCTGTTGGCTGCGCTTTGGTGTGCTGCTGTTCTTGCTCTGTGTGTGTGCTCGTCTTTGTTTTTCCAGTTGTTTCTTTCGTTCTGCTGTGTGCGTTGGTGGTCTTCTTTTGCTCTTTGTCTGTGTTTCTCTGCTTGTTGTCTGTGTTTCTCCGCTTGTTGTCTGTGTTCCTCTGCTGTTGTTGGTGTTGTTGTTTGTTCTTTCACTTTTCTCTTCTCCCTTTGTGTTCTCTTCTTTCTTCTATTCTGTCGTGTTTGGGGGGTTTCGTCTGCGTGCCCCCCCTTCTTTTTTGCCTCTTTTTTCGTTGTTGTTTCGCTGGTTTTTTCGGGGGTTTCTGGGTTTTCTTTGTGCGGTTTGTCCCCTCCTTTGCGGTGGTGGGTTCCTGCCCCACTTGAAAAAGAAAAAGAGAAAAAAGAGGGCTTAAAAGCCCTCTTCAAATTTTAAATTTTTTACTTTAAATTTTTTTTAAAGTCAAGATATCTTTTTGTATATTCATAACTTTGAAAATACAAAGCCTGACTTAGGGTATACATTTTCGGTTCATAGAATTTCAGTTGCTCTAAATCTTTTATAAAGTTTTTATTAAATGGACAACCACAACAGCCAGTACGTTTCATCCCATAACTGGTATAACATTCACTGTATTCAATATTATAAAATTCTTTGTATTCCAATTTATCTTTATCACTAAAGAAAAATAATGGACGATAGGTATCAAGCCCTGTTATTTTGTTTTTTGAAAAACAAGAGTTATAGCTAAATGTGCGTATTCCTCCTTCTGCTCGTCGGATGCCGATAATATTTAAATCGGTTTGGTTAAGTTTGTCGAATTCTTTACCAATATCTTTTTTCAAAAAGTCACAGCACTTGGAACTAATTTTAAAATCTGGTGGATTAGTTTGCAAAAATTCTTTTAGTCCTTTATTATAGTTGATGTTCAGCTGGTTAATGGAATTCTTGTTAAACCACCAACCAAGAACTGTTTTAGCTCTAGGATAAATTAAAATTAACTCTTCATAACTTTTATCGGTAGCAAAATTAAATCCCTTCTTCTGTAAGATTGAAATATTTTTGCTGGCAAACTTGCTTAGGAATGGTGACCCAAATTCCTTTTTTATTACTCCAATGCTTTTTTTAGGCTTTAATTTTATAAGAGTTATCCCATATTTTACTTCTAGTTGTTCCAGATGTTTTTTAGTTGCTTGATATTCAACACCTGTATCGAAAAATATAAATTTAAGTTTATCCAAATTAGACTTATCAACTGTTTGCATTACCATATTCAACATTATGTCGCTATCAGCACCGCCAGATATAGAAACACTAATATTTTTATAACAGGGATTATTTATTTTATGATGCATGGTTAATAAAGCTTTAAATATTATTGGATTGCTGGGGATATTTTGAAAATTTATTAAATCAATCATTGTAATGGCACCTTTCAATGTTCATATTTAGCCTTGTATAGGCTTGCATATATTTTTTTACTGTTTAAGAGGGTATCCCTCATCATTTCTTTATAATAGCGGATTATACTGTTAAATGTAGAATCTACGCTACTAAATAATACATCTAATATTCTTAGACTTAGACCAAAGTTAAAAAAGCTCCGTAAAGAAACTGCTACGCCAATTAAGGTATAGCAGTTTGAATTAATTATAAGTTAGGGGATAATTTATTATATTGTTCAATAAGATAATCATACTCTACTAAACTTAATTCCCTAATGCCTTTGCTATAATGCTTATATACAACTTTTTTTACAGACTCGCCATCATAACCCTTACTATGGGCTAAACCAAATAATGCTTGAATTTGTTTAGGGGTAATTTCTACAGGCTTCATTTTAGCTTCTTTAACACTAGTAGCAGTACTATCCAATACATCTTTTGCAACTATTTCAAAAGCAGTCATATATAAATATCTACGTTGATAAGTTTCAACACCGCCTAAAGATTGCATAGCATTTGTAGCTTTTAAAACAATATCACGCATAGGGGAATTAAATATTATTTGTTCAGCTGGTGCATCACAATTTGTAATAATTAAAGTTGCTACTTCATTACTAAAAGAAATTTGAGTAAATACACCATACTTATCGCATAGCCTTAAAAGTTCTGGAAGAAAATCACTAAGTTCCATATAATAATACTTGCTATACTCATTGTAGTTCCCTTTAACGATATTAAATTCAGCTAATTCAATCCTAATTTTATTCATCTTATGATAAATGTTAGCAACAACTTCCGATCTACTTTCGTGTGATCTGCTCTCATTATTAAAATCCATTTCATCCCTAGAATACTCATCAAAAAAACAACTTTCTGGTACATCTAAATTTTTTATCACTTCCATAATTACACTCCTCTAATTTATATTTCCATAAATCTTAAGTTATAGCATTTTTCGCACATATACTCATTTTCATCTACAGTTGTTCCACTAAAAGTCAGCCAGTGATTATCATCGCATTTTATTTGCTCATTACAATAATCACAAATAACAGAAATTCCCGTCCCTTTAATTTTATCTACGCATAAACTACAAATAAAATCATAAGTTCCTTTTTCATACCATTCAAATAATCTTTTAAAGTCCTCGTCTAACATTAATACTTCACCACCATCATCCTCATGATACTTTGTGCGACACTCCTCACAATAACCTCTATAAAGTGGTATTATATCGCCATCACTATCATAGTCATCAGCGTCAAACTCGTAGTAAAATTCATCGTCCTCATATTCATCACCATTATAAAACATATTATCGTACCTCGCCTTCAAGTGAAATAATAAATAAGCTATTATCATCGTTACATATTTCAAAGCAAAATTGCTCTACAGTTCGGGTATAAGAATGAACGTGTAAATATATCCTTATATCATTCAGATCGCTAAGACAAACAGAACATCTTTTATCTGTATATTGGCTAACTCCTTCAAATAAAAGAGTTGAAGGACAAACAGTATCAACTAAGATTTTTTCAAAATCAGTAAGATAAATAATTTCAATTTCTCCAGATTTTGCACAACATTCAGTACACCATTTCACTTTGTTAATAAATTCATCAACAGCAAATTCATCCTTCATTATCACGGTTTTTACATTAAAATCCATCATTATTATCTTACCTCGCCTTCAAGTGAAATCATACATACATGACTATCACCGTCACATATTTCAAAGGCAAAACGCTTTACAGTTTCTGTATAAGAATTCACAAATAAAATTATCCTTATATTAGCCACTTCACTAAGACAAATAGAATATCTGCTATTTGGATGCTCAATGTCTCTTTTAAAAATCTCAATTTCTTCTTGCTTTTTGTGCTTTTTCTGCTTCTTGTGCTCTTCTTTCTGCTTCTTCTTCTTCTTCTTCTTCTTTTGCTCTTCTTGCCTCTTGTTCTGCTCTTCTTGCTTCTCTGGCCTTTTGTGCTTTTTCTCTTGCCTCTTTGGCTGCTCTGTCTGCTTCTTCTGCTTCTCTTCTTGTTGCTCCTTCTGCTGTTGCTTTTTCTGCTGCTCTTCTTGCTTCTTGTGCTGCTTTTTCTGCTTCTTTTGCTGTTCTTTCTGCTTCTGTTTCTGGG
>LJDB01000019.1 GCA_001983455.1 Candidatus Epulonipiscium fishelsonii
ACCCAAATCTTAGAATACCTATCAAACCATTATGGGGTACAAGACACTCGACTCCCTTTTCCTATAGCTCCAGCCGGCAAAGCCGTCTGTCGCCCCAAAAAGGAAGGGAGCCTCTCCCGAAAAACAAAACCCAAATCTCGCTAACTTAAAACCAAAAAAAATAATAACACTAATTCATTACAAACGCTTGATAAATAAAGATTACACAAAGTAGTAAGCAAATCTTAGACACCCTGTAGTACTATCTCGGGTGTCTATCAAAAAAAAATACCAGTTAGTGGCCGTTCACTTATGATTGTCAAGGGAAAAAAACTTTTATTCGCAACTAAAGTTACTCAAAAACTTTTTTTCTATTTCCCTTGACAATCATATTTTTTGTGCAACAAAATAAACATACAGCGAAGCGACACGACGAGAACTTTATAGTCTGTACACTTCGCTGACCAAAAAAAATTATAGCACAAAAAAAACATTTCACTAGTAAAAAGAAAACCGAAGAACACCAGCTCGCTTCGCTCTAAGAACTTTTACGCTGCGCAGGCCGAAACAATTACACTCACAAAAAAAAATACCTACCTCAATAAAAAAAATAACACAATAAAAATAAATGTTCCTCAAAGAACATTTATATCAAAAAGAGAAATTGACCTCTCCTTCTTTGTCAAATAATCTTTATTTTTTGCATTTTCTAACATTTGATAAGAATTATACATACCTCTCAAATTATCAGTTTGAACAAACCGTTTTTTAAACCTAGGTCTTACCTTTATCTTTTTATCAACACTAGCAGTATTAATCAACATCTCATAATCTTCCCAATCATAACCTCGCAAACTAGTTAAACGCCCTAAAATCGTCTTACATTCAATAACTTCCTGACAAAGCTCTCTAAATATCTTATCAACCCTAACAAAACGCTGTGCAGTACAAACAATTTGCTTACCATTACCTTTACGATTTTGAGTTAAAAGAGTAAGTAATTCATGAGGAAAATTATTATAATCTCTGGAATTAAATTCATTTTGAATCTCATCATAACCAAAAATAACTGGCTTATCATACTCTACCAACAAATCCCTCCAATGAGCTATTTCAAAGTCCTGACCTTCAAAGAAATAATTAGTAGCTATATATATTTTATCTCCATATATCTTTCGCATATCATTCAAATATTCAGTTAAAGCAATAGTCTTACCCATACCATACAAACCTACATACATCTTTATCCCATACAAATGTACTTTTTCCTCATCTTTAAAAGATTTATACAAATCAAAAATTTTCCATTTAATAAGCTCTAAAAAAATAGGTAATTTAAAATACATAAATTTATAAAATAAAACCTTAATAAAAGACATTAAACAAATACACCCCTCAACAACCAAATTAACGAAAAATTATCCTCTTATAAACAAAAAAACATATAGCAAAAACCATCTGAGAAGTCAACCAAAAACTTATATTCAAAATACAAATAAGCCAAAAATCATCCGAAAAAAAATACAAAGCATACATAAGAGAAGTTTCAAAGGCAGTCGACCCTACATCAAAATCAATAATAACCGAAGGAAAAAAAACAATTAAAATATCAAAAAGAGAAAGAAACAAATCAACTAACAACAACAATAACATTATTTCCCTCCCTTTATAAAATGAGAACTACGCAATAAATATAAAACCATCTTATAATTATATAAAAGCAACAGAAAAGAAAAAAACCCTTTTATTATATCTTGAAGATAAAACATATATCCTTCAAAATAAGATAAATCTATCAAAGTCACAGCTTGACCATAAATAAAAATTTCAAATTTAGGTTTTTTAGCATATAAAGTCAAAGCATCTTCAAACAAAATCCAATTATGAAATCCTAACTTTACAGAAACTTTATCTTTAGTTTCATAAAAACGAGACTTAATATCTTCAAAATCTGGAATAAACAAAGACTTTAAATTTTCTGAAAGATTTACAAAAACATCATCAAAAAAGCCCAAGACCTTATCAAAAGAAGACAAAATATCATCAAAAAAGCCCAAGACCTTATCAAAAGAAGACAAAATATTATCAAAAAAAGATAAAATATCATCAAAAAAACCAACAGGAACATCATCCATACCAGCCCCTGCATCACTATCTAAATCCTTATCTCTCAAAACACTTATAATATCATCAACATCTAAAACACTATCAAGTTCCAAAAAATCATCATCAGTCAGTTCTAAATCAACAACCAAATTCTCAATAGATTGATTAAAATCAAAACTCAAATCAGGAGGAACAATCATACTATGTAAATCACCCATACCATATAAAACTTCTCTAGCCAAACCTAAATCAGCATCATCATAAGTAAACTTAGCACTAGAAACAAAAAAAACCCTATAATCATTAGTAGCTATAATATCATCATAATCATAAATATCATCATAATAACTTTCAACAGAAATACCATAATCAGGGGAAAACTTAACAATGAAACCATGAACATAACGATTAAAATCAATAGTATTCCTACCACCAGGAGCAGTATAACGAACATCACTTGACTCTAAAGAATTATAATATGCAATAAAATAATCATCACCCTTAGAATACATTATATATCTATCATAGACATCCATATACATAAGTACCTGATTAACATAATAGCTACTCAAATGTTCCTCAAAGAACTCTTGCGAAACTATATTACCAAACTCAAAAGATGACAATTTAGAAAAATCAATAAAAGAATTAAAAGTTTCATCAGCAACCAGAATTGTTGAAGCATCTAAAATATTATCACCAAATATAGAGTCATAATTATTTATAATAGAATCAATATTATCTTTATCATAATTAAAATTATAATAATCAATATCCTCATCAACAACTCCAACAAATTCATTATAAATGTCAAAAATAGAATTATCCGATAAATACAAATCATAAGCCTCTCCAAAATTAGACAAACCTAAATTAGATAAAACCCTATACGCAAGAGAAACATTCTTTGTTATTCTTAATAATTTTGGAATAGACAAAAGAGAAGCAACAGAAGCCTCACAAATTGTACAATTCAAAAAAACAATACAACTTAATAATACAAAACAAAATCTTTTCATAAATACTTATAAAAAACATAATCTATTCTTTAAAAAAAACCTACAAACAAAAGAACAATAAATAAAATCATATATATATTCATACAAAAATAAACCCCATACTATAAAAATTTATACAAAATTCTAGGAATTAAAGAAATCCCAATCATTGTACTCATAATAACCAATCCAACAGGAACTATAACCTCAACATTTGCCAAAAGCTGATCAACAATAGGCTGTATATCAGCAGCACTTATAATAGCCTCAACACTACTACCTTCCATATTCTTTCACCTCACGAAAAATTTTAAAATCCTATAAAATAAAAATAATATAAAAATACTAAACATCATTGAAAAAACAAACATTAAAAGTAAATAAATATTACTTAATTGAAAAAACATACTATTCAAATAAAGCAAAAATTCATCACCTAAAGAATTATCACTAAAACTTCTTAAATAATTCTCAATAATATCAAACTGCGAAAAATGTAACAAAAAATAGCCAACTTCAGGAATAGAACTTACACCAACTTCCAAACCACCATCCAAACCTACAGAATACATATTATCCCAACTTCAATTCATATTTTGACAAAAATTCTACATCAACCAACTTTACTTTCATCAAATTTTTAGAAGTTGGCACAAATTCAAATATTCCATCATAAAGACCTGAAATATCCTTAAACGAACTACTCTTACTAATATCTAAATTTGCCTTCATAGGCAAATAACCATAACCCTGAACACCATTAGACGGAGAAACATTAACATAGTACACAGTTATACCTTCAATAACCTTATCTCTTTCATCAAAAAAACTATAAGGCCTAATAAACAATACTAAAATTTTCTGTTTCATAAAAAAAACCTCCTTTTAATCTTATAAATATAATATCGGCATAAATAACAAAAACAATACAGTCGCACTCACTAAAAGTGAGAATGCGAAACTACCAAATATTACAAACTTACCACTTAGATTTAATTACAAATTTAGATTTATACTCATTTTCTTTGCAAAGCCTACCAAATCTCACAGTACTCTTCTTATCGTGTAATGTTTCATACTCTCCAGTTATAACCTTACGACATTCACCAATACTCGCATAATAATCATGCAAATTAAACATCATATGAACATAACTTTCCTCACGGTAACTAGAATAAAAATCTTGCAAATAATCATATATATAGTCCATAAGACAAGGATCATTATTAAACAACCAACCAAGATGATCTAAAGAAGCTTTAACAGTATAACCAGAAGATACAAAATCCTCCAAACTTTCATTAGGATGCAAAAGCCTCCTAAGCCTATAACAATCTTGAAGTTCTCCCTCAAGTTCAGACACACGATTAAGAGCCTGCTCAAGCTCATAATTAAGGCTCATAACACCCACAATAGAACTATCATCAAAAAAAGAGCACTGATAAGAAGAATCGCTATAAGCAGAACGCCTACGATTATGATCAATACCACAAGACTCCTTCTCAGGGAAAAATCTACGATAATCATAAAACCTAGACTTCTTATAAGCTAAAACATTTACTTCCAATTCATACCAAACCATATCATGAAATAATACTAAATCAGAAATTAAACTATCTTCATTCTGACCATAACGCAACAAAGATAAATTACTAAGTTTTTTAGAAATATCTAAAATACATTTATGAATATCAAAATTATGAGAATAAACCCTAATTACAGAATCATATTTTTTACAATCTAAACTAGCCTTCCTTAAAATCTTCCAAAAAGCATCATAATCACAATCCTTCTTCAATTTATTACCATCCCTTTTAACTAAACGAAAAGTAGTACTTGTCAAATAATTAATAATCACATCGCAATTATCCAAAACAAGAAAACATTCTTTTAAAACACCAAGACGATTACACTCCATTCTAGTCATAAAATCTGCAATTGAGTGATAAAATTTACGCCTTGTTTCATATTCAACATTAACAATAGCAGTTATTTTAGGGGTAATACTATTTGCAAAATCAATAATTTTATCAAAATTTAACTTACCAATATTTTCAATATAAAAACGACATTCCTTTTTTAAATCATCATCACTACCAAATTCCAAATAAAATTTTAGCCTCGAAATATAAGTATACGAAAAAGACTTACCACTCTTAAAAGTATCTTCATATACAAACTTATCATACAAAGAAATCATTTTATTAGCATACCAAACTTCAAAAAAGAAAGGTTTCTTACCAGAAGATATAATTTCCTCTGTCTTATCATATATTCTTAAATAAACATTTTTACCAGACCTCTTTCCAAAAGAAACCATATTAGTTTTATCCTTACCACTCCCCTCAAAAGTACCCCACTTTTGAAAACAATTAAAACGTGAAACTTGCCTTTCATTTAAACTAGAAAAATAATTATCAATATCTTTTATATAATTTGTATGAAAAGCATAATCAACTCTAGAAATCGAAGTGTCAACAATACAAATACCATCAAGTATGTAAGACAAAAAATCAATCGCAGACTCCATAGCAACTTCATAACCAACACTCCATAAATATTGAGAACTAAAAATAACTTGACAGGGAGGAGCATCAAGATTAAATTGAGTCTTCATAAACATTATTTTAAATTCTTCAGACTGAGTATCATTATTAAGTTTACTTAAAATATAAGGATACATACTTATACCACTACCCAAACAATAACAACCAAAAGCATCAATATAATATCTTTTTTTACAAGACGATGCAAGTTCTTTACAATCATCCAAAAAAGAAACAAAACGCCTAGACAAAGTTGAATCATAATCATCAAGATATACATTAATCACAATAGTATCAATCCTTGGAAGAACCTTATTTGAAGTCAAATCAAAATATTTAATCCTATCAGCATCATTAAATTCTTTATAAATAACATTCTTTTTACATCTCTCAAGCACCATAAAGAAAACCTCCAAATATTTTTTTATAACAATATTAACACAAAAAATAAATAAACACAACACAATTTAACTAATAAAAAAAGTAAAAAAAACACACTAATTTAAAATTACCAAAAACTTAGAATACCTATCAAACCATTATGGGGTACAAGACACTCGACTCCCTTTTCCTATAGCTCCAGCCGG